>CAMDPK010000053.1 GCA_945904015.1 Candidatus Kuenenia stuttgartensis | reverse complement strand
CGCAGCCTTTTTCTTTGCCACAGTAGCACTCCTTACAGAGCAAACTGGGTGACCGTCTCGCTCGCTTGGCTAACCGGGCTGATACGAGTTTGACGAACACCACACCTTGGTGTCCGACCTACCAACCGTGATAGGTCGTTGTGAGCCTCCTGCCGCGAATGTTCGTCGTTCCGATTTCAGCGAAGCGAAGCGTGAAATGAATCTCGTTTCGATTCGTGAGGGTGACAACTGCGATCCGTTGCAAGTTGCGCACACTTGACGCGGATCATCCTGACGTCTTTTTTTATTTCCTGCAACCCAATTCTTGACAGATTTGCACAGATTGTGACGAGATGTTTTTGACGCGCTGGAAGCGCGATACGAAGTCCATTCAATCCATCGAGCGCATTGACGATGCGAAATCGAGTTCGCGATGAAGTGAGTTGAACAGCATCACGGTGCTCGACGATCACATACAGCGATGTGATCGTCACGTCGAAATCGCACTCAAGACTTCGACAACTGACTCAGCACGCTACGCATGTAATGAATGCTGTCTCTCGCGATCTTCTCGGCACCAGGTCGATAGTCGAAGACTTCCACTGAGATCCAGCCGGAGTAGTTTGTTCGCAGTAAAGCCCGGAAAATCGGGGCATAATTGGTTGGCCCCATACCAGGGCCGAGCAAGTTCACATCGTTGACATGAAAGTGTCCGACGTGCGGAGCGAAGCGTTCGATGATGGTCTCGATCGGCTCGGACTCGCCGCCGAGCATCGCCTTTACGTCTTGATGCAACACGAGACTTGGTGAGTTGACCATCTCGATCAACCGCATCGCGTCAGCGCAAGTATTGAGGAAGTTGGTCTCTTTCGGAGTCAGTGGTTCGAGGCAGATGCGAACTCCTCGATCGCGCAGCGCGGACATGCAGCCGCGCAAAACGTCGGCGGCGTTTTCAAATGCTTGATCGAGCGAGACTCCGTCTTCGAGGTTGCGCTGTACTGGCGAGCCAAGCACCATCAAGTCGCCACCGAAGTCCGCACAAGCATTGCCGAGCTCCATCAGATACTGCGACGTCGCGTGTCTGACGCTGGAGTTTGCGGTTGTGAGGTGGAAGCCCTCGGTCTTTGCCAACAACCAATGCAAGCCGATGATCTGTACCCCGTGCCGCTCGGCGGTCGCACGCAATGAGCAGCGTTGCTCGGCGGAGACGTCCGTGATCCGCGGGGCCAGTGTGAACGGGGCCAGTTCGAGGCCGGTGTAACCCAATTCGGCAGAGAAAGCACATTGGCGTTCCCAGTCCCAATTCTCGAACAGTTCTTGGCAGATGGCGAATTTCATGGGAATCCTTGTCAGCGGGCGAGCACATTGGCGTGCGGCCCAAGTAATACAGTCAATCCAGCAATTGGAACCGACGAACCGTCGGTAGACGTTACCAGCGACAACGCAGAAACTTGCAACGTTGGCGGAGCGGCCTTAGAGTCCTCCGCCCTGCGAGCTACGGAATTGGTTTTTGTGACGCAACTCAAGAACTGCCCAACAACAGCGGTCACAGAGTACGTACTCGCGGCACAATTCTCATGATCTTTGGCTGGCTTTGTTGTTTGCAAAGCCAGCGTCGTCTTTCAGTCATCCTTTCGTCGTTCATATTCAAGGTGCGGGTCGATGGAGACACAGTCAGTCATTCAGATTAAGAACCTGACGAAGATTTATCGCGACTTCTGGGGGCGGAAAAAAGTTCGCGCCCTAAATTCGCTCAGCTTGGACGTCAAAAAAGGGGAAGTCTTCGGACTGCTCGGTCCGAACGGCTCCGGCAAGACAACAACCATGAAGTTGTTGCTAGGTCTGCTGTTTCCCACCGAGGGGGAAATCACCGTCCTCGGCAAACCGGCTTCCGACGTCAGCAAGAACGAGTGGATCGGATACCTGCCGGAAGAATCCTATCTCTATCGGTTCCTCAACGCCGAGGAAACGCTCGACTTCTACGGCCGGCTGTTCGACATGTCCCCGCAACAGCGGAAGGAGCGGTCGAATCAACTCATCGAATTGGTCGGGTTGCAAAATGCTCGCAAGCGGCAGTTGAAGGAGTACTCGAAAGGGATGACCCGCCGCATCGGCTTGGCTCAGGCGCTGATCAACAACCCGGACCTGATTTTGCTCGACGAACCCACCAGCGGCCTCGATCCGCTGGGTTCACGCGATATGAAGGACTTGATCGTCAAGCTGAAGAACGAAGGCAAGACGGTCGTCATGTGCAGCCACCTTTTGGCCGATGTGCAGGACGTCTGCGATCGGATTGCCATTTTGTATGCCGGTGAGTTGAAAGAACTCGGTCGCGTCGACGACTTGCTCAAAGAGCAGCACGAGACCGAGTTGCTGACTTCCAAACTCAGCCCGGAAGCGGTTGCGGATGTCGAAGCGGTGCTGGCCAAGCACAATGCGAAACTTTTGCGGCACGGACATCCAACGAACAGCCTTGAAGACTTGTTCCTCAAAACGGTCCAGAAAAGCCAAGAGCGTCCCGGTCAACGGTTTGTCCCCGCGGCTTCCGAGAAATCATGATTTTGGTGTTCGCGGCGCGTTCGCCAGTCGCCCTGCGGTGTGAGTGTTTGTTTCGAGCTCTCTGGAATTCTGAGTAGCGACCATGAATTTTGATGCCAAGCCATTCCTCCTGTTCAGCAACATTGAAAACGGCCTCATGCACTGGTTGTTGGTGTTTGGCAGTTTCATCGGCGTGATCTTCGCGGCCACGGTTCTGATTGCACTGGGAATCTACGGCGTCTCGGGGCCAGTGGCCGTGATGGGCCGAGTGCGGCAAGGGTTGCACGACTTCGTCAATCTCTCGCCGAAGCGAATCTGGGCGATTTCCTGGCTGACGATCATTGAAGCCGTGCGCCGCAAAGCGTTGTTGGTGTTCGTCGTGTTTGCGTTTCTCATGATGTTCGCAGGATGGTTCCTCGATTCCGATTTGCGCGCTGATTTGCAGGTGAAGAATGCGGTCAGTTTCGCGCTGACCACGGTCTCTTGGCTGACGATTCCCGTATTATTGCTGCTGTCTTGCTGGGGAATTCCGGAAGACATCCGAGTTCGATCGATTCACACAGTCGTGACGAAACCAGTTCGTCGAAACGAAATCGTGATGGGGCGTATCTTGGGTTTCGCAACGATTGCCGCAGGGATCGTCGCGATGATGGGGATCGTTGGGTACGTGTGGATTCTGCGGCAAGTTCCCAACAACGCCAGTTTGATTTGCCGAGTTCCGGTCTACGGCACATTGCAGTTCCTCGACCGCGAAGGAAACGTTTCGGAGAAGGGGATCAACACCGGTGACATCTGGGAATTTCGCAGCTACATCGAGGGTGGTTCGAAAGCATCTGGGGCATACAAGTTTTCGGTAGACGCTCCCGTCGACCGTATCAAACTGGAATCCCGATTTGAGGCTTTTCGCACTCACAAGGGCCGGATGGGACAGTCCCTGCTGGTCCGGTACGTCCTCGTCAATCCGACCAAAGACTTGCGTGTCCCGTTGGATTCGTTCGAAATCAAAGAATTCAATCTCAACGAGCAGTACCTCGAACGGAAACTCTCGTTCTACGACGAAGCCCGAATGGAAAAACGCACGGTTGATTTGTTCGATGACGTCGTCGATCAAAATTCTCTGACGATTGAAGTGCAGTGTCTCGACGTCGGGCAGTATCTCGGAATGGCTCGTCCAGACTTTTTCATCCGGCTCCCTGATCGGCCATTCGCGGTTGGTTATTTCAAGGCCGTGTTCGGGATTTGGTTGCTGACGGTCTTCATTGTCAGCATCGGAGTGACATCGAGCACTTTCGTCAAAGGCCCGGTGGCCACGCTGTTGACCTTTAGCCTGCTGATCATTGGACAAGGCTTCCGTGAGTTCATGATCAAGCTGATTACCGGAGTGCAAAAGGGAGGCGGACCAATCGAATCTTGGTATCGCTTGGTCACGCACATGAACGACACGTTGGAGCTGCCTGACAACATTGGCATCAAGATCATGCAAGGCATCGACAACGTCATGCTCGCTGGCTTGTGGCTGATGCAGCACTTGATCCCGGACCTCACCTCGTTCGTCATGTCACCTTATGTGGCGAACGGATTTGATGTCCCCTGGAACGTGGCAATTTTCCGCAGCCTGGCCATCACGATTGGGTATTTGGTTCCCTGTTTGTTGGTTGGCTACTACAGCCTGACGTTGAGAGAGTTGGAAGCAAAATGATTGAACAACTCACCGCGCAACAGCGCAAACTGGCGTATTTGATCGGCATAGTCGTGTTGATGCTTCCCATCATTGTGTTGGGGATGCCGGCGACCGATGAGGCAGGCTCCGGTGGCATGCTCGCGAAATTGCGACAGGAGAACGACCTGGGAGAGAGCACCCTGGGAAAGGTTGATCCAACCAGTGCCACCATGAATTTGGTATTGCTGGGGATGCGCGGTGTCGCTGTGAACCTGCTGCGAATGCAGCTCGACACGCAGAGAGATCAAAAGCAGTGGGCGCAGATGAGGGCCACGACCGAGTCGGTCATCCTGCTGCAGCCACACTACATTCAGGTGTGGCGCTATCTTGGTTGGAATTTGGCCTACAACGTGTCGGCCGAGTGGGACGCTGTCGAGGACCGCTACTTCTGGGTGAAAGAAGGTGCGAAGTTCCTGATGCAGGGTGCGGAGCGCAATCGTCTCGATCCGGAAGTCTACTGGGATACCGGCAACACACTCGGCAAGAAGATTGGCCGTTCCGACGAATGGAAGCAGTTCCGCCAATTCTTCAAGGAAGATCCCGACAAGGACACCTACCACGGGGGACCAGACAGTGAAATCAACCCCGATCGGAAGGACAACTACCTCGCCGCCAAGGACTGGTTTCAAAAGGCCAACGATGCGGAAGAGAAACACGAGCAACACATCATGATGGATTGTCTGTTCCGCTCGTATCCAGCACGTTCGCAGTTGGACTATGCGGAGGCGTTGCAACGAGAAGGGCAATTTGATGAAACGACTCGCAAAGCGTGGGATGACGCTTATCACGAATGGGTCGAGGTGTTCGGTCAGATGCGGTTTCAAACCGGCGATTGCGAGATCTTCATGGAAGCTCCCGCCTCGGAATCCGCGATGGAGCAGATCATCACGGCGTCCGGCAAGGACCGCAATCACGTAGAACGCGAACTCGACCTGTATCAAAACGTGAGCAACTATCGTTTTTGGAGGACGAAGGCGCACGCGGAGAAGCAGCAAAACACAACTCGCGTGCATAGTGATCTGTTCGAGGGTGAAGAGCTCTTCAAGAAGGGTGACGTCGACGCCGCGCAAGAGGTTTTGGAATCGGGACTCGCTCGTTTCAAGATCATGCTTAACGCGTACAATGACCTCGCCAGCGATGACACCACTATGGAGGAGGGACTCTGGGGCATTATGCTCTGGCAAAAGATTTATCAATTGAAGAATCAGGTCCAGCCTGAAGAGTTTCCTCTCAAAGAGCTTTGGGAGAAGGAACTCAACCGCGTGCCTAATATTCAACAGGACTTTAATCGCAAGTACGGCTCTTCTTGATCCGGTGGTCTCCTTGCAGTTCGGTTGTTGAGCCGAGAGCATGTCCGGCCAATCTCGCCCGTCGAAGGTTTCGCTTCGCGAACGAGGTTGGCCGGTTTCGTTTTGTTGAATCTTTCTGTGTTGAATTATTCTGTTGAGTCGCGAAGACTCGGAGACACCCCCATCGCCACCTCCATTCGTTCCAAACCTGCCGCATCCACCTTGGCCGAGCGTCAGCAAGCCAGCCGCGAACTCGCCAGCCTGGCCGCGCAAGCGTGCGCAGACCTCAAGGGCAAAGATTCCCTCGTCCTCGACATGACACTCGTCACGCCAATCGTGGATTTCTTCGTCGTCACGACCGCAACCAGCGGACGTCAGATGCGTGCCATCGCCGAAGAAGTCGAGCAATTGATGAAGAAACGCGGCAGCCGTCCGCGCGTCGGTGTTGAGGGCCGCGATTCCGAAACGTGGATTCTGCAAGACTACGGCGACATCGTCCTGCACGTCTTCTCGCCCGATGGCCGCGAACTCTACGACCTCGAACACCTCTGGGCCGACGCGCCGCAGGTGGATTGGAAACCACTCGCCAAAAAGCTGGCTGACTCTGAGAAGTAACGTGGGTCAGGATTCCAAGCTGCCTGTTCCAGCTCAGTTCAATTCGCGCCGAGGAATCCGCGCTGCCAGCATTTCCGCTTCCGCGAAGATCGCCGGAGTGCCGCCAGTGTGGATGAAGACGACGTCTTGATCCGCTCGGAAGTGGCCGGCGCGAATGTGGTCGATCAGTCCCGACAGGGCCTTCGCCGTGTAGACGTGTTCAACCAAGAGACCCTCGGTCCGCGCGAGCAGTGTCATCGCCTCGATGCCCGCGTCCGAAGGCTGGCCGTAGCCTGGGCCGAGATAGTCGCCGATGAAGAGAATGTCGTCCGGCGTCAGTCGAGTTTCGATGCCGACTAACTCCGCAGCGCGATTCGCCGTCGCCGACAACTCTTGTTGGCTGTCCCACGGCCAGATCATCGGAGCGATGCTCTTCACGGGATAAGGCAGCCCCAACGCCTTCGCCCCGAGCGCCACGCCGGCCCCCGTCGAACCGGACGACGAAACGTAAACCGCCGCCGGCTGAAAGCCGCTGGCAGACGATTGTTCGACAATCTCAGCGACGCAAAGCGTGTAGCTGAGCGCGGCGAGCGGCAACACCACCGGCCGATCCCACACATAGTCCTTGCGGCCTTTTGCTCGGAACCTCTCGGCGACCTCGGTGATTTTCCGATCAAGCGCCGGACCGACCGCTTCTTCGACGATCTCGACACTCGCGCCCACGATCTGGTCGAGCAACAAATTTCCTTGCACAACATCCGGCCCACTCGCCGGCTTGCCGCGACCGAGCACCAAATGGATATCGAGTCCGACCTTTGCGCACGCGGCAGCCGTTTGCCGGCAGTTGTTGCTCTGCACCCCCGCGCCCCACACGACCAAATCGGCTCCTTTGGCCAGCGCGTCCGCGATCAAGAACTCATTGTGCCGAGCTTTGTTCCCGCCAAACAGCAGCCCCGTGCAATCATCTCGCTTGATCCACACGCGCGGTCCATTCGCGCTCACGGCCTGGCTGAACCGAGGCAACAGCTCCAACGGCGTCGGCAGGTGCGCCAGTGGAATTCGCGGGACGCAAGCAATCTTTGCTCGCAGTTCGTTGGTGGTCAGAGCCTTGGTGAAAGTCGTCATCAAAATCTCCTGTCGGAACGGGATCGCGGCGCGTTATAGACAACCCGCCAGGAATCGCAAACTCTGCGAATGGCGATACGATGCCGTCGCCCGGCCCTGCGACAATCTGCGTTTCAAGATTTCCGGATTTGAAACGCAGAGGACGCAGATTGTCGCAGCGAATTCAGAAAGGGATTGTCATGCTTCGTCGAATTTTGGTGATGTTGGTGATCGTCGCAAGTTGGTTGATCGTGCCACTGCCGGTGCCGGCTCAGGCCACTCGGCAGACTGAAACCTACAAGCGGATCAAGTTGAAGATCGACGCGGTGCCGGCCATCGACACGCACGATCATCTTTGGCCGTTTGAAAAGCTGCCGGGGTATCGTGAGACGAAACTTGGCAAGGGAATGAACCTCTCCAGCATTTGGGGCAACAGCTATTGGACTCAGGTTGGGCGACTGACTCCGTGGCAGCCGAAGATGGAGTTCGACGATTGGTGGAAGGACGCGAAGGACGATTGGGACAACTCGCGAGCCACCAGCTTCTACCGCTACACGCAGATCGCGCTGAAAGATTTGTACGGCGTCGATTGGGACCGCGTCACCGATGCTCAAGCCAAAGAACTCGATCGCAAGATCTTCGAGAACTACCGCGACCAGAAATGGCTGCACCACGTCGTCACCGAGCGGTCCAACATCGAGTTGATGTTCAACGATCCGCACTGGGCGAAGTTCTCGTTTCAGACGACGTACCCTTTTGAAGTGCTCGTCTTCAACGTGACGCCGCTGGTACGCGGATTTCATGCGTCGGAATTCAACGACCCGTTCGACAGCCCCTACGAGTTCGCGACCAAGCACGGCCTGGCGATGAAATCATTTGACGATTTCTTGAAGGTGATCGACCGGCTGTTTCTCGAAGCGAAAGACAAAGGGGCGGTCTGTCTGAAATCGACCTTGGCCTACCAGCGGACGCTCAAGTTCGACCGCGTGCTGAGGGAGCGGGCTCAGGTGGCGTTTGGCAAACGGGCCTCCGCGCTGACGCCGGAGCAGATCAAGGATTTTGAAGATTTCATCTTCTGGCGGCTGTGCGAGCTGAGTGCGCAATATGATTTGCCGTTCCAGATTCACACCGGGCACGGCCGCATTCAAAGCTCGAACCCGCTGCTGCTGGTCGATTTGATCGAGGCGAATCTCAAGACGAAGTTCATTCTGTTTCACGGCGGGTTCCCGTGGGTCGGCGAGACCGGCGCGATCTTGCTGCGGCATTGGCCGCACGTCTGGATCGACAGCGTCTGGCTGCCGAGCCTCAGCTACTCGATGGGCAAACGGGCTTACCACGAATGGCTGGAGCAAATGCCTTCGACCCGCATCATGTGGGGCGGCGACTGCAATCACGGCGAAGGGATTTACGGCTCGACCGAGATCACTCGCCAGTGCATCGCTGAAGTGTTGGCCGAGAAAGTCGATCGCGGTGATCTGATCGAAGAGCACGCGGATCGAATCGGCCGACAGATCATGCGTGACAATGCGCTCGAACTCTTTCCGCAACTCAAGGACCGGTTGTGGAAGCACAAAGGCAACCTGCCATGAATACTTCAATCACACCACTCCGGTTCGCTTCTGCTTTGCGTCTTGTCTTTGTGTCTCGCAAAGACGCGATGACGCAAAGAAAATACGATTCGTTCACTTCCTCGCCCGCCATTTCAACTGACATCGGGTGACGCTGGTGGTTCCGGTTCTTTTGCGGCTGTTGGCGTTGTCCGTTGTTGAACATTGGCCGGCGCTTTTTCGTTCGTTTCCAATTTTGCTTGTCGCACAAGGGCACGACCGATGAAAAACAGTCCGAGTCCGATTGCAAATGGAATCCCGCCAACCATAAGCACGATGCCAAGCGTCTCGCCGAAGTTATTGGAAATTCCGCCTCCGAGAACTACCAGCGAGCACAATCCGCTGCCTCCGGCAATCAAGATTCCCACGGCCAGCAAGATCGAGCCAAAGACTTGTTTCATGAGCGATCTCCTTGGCGAGCTTCGGAGAGGACGGCGGCACCTTCGGCTCCGTCTCGGTAGAAGGTGTTGAAGGTGTCGAACGGGATGATCTGGCCGTTGGGTTGTACGAAGTGGACGCAGCTTCGTTTCACGGTCGCGATGTCGAAGTTGTAGCGATCCAAGAATTGCAGGATGACGACGCGGAAGCTGTTGGCGTAACGGAGTTCGCACGGGACCATCGCGTGAGGCAAGCAGCACAACAAGCTCGCGAGCTTCTCTTCCGTGTTCGCTTGCGATGTCGCGAGGCTCAGCAGGTTGAGGATGCCGTCGCGCAAAGCCGGGTAGGCTTCGTAGCTGATGGTGTTGGGGCCTTGCAGGATCAGGTCGCGCGGCAGCAGCGACGTGATCGGGGTCACGGACGGGCCTTGTCGCAAGCCGTAGCCGATGCAGATTTGATCGGGATTGCACGGCAGCGGGATCATGTCGTCCAACGCGAAGACACCAGATTCCGCGACAAGGCGTCGCAGTTCGCTCGGCAGGATGCGGTTCGTCTTGCCATCGAAGCCGTCGTTGCGACCAGCGTCTTGAATTGGCTGCAGCGTGACGCCTCGCACACACGACCATTTCAGCGCGTGCTGAATCAAGCTCGGGACTTCGCGATCGTTGATCCCTTTCTTGACCACGACCACCAACGTCGTCGAGAGACCGACCGCTTCCAGATTTTCCAGCGCCTGCTGCCGGATATGACTGAGCTTCGCGCCGCGCAAGTTCACGAGCGCCGCGTCATTCAGCGAATCGAACTGCAAATACACTTCGAGTCGAGGCGCGTAGCTGGCGAGCCGCGCGACGAACTCGCGGTCCTGAGCGATCCGCACGCCATTCGTGTTGATCATGACATGCCGAATCGGTCGCCTCTTCACGGCTTCCAGAATCTCGAAGAACTGCGGATGAATGGTCGGCTCGCCGCCGGAGAGTTGCACCAAATCCGGTTCGCCCTCGCTCGCGACCAGCGTGTCGAGCATCCCTTCAATCGTCGCCAGCGGCAGATGACTCCCATGCACGTCGGTCGCATTCGCGAAGCAGACCGGGCAGGCCAAATTGCACGCCTGATTGATTTCGAGAATCGCCAAGCAACTGTGCTGTTCGTGATCGGGGCACAACCCGCAATCGAACGGGCAACCGTGCTCGGTCTGAGTCTGCGGTGCGAGCGGTCGATCACCAGGCTTGAGCCAGGATTTTTGTGACTGCCAGTACGCCACATCGTCACTGATTTTCGTCTTCTGCACGCCGTGCTGGCGACAGCGTTTCAGATACCAAACGCAATCGTCTTCGATGAGCACCTTCGTCGGCACGAGCCTCAAGCACGTTTCACAGAGGCTCGTCGTTTGGCTGTGAAAGAGGTATGGCGACACCCTCCGCTCGAAGAGGCTTGGCGCGAGTCTCGCGGATGATCCAACAGATGCCATATCCCACGAACCCCAGCATCAGAAAGTGAAACGAATTGAAGACACCCCAAACGAGCGGGTACGGCTTGAAGAATTCCCAAACGAATCGCTGCCCCGCGTAGACCATGATCAACACATGAAAGCCAATCTTCAACGGCCAAGCCCGTCCGGCTCGCAACGCGGCGAGATACACCAGCAAAAACAACAGCATCGCCGCCGATTCATAAATCTGCACGGGATGCCGGCCAACGCCGTCACCCAAATCAACGGCCCAAGGCAAATCGGTCGGCGACCCGAAAGTGCCGTCATCCAAACCAGCAAACAAACACCCCCAACGGCCAATCACAATCGCGACCGCAATCGGAATGACAAATGGCGTCCCCGTCGAAGTGCGAACGCCGCGTCGCCACTTCCACAACTCAACAGCCGTGATGCCCCCAGCCAACGCTCCGGCGATGCTGTGCGACATCGTCGGAATCTCCGATCGCAACGAATTCAACGAGCCAAACAGCCACGCACCGATCACCCCTCCAACCGCCAACTGAATGAAATACGACGGCTCCGTCTGCCGACTCAACCGCCGCACCGCCTCCGGATACCGCCGATACAACCAAGCTCCCCCAAGAAACGCTCCCCCCCAAGCGAGAAGATCCCCGACATGATGCGCCCAGACAGCCGTTGGAATTGAAATCATGTGGTCGTGCCGATCGCTTGATGTGAACCGCATACTTGGAACGGCCTGTCATCGTCGCCGACCTTCGAGGGATTCACGAAAAGAGCGAGCTGGTTCCGGCCGTCGCTCAGCAATGGTTGCCAAGTCGAGCAAATCCTGTCGTAATGACCGATCATGTGCGATCCGGACGAGAACTTCGTCTCGCTCCGGTTTTGACAGCGCTCGCAGAGTTGTGAAAAAGACCTCTGCTGTTGCTTTTGACTTCGTCGCCATGTCCTGATCCCCTTTGTGTCCTGTCCTCGTGACGAATGCCAATCCCACGTCGAGTATCGTAGCGTACTTGTATTCACCAGCGGCGCGGGAAACAGTCAACCGCCTTTTGAAAAGCAAACAGATGTGTCAGCCATCCAGCTTCCTGCGTCGCGACCCGGCCGAAGTTACTCCGTGGGCCGAAACCTGTGGCGAGATTCGTTGCCTGATCGAAGAGAGAGACGGTGCGGCGGGCGAGGTGCATCAGGTCAAGATTCATGATGCCAAGCTGCACTACCACGCTCACACCGACGAGTTCTATTACGTCATCGACGGCCAAGGGACGATGACGCTCGACGGCACCGAGATCGAACTGCACCAGGGCGTGGTCGTCTACGTCCCGCGAGGCGTCAAGCACAAAGCGGTTGGCGATCTGACGGTGCTGGTCGTCTGTGTTCCGCGCGGCGTGATGCGCGACGTTCACGAGTTGGAGTAATCGTCAGGCGTTGCTCCGCGTGATCCAGATGGCAGACCATCGAAGGATTTTCTGGTTCTCCGGCGGAGCACTGTGACGCAGTGGCGATCCGTCTTGTCGGGTTTCGGAGCGAACGATAGCGTTCGCCGACAATAAATCTCGGTTCGGCTCGCGACGCGCGAGCCATTCGCAAGGAGGCGAACATGACACGGCGCGACATGGCCTTTCAGGCCACTTTGGTGTTGAGTTTGGTCTGCGGTATCGTCGGCGGGAATTTTCTGTTGCATCGCTGGGTGATCGGCAACACGGCGTCGCGCGAAGCGAGTGCCGGCACGGCAACGGCCGACGTTCCGATCAACGATCTCGATGAGTTTGCCCCCCGCAGCCGCGCGATTTCGGAGTCCGAAGCGGCAAGCGATCCTGCCAAGCGTCGGGAGCTGCTGCGGAAGCTCATCGCTCGAAAGCTTCCCACTTTGTCCGACGCGGATCGCGAGGGTTGGGTGGAAGAGCTTAGCAATGTTTCGTTGACGAAGGCCGAAGGGATCCTCGATCTGCGCAGCCAAGTCGGTGCGTTTCCGGTCATCGACGAGACCGCGGCTCCTCGGAGTACGCCGGCGGAACCTCCGAAACTTGATTTCTCGATCGGCATTTCGCGGTAGCAATCGGCCCCTCTGTTTGCGGGACATCGTCGCGGTCGGCCTGTATCATCGCGGGCCGCCGGAACAGTCGGTCAATGGGACACGGCCGTCGGCGATTTCCGCGAGAGGGAGCGATCATGAGGATGCCACTGCGAGTGCTGAGTGGGCTGAGCGTCAGCCTGATGAGTTTCAGTTTTGTCGGATGCGCGAAGGAACCCGCGCCCGTTCCGCCACCGGCCAAAAGCCCATCGACTGGATCGCAAGAGACACCGGCGTCCACAAATTCGACCGACAAGCCAGCCGTCCCGAAGGACGATTCCGCCGCGGCCGAGGTGATCCTTGGATCGCCGGAATTGACGGCGGGAATTCCCGGCGAGGGAGCGCTGACCTCCGATCAAATTCAAGCGTGGCTGGAGAAACCAGACAACCATGTTCCGCTGGAGATCGTCCTCCCGATGGGGCTGATGGCGGGAACGAGCCAAGTGCAGGGGATCGCCGACAACTTGATGACTCGCGCGAAGATCGAACTCGGCCGGCAACTTTATTTCGATAAGCGACTCTGCGCCGACAACACCGTCTCGTGCGCGAGCTGCCATGATCCCGATGAAGGCTTCGCCAGGCACACGCAATTCGGCATTGGCATCAACGGACAGATGGGTGGGCGGAATTCTCCGGTCAGCTACAACCGCATCCTCAGCGGCTCGCAATTCTGGGACGGCCGCGCCGCCTCGCTGGAAGCTCAAGCCGTAGGCCCGATCGCCAATCCGATCGAGATGGGCAACACGCACGAAAAGGCGGTCGAGACGATTGCCGGTGTTCCCGGCTACGAAATGCAGTTCCGAGTCATCTTCGGCGACGAAGGTGTGACGATCGACAACATCGGCCGCGCGATCGCGACGTTCGAACGAACAATCGTCACCGGTCCAGCACCATTTGACTTCTACGAAGGGGTGCGACCGTTCCTCGCCATGAAGCCCGACGATTTGGAAGCTCTCAAAGAGGACGACCCGGAGTCATACGCCAAATATCAAGCCGCGAAAGCCGCTGCCGAAGCGCACCCGATGTCCGCCGGCGCGATCCGTGGCCGAGACCTCTTTTTCAGCGAGAAGGTCGGCTGCACCGCCTGTCACGTCGGAGCCAACCTCGCCGACGAGAAGTTTCACAATCTCGGCGTCGGCATGGCGGCCGACAAGCCGGACCTCGGCCGCTTTGTGATCTCAAACAAGGAAGAAGACAAAGGAGCTTTCAAGACTCCAACGATTCGCAACGTCGCTCTCTCCGCTCCGTACATGCACGACGGCAGCCAGAAGACGCTGGAAGAGGTTGTCGAGCACTACGCCAAAGGGGGAACACCAAATCAATGGCTGAGCACCAAGATCAAGAAGATCGACCTCAAGCCAGAGGATAAAACCGACCTCGTCGAATTCATGAAAGCCTGCACCGGCGAGTTCCCGAAAATCGAACGCGGCCGCTTGCCGGAGTGATGCTCGGCCGAAAGCCGTCCGCCGAAAGCCGACCGCCGTAATACCGTTTTTGACGGGAAGCCTCGAATGCAAACCGCGACCGGAACAACATTGATCCGCAACGGCCAAATCGTGGACGGCACCGGAGCCGCGCCGCTCGCCAACGGTGCCGTCGTCATTGAGGACGGGAAGATCACGTTCGTCGGACGAGAAGAGAACGCTCCGTTGCTCGCTAGTGACGCGACGGTCATCGACGCTCACGGCGGGACGATCATGCCGGGACTCGTCGAGGCACACTTTCATCCGACGTATTTCGACGTCGCGGCGCTGGAAGACCTCGATATCAAGTACCCGGTCGAGTACGTCACGCTGCTGGCGGCTGCGAACGCGAAGCTCGCGCTGGAGTGTGGCTACACGGCGGCGCGCAGCGGCGGCAGCTTGTTCAACATCGACGTCTGGCTGAAGAAGGCGATCGAGGGCGATGTCACGCTCGGCCCCCGTTTGGCTTCGAGCGGGCGCGAAATCTGCGGCGTCGGCGGACTGATGGATTGGAATCCCGACTTCCGCAAGATCGGCATGGAAGGCTTGATCCTGCTGGTCAACGGAGCGGACGAGGCTCGCGCGGCCGTCCGAACACTCGTCAAAGATGGCGTCGAGTGGATCAAGACCTACCCGACGGGCGACGCCGCCGCGCCGGACACCAACGATCATCACACTCTCTGTATGACGTTCGAGGAAATGCATGCCGTCGTCGGCATGGCTCACAACCACGGCAAGAAAGTCACCGGCCACTGCCGAGCGACCGAGGGGATCAAGAACGCCTTGCGTGCTGGCTACGACGCTATCGAACACGGCACGTTCATGGACGACGAAGCGCTGGACCTGCTGTTGCAACGAGACGTGCCGTGTGTCCCCGCGCTGTACTTTGAACTCGCCAGCATCGAACGCGGCCCGGAATTCGGGTTGCCTCAAAAGGTGATCGACGGCCATCAAGAGACGCTCGATGGCGGAGCCGAATCAGCTCGCCGCATCCTGAAAGCTGGCGGCCGGCTGGGAATGGGTGGCGACTACGGCTTCGCCTGGAACCCGCACGGCGACTACGCCAAAGAACTGGAGTTCTTCGTCAACTACGTCGGCCTCGACCCGCTGACGGTCATCAAGTGCGCAACGCAGACCGGTGCGGAAATCATGGGGCGCGGCGACGAGTTCGGCACGGTCGAAGTCGGCAAACTCGCGGACCTGCTGATCGTCGATGGGGATGTGGTGAAGAACATCGCGCTGCTACGCGACCGTTCGAAGTTCCTCGCGGTCATGCAAGCCGGAATCGTCAAGGCGGGCCGATTGACCTAACCGATCGGAACGAGCCAGCATCCTTCGGCTCCGGCCAGAACGATGGTGCTGATGACCACAGCTAACCGGATTCGCTTCATCGCCAATTGACCGCTCCCGCGAGGCAGACTTTTCCGGGCGGCTTGTAACGAACACGCTGAAAATGCCTCAACCTGAGCCTTCGCCGGTGGCGTTTCGGGACTTCGGCATTGAAATGGCGGCGTTTTTTCGCAACGCTCGTGCCCGAGGGAACTTTCCGAACCGGACGTTTGTCTGAGCAGCCCTGCCGGAAATGACCGATCCTGGCTTCCCGCTCAAGCTTCCGTTTTGACCTTCCGAACTAGACGACTGAGATGTCCCTGCCTGCCGACGACTTTCTGTCTGCCTTCCACGACGGCGAAGTGAATTCCGCCGAGCGTGCCGCCGTCGACCAGCGGCTGGCGACGTCTGCCGAGGCTCGATGCGAACTGTCGGAGTTCCGACAGGTTTCCGCGCTGCTGAAAGAACTGCCTCGCGAGCGTCTGCCGTCAGAGTTTCCTCAGCAGGTGTTGCAGGCAATCGAGCGCGAGATGCTGATCCCGTCCCAGCGAGACAACGAAGCTGATGCACGAACGCGAGTGACTGCGAACAGCGCTGGTTCGTCTCGTCGCTGGGTGGGAGCGGTCGCTGTGTTGACGTCCGCGGCCGGGTTGTTGTTGCTGGTCCGAGCGATCGACGACCGAAGCAGCAGCAATACTGCCGAAGTCCGGCAAGAGAACGTCGCTCTCCGAAAGCAGATCGCTGCTGTGGATTCGTCGCGTGCTGCGGCGTTCGGCGGTGGAGATGCTGCGCCAATGATGGCGGCAGATGCTCCGACAGCCGGTTCTCGGAACAGTGGCGTTCTTGGCGGTGCGGCTGGTGCTAATTCCATCGCAGCCGATTCGTCGCTCAGTTCACCGCTTCCGCCAGCGGGAGTCGTCACTCGTGAATCGGGAACCCTGTTCTTCGATCAAGCCGCGTTACGCGATACCGAAATTGGTGGCGCTGTCCAAGCCATGCAAACAGAAGGTAACGAAGTCGCCGTCGTGTGGCTGACGGTCGTGGATCGTCAGGAAGGGCTGGCGGGGTTGCAGTTGTTGCTCAAAAACAAAGAGATCACTCGCGCGGATTCCGATAAAAAATCGGGCAAGGCCGCGAAGCCGAATGCGGCGGTCGATCATCAGATGCACGCAGTCTTCGTCGAATCCGATGCGGAGCATCTCACTGCGATGTTGAAGCAACTCCGCGAGTCCGACATGCTGCAAAGTGTTGAAGTCGATCAGCCGATCGAGTTGGCTCAGTTGGGCGAGGTCCAAGTCGATCTCGATGCATCAACTCTCGCCCGCCGATTCGCAACTCCCGCACCAGCCCCTGCCGAAAAGAAAATCGCGAGAAGCACCGCTTCGTCGCCGAAGGTCGCCGCAAAAAAAGACGAACAGTCCGGTGCCAAGGGACCACAGAACGCGAAGGATCAGCCGCCCAATCAGGTCACGTTGAAATTCTCCCGCGAGGCTTTGGTCCAGAATCAACAGACACGCAACCGTGGATTGAACCGAAACCAGCCCCGCTCGCAGTCGGCGGTCGAAAAGAACGCTGAGCAGGCTCCAACGGATCAACGCCCCATGCAGGTTTTGTTTGTCGTCGTCGATCAGTCGCAGACCGGCAAGCCGCAAATCTCACCGAACAATTCATCGAAGCCGACTCCGGCCACTCCCTCGAAGGCTCGCACCGAACCTGCGAAACCCGCCGACAAAGACGGTGCCGCCTGATCCGAAATCTCAAATCTCAAATTTGAAATCTGCTCATGCCACGCACTGCCAAAATTCACCGGCAAACCGCCGAAACCACCATCGACTTGTCGCTCGATCTCGACGGCTCCGGCCAGGCTCAGATCGACACCGGAGTCGGCTTCTTCGATCACATGTTGACGCTGCTGGCGAAGCACTCGTTGATGGATCTGACCGTCAAGGCAACCGGCGACTTGCACGTCGATCATCATCACACGATCGAAGACACTGGCATCTGTCTCGGCAAAGCGTTGGCCGAAGCAATGGGTGACAAAAAGGGGATCGTGCGATACGGCAGCATCGCGTTGCCGATGGAAGAAACGCTGGTCACGTCGGCCGTCGATTTGAGTGGTCGTATGGCGTTCGTATTTCGCGTCGATTTTCCGACCGAGAAAATCGGCGAGTTCGATTGCCAACTGGTCCCGGTCTTCTGGGAAGCTGTCGCGGCGAACGCGCTGATGAATCTGCACCTCGTGTTGCATCACGGTCAGAACAGTCATCACATCAGCGAAGCATGCTTCAAGGGAACCGCTCGCGCGCTGCGGCAAGCGATCGTGATCGACCCGCGCCAAGCGGGTGTGCCGTCCTCAAAAGGGACGCTGACAAAGTAGTGCATTAAGCGCGCACTTTGTTTTGCAAGTTCCAAATCGCGGCCGAAAAATCGACACGAAATGTTCGTTGCAATTCCGCGCGCGACCGATACCCTACCGCCCCACTTCCGACCCCCAATCGTGTTGCCGGACCGGATGCCGCAATCGACTGGGAGTCGTTCGCGAACAACTGCCGGGTTATGTCAACACGGATGACAACTCAGGTTGATGCGACTGTCAGCTCGTGACTCGTTCACGGCGGACAGCCACGGATCGCAGGCTCTTCACGGCGGGGAGAGCTCGGCGGATTGTTAGCGACGAAGACAGGTTGGAAGCGTTTGGAACAAGCGTCAGCTCGGATGCGGCCGGGCTGATGTTGTTTGTGGCTGTGGAGCACGTTTTCAACGTGCTCGTCACGGGCACGTTGAAAACGCGCCCCACGTCTACGCCTTGGCTTTCACGACGGGGTTCGTCAGCGTCCCGATGCCGGTGATTTCGATCGACACGCTGTCGCCGTCTTCGAGCGTGAAATCATCGGGCGGCACGACGCCGGTTCCCGTCAGCAGGAACGCCCCGTCGGGAATGTCATTTTCACGAGTCAGCCAACCGATCAATTCGTCCCACCCGCGCACGATCATGCCGATATGCGTTTCGCCTCGGAACGCCTCGCGGCCCGCGCGGTGGATCGTGAGCATGACTTTCGTCGAATCACGGTCGAGTCCGCCTTCGGCGGAATCGGCCAGCAGCACGCACGGGCCGAGAGCACAGCACTGGTTGTAGACCTTCGCCTGCGGCAGATAGAGCGGGTTTTCCCCCTCGATGTCGCGAGCCGACATGTCGTTGCCAATCGTGTAGCCGACCAGCTTCCCCTTCGGTGAAACCACGAGCGTGAATTCCGGCTCTGGCACGGTCCAGCGGCTGTCGGCTCGGACACGCACCGGTTCGCCGGGACCGGACGTGCGGCGAGCGTTCCCTTTGAAGAACAGCTCCGGACGCGGAGCGGTGTAGACCTTGTCGTAGTGCGAAGCTCCAGATTCGGATTCTTCCATCCGCGCGACCTGGCTGCGCTTGTAGGTAACTCCGGCGGCCCAGACTTCCTGCGAGTCGATCGGTGCGAGAAACCGCACCGCTCCGGCTGGTAGCGATCCAGCCGCCTCGTCGATCAGCAAGCGAGCCAACACGACCGGATCGTCCTCGCGCAGAATGTCGGCGAGACAATGAATCGTCCCCGACCGCGACAGGTCGAGCAGTTTGACGGTTTGATCTTCGACACTGGCCACGCGGACGGAACCGTCGGCGAGACGAACCTTGGCGAGTTTCATGGGAGTTGGTCCTTGTTGTGTTTCGTAGGTTGGGACTCTGTCCCGACCGGTCGGGACAGAGTCCCAACCTACTTCTGCTGCTGACGCAGCGTGGAAAGAGTTGCCTCGAAGTCCTGCGGCCACGGAGCCTCGAACGTCATCGGTATTCCACTCTCCGGATGCCGAAAGCTCAATCGAAAGGCGTGCAGAGCTTGGCGGCGGATCAGGACGTCGTCGAACGTATCGACGACCGAATCGAAACCGGACTTCTTGGCGGCGGACTCGGCTTTGCGAGAGAGCAGTGTCTCCCGTTCGGCTTGAGCGACGCTGCCGTCCACGTCGGCGGCACGCAGGCACTTGCCGCCGCCGTACAGCTCGTCGGCGACGATCGAGTGACCGAGGTGCGACATGTGCAACCGAAGCTGGTGCGTGCGGCCGGTCTTCGGCTTGAGGTGCATGAAGGTGAAACCACGAAAGCGTTCAGCGACCTCAAAGTGCGTGACTGCTTGGCGAGCGTTTCCCTCCGCGTCGCAGACCTGCATTTTCTCGCGGACTTTCGGATTGATGCGGACGTGCGTGTCGATGACACCGCGATCTTGAGCGACCTCGCCCCAGACGATGGCTCGGTATTCTTTGACCGTCGTGCGTTGCTCGAACTGTTCGCTCAGCTTGCAATGCACCTGGTTGTTCTTGGCGATGACGATGACGCCGCTGGTGTCCTTGTCGAGCCGATGCACGATCCCCGGCCGAAGCTGGCCCGCGACGTTGCTGAGTTGGTTAAAGTGAAACTGCAACGCTCCGGCCAGAGTGCCACGATAGTGCCCCTTGCCGGGGTGTGTGATCATGTTCGCCGGCTTGTTGAGCACGACGAGATGCTCATCCTCGAACAGCACGTCGATCGGAATGTCTTCCGGCGGCAGGCTGCTGTCGGGCAGTTCCGGCAGCCGCACGTCGAGCACATCATTGACTCGCAACCGCCGCGCGGCTTTGACGGCGAGGCCGTTCAGCACGACCGATTTCTGTTCGAGAGCCCGCTGAAACAAGGCTCGGCTGTAATTCGGAAACAGCCGCGAGAGGTAATGATCGACTCGCCAGCCATGCGCGCGAGCCTCGACTACGACGCGAACCGATTCGGACGAAAGCGTGACAACCGATGGTTCGATCTCGGTGGAGACGGCGTCTGATTCCTCATCGCCGTCGAGCAATTCGTGGGGCAGGTTTTCAACCTGCTCGTCCGGCACGGGCACGTTGGAAACGTGCCCCACGTTGGAGCCGCTCATTTGGAATCCGCCGGGGCATCCTTGTCCTTGCTCTCCGTTTTGGGCTTGTCGTCTTTCGGCTCATCAGCCGGTTTCTCGTCCTTCTTCGGTTTGTCTTCGGGAGCTTTTTCGGCGTCAGAATCCTTCGCGTCCTTTTTAGCGTCCGGCTTCGACTCTTCCGGCTTGTCATCCAACAACGAGTCGAGCGATGGGTGTCCCTCTGGCAGTCCGTCCTTCGGCTTTTTGAGATCAGGTGGCTTCGGATGCTGCTTGTGGAACCAAGCGTAAAACTCTTTCGCGTCCGGCGATTTCAGGGACTCGATCCGTTCTTCGGCGGCAGCTTTGTAGATCGACTTTGGGAATTGGTTGAGCAGCGCGGTGTAGCCTTCGACGGCTTTGGTCGTGTCGCTGTCGGATTGGGCTTCGGTCGATTTCGCCAAGCCCCACGCGGCACGCTCGCGAGCCACGTCTGCACCGGATTTGTTGCCGAGCACCTTGCGGAAGGCTTCGTCCGCCTTCTTGAGTTCACCCAAGGCGGCCTCGCGATCGGTGAACATCAGCGAGATGCCGGAATCGACCAGACGTTCGCCCTCGCCCAAGCGTGCCCAGGTGCCGACTTCCGTATTCGAGTAGACGTCGGCGATGTTGCCGAAATCCTCGGCCGAGCGAGCTTGGCTGTACTGTGCCCAAGCCGCCTCGCTGCGAGACGATGACGTGCGGGTGTACGAGTACCAAATCGCTCCGCCGATCATCGCCACGCAGGCCACGATGGTCGCCCCGTTGCCGTACTGGTCGAGCCACTTCAACAGCGGAGACTGGGAGTTCGGCAAGGCGTTGGAATGCTGCATCGGCTCAGGTTTCATGTCGGTCTTTCAGCGAGAATTTCCGGCGTCTTGCGGCGGATTTTGGTCAAAGGCGGGCGATGATACGAGTGCCCACTTTCGACCGTCAAGGCGGTGCGTTCGCGAAGGCTGAGAATGAAAAATGAGAAATGGAAAATGAAAAGTGCAAAATGTCGCACCCTTCATTTTGCATTCTCCATTCTTCATTTCTCATTTTTCTTCATTTCTCATTTTCCATTTCCGTTCTCGCCGAACAGGATTGGCCGCAGGACTTGCTCGAAGGCATCCGCCTGGCGAAAGAAGCCGAGATCGGTTGGGTGCGAGCTATCGACGGTCCCCTCGTTGTCCGCGCCCAACAGGAAATCGCCGTCGAGATAAAACAGACCCTCGACCCCGTCGCCGCGCAGCCGAGCGTGCGCCGAGTGCAGCGCATGTCGGTTGTATTCGTTCCGCTCGCGCTTCGATGTCACCAGGAACGAGTCGCTGTAGCTGCGGTCCTCGACGAGCAGGATCGGCGTCTTCGGTCGCACTTCGCGGAGCTTGCGGACCAGCGGCTCGGTCCGTTCGGCGACCTCTTTGGGTTCGAGGTTCGGCAGGCAGTCGATGACGTAGCACGAAGCGTCGATCTCGGCCATCAGCTCGACGACTTCCATTTCCATCTTGCCGTTGCCGCTGAAGCCGAGATTCACGACCGGATGATCCAGCCGTCGCTGAAGAATCGCCGTGTGGACCATCCCCGGCCGAGACGCACAGCCTCCCTGCGTGATCGACGTCCCGTAAAACACGATCGGCTTGCGCAGCGTGCCGTCTTCGTTTTTATACGGCTCGGCTTTCGACAGCTTCGCATCGGCGGGCAAGCCGATCTCAACCGAACTGACTCCGTTGTAGAGCGGCAGGTACAGCAAGAACTCGCGAATCTCGGTCGGCTTTCGCAGTGGCGGAAGATTGGCCACCAACGTCGCCTCGTTCGTTTGCGCGGACGGCCGGCCATTCGCCAGCCAGCGCCAGAAACCGTCCTCCGAGCGGACGTACAAATCCAGTCCGCTGACTCCCGTGGCTGGCATGTGCGGCATCTCCAGCTTCGCCGAGGTCAACGTCCACTTGGCCTTGATCGACGCGGCATTCGTCTCGAAGCGAGCACACAGGCCGGTCGAATGCTGGCTCAGACCCCACACGCCCGCGCGGACTGTTTTCTCCGCCTTGGCCGGGAAGCGATCGAACGGAGCCTTCGTTTCCTTCCACGCCTGACCTTCGAGGTTGAGCGCTCGCAGATCAAACCAACGCGTGGCCTTGTCGTCGCTGAGTTTTCCCTTGTCGCTTGCGACGGTGTCGGCAGCCGGTGTTGCGGGGACGGAGACGCATAGGAGCAGCAGACCAAACAGGAATCGCAAAAGCCGAGGTGGCATGAGAATGTTCCTTTCGAGTACGCGAAAAAACCCGAAGCGTCAGCGAGGGCGGGTGCTCCGGGAGACTTACAAATCGGGATTTCTCGAAGCGCTCGCCCTCGCTGACGCTTCGGGTTAGTTTTGACGCAACGCGACCAATTGTCGCCGGCCGACTTCCGCGACACGCATGTCGTCCCAGCGTTCGAGTGGCGAGTAGCGTGGGTGCCGCGAGTCTTTGTACGGATCGTTGTGCTTGGCGTTGTAGCAGGCGATGAAGGCCCAACGCGGGTGGTCGCTCTTGTTCTGGTCGGAGCGGTGCAGCAAGTTGCAGTCGAAGAAAATGGCCGAGCCGGGTTCGAGTTCGCAGTGGACCAACTCGAAGCGTTCCAGTGCGGCGGTGACGCGTTCGAGATCGGCTCCGGTCTGATCGCCGGTCTTACCGTGATCGATGCGGCCCAGATGCTGCGAGCCGCGCAGGACTTGCAGGCAGCCGTTCTCTCGCGTCGCTTTGTCGAGCGCGATCATGCAGCTCGCCAGATGCGGGAACAGACAGCCGTTGTTGTACCAGTAGCCGTAATCCTGATGCCAAGCCCACGCGCCGCCGACGCGCGGCTCCTTCAAAATCATCTTGTGGTGGTAGTGGTAGACCTCGTCGAGCAGCAGTGTTTCCATCGCGTTGACGATCCGCTCGCTGCGGACGATCGCGCTGTAGATTGAATCGTCCGGGAGTTCGTTTTCGACAACGAGGTCGATCGCCCCTCCTTCGCCGTCCGCGCGGATCGCCTTTTTCAAAGCCAGTTCGCGATCCTCGCGAGCGATCTGGCTGAGCAGCGTGACCTCTTCGACGTCGAGCAGGTTCGGGACGATGAAGAATCCGTCCTCCTCGAATTGGTCAATTTGAGCGGCGGAAATGCGGAAATAGCTCATTCGGGCATCCTGACTTTGGAGGCGGTGACTGTACCCGCGAAGCCGCGGAAATGAATCCCGGCGAGGTCGCCAACACATTGTCCTGGTGCTGCGTTGAAGGCGAGCGAAAGCACTATTACGATGCCGCCCCTTCGCGGCGATCACCAAGCTTGGCGGCTGCCGCGAAGAGCGATTGCGAAGTCGGGCGGGTTGCCTGAGCCAGCGGCAGAGGTTGCTGAGGCTCGGCGCAATCCGCGTCAGGAGGAGTTCGGCCGACTTCCGAAAAAGCGATGCGGCGCAGCGGGTTGCGTTTGAGCATCGCGGGCCGGCACAGGGCGTGCTCCGGCAGGAGAGATTCCGGGGAGAGTGTGTTGCTCGAAGGCACTTTTCTCGTGGGACGTTGTTCAGTCGTTTTGGTTTTCGAGCCAGATTTTGTCCCAGGAGTTGCGCTCAAATGTCGCTCAATGCTCGTGCCTCTGCCATCGCCGCCGTCATCAACTACAAGTCCGACGCCGCACCGTTGAATTTCCGTGATGTCGCCAGCCCATCGCTGTTCGGCGTCAACACGTTCAACGAAAAAGAAATGCGGGCACGTCTGCCGAAGCCGGCGTTCAAAGCCCTGCAACGCACGATCAAGCGTGGCGAGAAACTCGATCCGAGCATTTCCGACGCCGTCGCGACTGCGATGCGCGATTGGGCGCTGGAGAAGGGTGCATCGCACTACGCTCACGTCTTCCAACCGCTGACCGGCATCACCGCTGAGAAGCACGACTCGTTCCTCGCCCCGACCGGCGACGGCAGCGCGATCAGCGAGTTCACCGGCAAGCAGTTGATCCAAGGTGAGCCAGATGCTTCGTCGTTCCCCAGCGGTGGCATCCGCGCGACCTTCGAGGCTCGCGGCTACACGGCTTGGGACGTCACGTCGCCCGCCTACATTCTGGAGAACCCGAACGGCACGACGTTGTGCATTCCGACCGCGTTCTGTTCGTGGACCGGCGAGGCTCTCGACAAGAAGACTCCAGTGCTCCGCTCGATGCAAGCCCTCAACAAGCAGGCGCAGCGAGTCCTGAAAGTCTTTGGCCAAGCGACTCCCGACTACGTCTTCGCGACCGGTGGACCGGAGCAGGAATACTTTCTGATCGACCGCAACTTCTACTTCGCTCGCCCGGATCTCAACATCTGCGGACGGACGTTGTTCGGAGCCAAGCCGCCGAAGGGGCAAGAATTCGAGGATCAATACTTCGGTGCGATCCCCGATCGCGTGCTGGCCTGCATGCTCGAAACCGAGCATGAGTTGTCCAAGCTCGGCGTGCCGGTGAAGACGCGGCACAACGAAGTCGCTCCGTCACAGTACGAGTTGGCTCCGATCTACGAGAACGCCAACGTCGCGACCGACCATCAGCAGCAGACCATGTTGATGCTGCAAAAGATCGCCCCCAAGTACGGCCTCGCCTGCTTGCTGCACGAGAAGCCGTTCGCCGGCATCAACGGCAGCGGCAAGCACCTGAACTGGTCGCTGGGCACTGACTCGGCCAATCTGCTCGAACCGGGCGATGACCCGCACAAGAACATGCAGTTCCTGGTGTTCTGCGCCGCCGTGATTCGTGCGGTTCACAAGAACTCGAAACTGCTGCGAGCCTCGATCGCTCACGCGGGCAACGACCATCGACTCGGTGCGAACGAAGCTCCGCCGGCAATCATCTCGATCTTCCTCGGCGACATGCTGACCGATGTCTTCGAGCAGATCGAAAAGGGCAAGCTGGAGACCTCGAAGAAAGGTGGCTACCTGACGATCGGCGTCGACACGCTGCCGGCTCTGCCGAAGGATGCAGGCGACCGCAACCGCACCAGTCCGTTTGCCTTCACGGGCAACAAGTTCGAGTTCCGTGCGGTCGGATCGAGCCAGTCGATCTCCGGTCCTCTGGTCGTGCTGAACACGATCGTCGCCGAGAGCCTCGACTACGTCGCCACCGAACTGGAGAAGGCCACCGGCGGCGACGCTGGCAAGCTGGCCAGTGCGGTGCAGACGCTCGTGCAAAGCATCTACAAGCAGCACAAGGCGGTTGTTTTCAACGGCAACAACTACTCGGAAGAATGGCACCAGGAAGCCGAGAAGCGTGGTCTGCCGAACCTCCGCAACACGGTCGATGCCCTCGGCTCCATCAAGGCTGCCGAGGCGATTGCTCTGTTCGACAAGTACGGAGTGCTCAGCCCGCGCGAGACCGAAAGCCGCTACGAGATTTACATGGAGCGGTATTGCAAGGACATCAACACCGAAGGCCGCTTGTGCCTGGGCATGGCTCGATCGTCGATCCTGCCGGCTGCGTACCGCTATCAAGGTGAACTGGCTCAGACCGCTGCCGCGATGAAAGGCTGCGGCCGGACTCCCGACACCAGTTCGCTGGACAAGTTGACGGAACTGACCGGCCAACTCGAAGGAGCCATCAAGCAACTGGAACACGCGGTCGAGCACTCCGCGAGCGGCGACATCTTGGCTCACGCCAAGCACTACCGCGACGAGGTTTGCCCCGCCATGTTGAAGGTCCGCACCGTGGCCGATGAACTCGAAGGGATCGTCGCCGACGACCTCTGGCCGCTGCCGACCTACCGCGAGATCCTCTTCATTCGATAGTTGATTCGAGTCAACAAAAACCACCGGGCGAGTCCGCGTCACACCGACGCTGACTCGCCCGCTTTTTTGTGCCCGACGCGGCTCTCACAGGTACGCCGCGTTCGCGTTCTTCCAAAAGAACTTCTCAGACGTCGCTCGGCCGCGAGCGGTGACGTACTGGTTCACGATCGAGAAGAGCGTTTTGTACGAAGCGGCGTGGTCGCTGACCGGCCAATTGCTGCCGTAGATCAACCGGTCGTCGCCGAAGATGTTCCAAATCGTGTCCAGGATCGGCCGATAGAACTCAACCTCTTCGGGAACCTTCTTCTCACCCGACTTCGGCTTCGCGTGCTCGACGAGCGCGGACACCTTGCAGAAGACTCGCAGATGTTTCGCCGCGGCACGCATTCCGTCCTGCCAGGCTTTCGGTGGTTCAGCACCATCGACATCCACGTTGCCGAGATGATTGATGACGATCCGCAGTTCCGGCAGCTTCTCGGCCAGCCGCGCGACATCGGCGGGCATGTCTGGTCCGCCGTTGACGTCGAGCTCCAAGCCGCGCTCGGCCAATCGTTTAATGTCCGCCAGAAACTCCGGCTGATCGAGTCCCGCTTTTACCACGTTGTGGTTCACGCGGATGCCTCGATACAGCTTGTTCGCGGCGAAGCGTTTCAGGTGCCCCGCAAATTCCGGCTTGCCCGGAGTCAGATTGCCGACCACACCGATGATTGACGGATTCTTCGCGGCCAGATCGAGCAGCCAAGCGTTGTCTTCCACGCGCGGACTGGCCTCAACCACGATCGTCTTTGTGACTCCGACCGGAGCCGCCTGCTCCAAAAACTGCTTCGGCAGGATGGTCCGATACAGCACCGCATCGCCCTTGCCCGGCCAAGGGACACCCTCCGGCCGACTCGGATCGTAGAAGTGCGTGTGGCAATCGACGATCGGCAGACGGTCTTCAGCCGAGAGCGTGTCGAGAAACGTGGCGCCCGCAACTGCGGCGACACCAGCTTGTAGGAATTCGCGACGAGTGGAAAGCATTTTTGGCCTTTCGTGGGGCAGGTTTTCAACCTGCCCGCATCGTCAAAGGCTGATCGGCCACGGTCGCAGGTTCAAGTCTGAGGAGTGTCTGTTTCCGGGCAGGTTGAAAACCTGCCCCACGCTCTACCCCGCCAGTCGCTCGGTCGCCGCCGCGTATTGGCTGAGTCGCAGATTCGGGCAGCCGGCGTTTGTGAACAAGCTGGTAAGGTGCGGGTGGCAGGTGAAGAACAGGACTTGATGTCCGCGCTGGGCGAAGGCGACGAGTTCATTGGCGGCGACGGCGGCTCGTGACGGGTCGAGCGTCAGCAGCACGTCGTCGAGCAGCAGCGGCAAGCTAATCCCTCGGCGGTTGAAGTCCTCGACGAGTGCTAGTCGGATCGCCAGCAGCAGCAGTTCGCGAGTGCTGCCGCTGAGTTGTTCCAATCGCCACGTCGTCCCGGTCGCGTCATCGACACGCAGTGAGCGGTGACGCAGCGGTGTCCACAGCGTGCGATACTTGCCGGAGGTCAGCCGCGCGAAGTGTCGTGACGCTGCGGCGAGAATGCCTGGCTGACAGACTCGTTCGTAGCGGGCACAGATGCCGTCGATGGCCTGCGCTGTCCACTCGTCGGCCAGCCATTCTTCAGCGAGAACCTTGATCTGCGAGCGAACGATCTCGCGGTCCAGTCGCACGTCGGACGGTTCGTCATCGGCCTCCATGAGGTCGATTTCGTGCCGCGCGCGGCCGAGTTCTTCGTGGAGCCGTTCGATCTCTGTGTCGTTGTCCTCGGATTCGCGCCGCAGGTTGGTCAACTGCGTGGCGTGATTGCTCATGTCGAACCGCAACAGGTCGTCCTCGACGATGGCGAGTTCAGGATTTGCTCGGCCGGCGGCTTCGAGTTCGGCTTTCGTCGCGTCGATCTGATCATGCAGTTGCTCGTGACGTTCAACAATGATCGCTCGACGTGCATAGTCGTCGCGGTCGGTCGCGCAGCCTTGCCGCAAGAGCGCCGAACGCTGCAAGCGCAAGTCGTCGATTTTCTCGGAGTACTCGGCCGCTTCGGCCCGGCGGTGACGCTCCTCACGGCGGAGTCGCAGTCGCTCTTGCAGCGTCGCGGTGAGTTTCGCGAGGTCTTGATCCCAAATCTGGAAGACCTCGCCGGTCGTGCGCTGTTCGAGGTCGCGGCGATTCAGGCGATGCAACAGTTCGACGATTCGGCTGCGAGTCGTCTGTACTCCTTCGAGATGTCGTTTGAATTCGGCCTCAGCCGTCTGCAACGTCTTGAGAAACTCGTTCGTCGCCGCCAGCCGTTGCCACAATTCGAAAGTCTCGGCGACACGGACACTCTCCGGCAGGCCGAGTTGTTTGAGTGTGTCGCACCACGATTGCCGTGCGGTCGTCAGTTCTTGAGACGCCGCCTCGAAGCGAGTTCGCCACGGCGTCCGCTTTTGTTGGTTGCGAGCCAAATCCCGTTTCGACTCGATGAGCCGTTCGAGTTCTTCGACGGTGAATTCGTCGTCGCGACTCGCGGAATTGGAAAGCAGCCCGCCAGCGTTCAAGCCGACAGGCTGCTCGCCCGACCCATGATCGATTTGAGATTTGAGATTTGAAATTTGAGTTTCATTGCCGGTGAGAGTCGTCTCGATTCGCGAGGTTTCTGCAATTTGCTTCGCCTCGTGGAACGAGGCGACTACGTTGGCGGATTCGATGCCGGTCAGCGTCTGCCACGATTCGCGGGCCTCGCGGAGGCGAGCTTCGTTGTCGCGGAGTTCGTCGTTCATCGCAGCGAGGCTGTCTCGGACTTGTTGCTCGAAGTGCAGCTTCAGCGACAAGGCCAGTCCACCGCAGACGGTGCCGAGAATCGCGTACGCTGCTCCGGCCAGTGCGTTCGACGCGAAGCCGGTCGCCAGGCCGAGCATCGCCAATACGATGCCGCCGACCGCAAAGAAGCCGAGTACGCCTAGCACCCACTTCGGCAGAATCAGTCGCGGTTCAAGCCGCTCGATCTGCCGCGAGATGCTGACGCGGCGTTGTTCGAGTTCGACGATTCGCGAATGCACGTGTTCGATTTCCGGGTCGCTCGTGCTGATCGTCGAAACGGCGCGTGCGATCGGAATCGAGAGTGTCGAACCGGCTCGTTGCTGTCTCGCTCGGCGAAGTGCGTCTTCCAGGCTGATGCCGCGCAACTTCTTGGCCGCCGCTTCAAGATCAGCCGACTGCTGCTGGCAAAGCTGCGACAGCCGAGTCAGTCGCTGCTTCCACTTGTTCCGTTTCGAGGCCGCTCGGCGGAACTGCCGGGCTTTTTCGACCAGCCGGTAATGGGCCGCGACGGACGTGTCCAAAGCTTCGAGTTTCGTGGTTGTCCAGACTTCGCCGAGCGACGTGACGCCCGCGTCGAGTTTTTCTTTTTGCTGTTTGACCGTCGCGTGCGAGGCTCGTGCACGTTCTTCGACTCGGCCGATGTGCTCGCGCTGGTCGAGCAACGCCCGCATCGACGCCGAGCAGCGACGCAATTCGCGGGCGACGGTGATCTTTTTGGCGTCGCGATGGAACTGCTTCGCCTCGCCGATCAACGCCTCACGGCATTTCAGAGCCGTCTGCAATTCCTGTTCGATGTGGTCGAACCGAGCGATGCCCCCTTCGGGGAAGTCGTCGATGCGTGGCAGTCGCAGCAACTCGGCCTGCAAGTTGCGAAGCCGCTGCCACGGAGTCCAGACCCGTTCGATGTGCGTGTAGCCGCGCAGCGATTCTTGAACTTGCGAGCGTCGCGATTGCAGTTCGGCCAGCCGACGTTCGTGATGCCGCCGTAGCCGGATCATGTCGCCGTAGCGTTTCAGCCGCTGCTCTTGGTCCTCGACTTGTTCGGTGAGTTGTTCGTAGCGAGCGAGCAGCGACGGCAGCGCGTTTTGTCGAGCTTCATCCCACAGCCGATCCGAGTTGTGTGACATCTCGTCGCGTGCGGCCAGCAGCGTCTGTCCAAACGGGCCGAGCGTTTCGCCGTGAATCGCCTTCGCGACATCCGCGTCCGCGAGGTTGGATAACTCGTGAAGTTGGTTCAACCCCAGCGAGAAAATCTGATCGAACAGTTTTTCGGACAGGTCGCCGACAATATCGGACAGCGTGTCAGTCAGCGGCAGTGTCGCCGATTCGGGCTCGAACAGCGTTTCCTCTTCGACGTCGTCTTCAATCTCGAAATCGCAGTGCTCGATCAGGCTGCTGCCGTGAGATTGCGGAGCGTTCGCGGGAGTAAGCCAGCGCGACGTGATCAGTCCGCTGCCGCCATCGTGAGCGGCTCGGCGAATCTCGAACAACCGGCCGCGATGCCGGATTTGCAGCGCGCCGACGTTGGGCCGCCGCCGCGAGTCTTCGGCTTGAAAGCCGAACAGCACGCCGCGAATGAAACGCCGCAGCGCCGACTTGCCTGATTCGTTCGCGCCGGACACGACCGTCAGCCCTTCGCCGGCGATCGGCAGGGACAACTCGTTCCACGGACCAAATTGTTCGATCTCGATTTCAGTGATCTTCATCGAGTGCTCATCCTTGTGCGACTCGTGTTCTGGAGGTTGGGCACTCCTGCCCGACCATTGGACGGGCAAGAGTGCCCATCCTCCTTACATGTTTGCCCCTCGAAACCATTTCCAACCGCGGCGTCGAGCTAAGCTGAAAACGACGGCCGCGTCCCCTTCGGAATTCGCTGCTTGAATGCGTGCGAATCGTTCTCGTTCGACCGACGAGTCGCCGCCGAGATCATTCCAAGCCGACTTGCCAAGCGGTTGAGCTTGATCGACTCGCCAGAAGTATTCGGTCGGGACATCGAGCTGTTCGTCGGCGGCATCTGATTCAGCCCGCGTGACGGCCGGTTCGGCGGCAAGTAAGCGGATGCGGTGCAGGCGGGGCACCTCCAACGGCCAATGCACGTCGTCGTCGAGCCACTCGATCAATTCGGTTTGCATCTCTTCCTTGAAGAGTGCTTCGAACAGCGGCCCGTCACCGCGAATCGTCCAGCGCAGGAAACAGGCTTGAGCGTGCAGAGCCTCCGAGACCGCCGCTTGATCTTTGGCGGTCGCATCGGTCTCAAAATCCTCGTCGGCCGCATCGCCGTACTCGGCAACGAGATTGTCCTGTTCCGGTTTCGATTCGACGCCGCACAGTCCACGGCAAGTGGCTTGAGCTCGTTGCACCAACTGTTGGAAGGTCGTGTCGGCGTCGATGTCGAGATCAAAATTCTCCCAGCGCACCGTCGCGGTCGGCAGGAAACGGCAGCGGATCACGCCGTCACTGTCGAGGTCCACCAGCGAGCAGCCGTGCAATCCCGACTCGTCTGGCGTGCGGCCTTGAGTGCCGCCGGGGAAGTGCATCAGCCAGTCTGCGCCTTTCGAGGTCGTTCGCTCGCAACCGCCGACCACCGCGAGGTAATCGGCCTGCGGATCGTTGCCGGGTTGATCGACGCCGTCCCGCACGATCGCGATGGCGAAATGATTCGGTCGCAGATCAGCGGGCGATTGAACCCGGCGAATCTCGCGATGAGCTTCGTGCCGCGCGGGAGTTGCGACGTCGGTCGCTTCGATGTCGGCCAACGATTGGCTGCCATCAAGTTCAGGGTCGTCACTCTCGTCGATCAGCGAGTTTTTGTGCGGCTCAGCCTTGTCGAGCGAGTTCTCCACATCGTCCGCTTCTTTCTTGCGGCGCTGTGTGCGATCGGCGTGCGGCTCTTCGTCGTCCCACGCGAACCACGATTGCCGCCAACTCAGAGCGCGGATCGAGGCGATCACTGAGCCGTCTCGCAGCACGGCCACCGGGTCGTCGGAGTCCGGCTTAAAGACCGTGACATTGCTCGGCAGTTCGGGGAATTGCTCCCAGACGGAAACCGGATCGCTTGCGCCGGGCACCAGAAAGACTTGGATGCCGGCGTCTTCGAGTTCCTCAAATCCGTGCCGTAGTTCGACACGAGCTTTGATGCTGTAATCGGCTTGCTCCAGCGTGTCGCCGGTGAGCAGCAGGAAGTCGACGTCGTGTTCCAGGCACGCTGCGACAAGATTCCGAAAGGCTTGCGTGGTCGCGTCGCGTGTCAGTCCTCGCAGGTCCGAGGCGATCATTCCGGTATCGCTCAACGGCTGATCGACCGACACTCGCGCCGCATGGATAAAGCGCATGGTTTCATACGGCATGGCAGACTCCTTTCCGCCGACTAAGATCGGATCGAGCCGGATCGTCCGGCAGTTTCCGCGTCTTGGCTCCTCAAAGCGGGGCGGAATGTAGCGGCGAGGCCGAATCCGCAAAAGACCGTTTTCCGAGAGCTTCCGCAACTTGGGAGGGCAGGGCGATTATCGCAGAGCACGGGCAGACTCCGACGCTACGACTCTGTCGGTGTCCTCTCTATTCTTGTCTGACTTTTGAAGGACCAATTTTCTGATGCCCGCTCCTTACGATGCCTTGTTGATCGTCGGCTTCGGCGGCCCCGAAGGGCCGGACGAGGTCATGCCGTTTCTCGAAAACGTGACTCGCGGCAAGCCGGTACCGCGCGAGCGACTGCTGGAAGTCGCCGAGCACTACCAGGATTTCGGCGGCATCAGCCCGATCAACCAGCAGGTCCGCGACCTGATTCAGGTCTTACGGCCGGAGCTGATTCGGCGCGGCGTCGATCTGCCGATTTTTTGGGGGAACCGCAACTGGCACCCGCTGCTGACCGAGACGGTCGAGGCGATGGTCGGTGTCAAAATCCAACGAGTGCTCGCGTTCGTGCTGGCGGGATACAGCTCGTATTCCAGTTGCCGACAGTATCGCGAGAACATCGAAGCCGCTCGACAAGCGGCGGGACCGGCGGCTCCAGTGATCGACAAGGTCCGAGTCTTCTTCAATCACCCCGACTTCCTGGAGGCGACCACCGACCGAGTCGCCAACGCATTCGCTCGGCTGCCGACCGAGGGTCGCGACGCGGCACACATTGCCTTCACGGCTCACAGCATTCCGATGCTGATGGCCGACAACTGCCAGTACGCCGCGCAACTGACCGAGACGGCCCGGCTAGTCGCTGAGAGACTAGAAATCCCGGCGGATCGTTGGCGGGTGGTCTACCAGAGCCGCAGCGGCCGGCCGACCGATCCGTGGCTCGAACCGGATATCCTCGATCATTTGCGAGCGTTGAAAGAACAGTCGGTTTCGCAAGTCGTCCTCGCGCCGATTGGCTTCCTGTCGGACCACATCGAAGTGCTGTACGACCTCGACGACGCTGCGGCCAAGCTGTCGCAGGAACTCGGCCTGACGACGGTCCGTGCCGGGACCGTCGGCACACATCCGAAATTCGTGGCGATGATCGTCGAGTTGATCGCCGAGCGACTCGCGACGGAATCGGCTCAGCCTTGCGAGCGACAGGCGATTGGATCACTCGGCCCTAATCACGATGTCTGCCCGGCGGATTGCTGCCCGTATCCGATTTCGCGCCCGACCGCCAACTCATTGGCGAGCGGGGGGTGTTAACCCTCCGAGAATTGTTTCGGAAAAACTCGGAGGGTTGACACCCTCCGCTCGCCGGACAACAGGAACTCATCATGCGGATCGCCATCGGCCAGATGTGGCAAGAGTCGAACACGTTCAATCGAAATCTGACCCGCTGGTCGGACTTCGAGAACTGGGGGATCGCGGTCGGGCCGGACATCTTTGAGAAGTACGGGCAGACCGGCGAGATCGGCGGCGTGTTGTCGGGACTTCGCCAGTGGCCGGAGCCGCCGCGCGAATTGATCGGACTGGCACGATTCACCTGCTGGCCGTGGGGCGCGGTCGAATCTGCGACAGCGAAGCGAATCTTCGAGACGTTCGACGAACAACTCCGCATCGCGGGACCGCTCGATGCGGTGTGCTTGGTCTTGCACGGAGCGATGGCCGCCGAAGACGAGCCGGACCTGAGCGGCGCGTTGCTCGAACGAGTCCGCGCGAAGGTCGGTCCCGACGTGCCGATCGTTGCGACGTTTGATCTGCACGCGAATCTGACGCGGCGGATGCTCTCGAATGCGGACTTGCTGTGTGGCTATCACACCGCGCCGCATCTCGACTCGTGGCAGACCGGCGAACGAGCGGTGCGCGGCTTGTGGAAGATTCTGAAGCGAGGCGTTCAACCGCAGACAGTTTGGCGCAAGCTGCCGATGTTCACGGCCGCCGAGTACCACAACACATTCACCGGCCCACCGGCTCCGATTTACGAGCGACTCAAACAACTCGAAGCCGAGGACGACGTGCTGGCCGCGAACGTGGCGATGGTCATGCCTTGGTTCGACGCGCCGCAGCTTGGCTGGACGGTCATGCTGACAACGAGCCGCCGCGAGTCCCGTTGGGAACAGACCGTCGATCAGCTTTGCTCGACCTGCTGGAGTATCCGCCACGAACTCGAAGCGGTGGATCGCCTGCCGCCGGCCGAGGTCGTGAAGCGAGCACTCGCGATCGGCAAGCATCCAATCGTGATCGGCGACGGAGCCGACGCGACGAACAGCGGCGCTCCCGGCGATTCGACCTGCCTGCTGCGCGAATTGCTCGCCGCGATCAAGATTCCGCACGGCGCGCTCACGTTCATGGTTGATCCCGTCGCCGTGGCCGAGGCGTATCGCGTCGGGGTTGGCGGAGTCTTCGACGCCGACGTCGGCGGCCGGCTCGCCCCGGAGTATTCGTCTCCCGTTCGAGTCCGTGGCGTCGTCGAGAAACTACAAAACGTTGAATGGATTCTGACCGGCCACATCAGCAAGAACCTGCCGGTGAACATGGGCCGCGGCGCGATCGTGCGGTCGGGCGACGTCCAAATCCTGTTGGTCGAGCGAGGCGGCCCTGGTAGTTCGCCTCGGCTGTACGAGTCGGTCGGCCTCGACCCGCGCACCTGTGGAATTGTCGTCGCGAAGTCGCCCTCCGGGTTCCGAGCCGACTATGATCCGTTCGTCGCCGGATCGCTCCTCGCTGATTGCCCAGGCTGTGCGTCGCCGCACTGGAACGAGATGCGATTCGACAAGATCACTCGACCGTTGTGGCCACTAAATTCCCTCGCGACGCCGAATGAGGCGAACTGGTGCGAGAGCGGCTGGGTGAATTGATTTTGAAATCTAATATTTGAAATTTGAAATCGGAAAAGAGTTGTCATGACTGCCTTCACACGTTGCTGCGGTGCGTTGTTGGGTTCGTTGGTTGTCAGCGTTTGGATTCTCGGTTGCGGCGGTGCGACCGAGCCAGAAGCAAGCAAACCCTCGAAGAAACCAGCTCAAGTTTCCAGCACGACCGACGAGTCCAGCGGTGAATCGAAATCATCCGCGCCGAAGGAGGACTCGCCCACGGAATCATTTGCTCCGGTGAAACTCGGTGGCGGCGGGGGAGAGACGTCGAGCAGCACGAACACGACCGCGAAGAAAAACATCCCGCCGGAGAAGCAGCTCGACGACGTCAAGAAGGCGCTGAAGCCGATTCAAGTCGTGCTCGGCCCGTGGCACGCGATCATCGACAAGTCGAAAGAGTACGAAGACCTGCAATGGGTCTGGGACTGGAGGACCGATCGTGCTCAGCCGGCGCTGGCAATGGCGACGAAAGAGAACGGCGCGTACTTCAAGACGATGCGGCTGACGTATCTCGTTGAGGAAGGAAAATTCCAAATGACGGTGGCCGACAAAGAGGGCAAGCAGCGCGTACTGCAGGGGGTCTACACCGAAGAGCCGACCGACAAGCCGGGCGAGGACAAAAAACAAACGCCTCAGCGGACGTTTAAGCTGCTGCTGACCGAGACTGGCGACGCGAAAGACCGCTGGCAAATCGTGATGAACCAGCAGGAAAATAATCGGTACTTGTTGGAACTATCGCGACTACGCGGCAAGAACTTCGTGAGGTTCGACACCGTCGCCAGCCAGCGCGAAGGGACGTCATTCGCGCTCAACGACAGCGACTTCAAAGAGAAAACCTGCGTGATCTCGCAAGGCTTGGGGACGATTCAGGTCAGCCACAAAGGGAAGTCGTACTGGGTCTGTTGTTCCGGCTGCAAAGCGGCGTTTGAAGAAGACCCCGATAAATGGATCGCCAAGTTCGAGGCGATGCAGGAAACCAAGTAGCCCTGTCGCTCCGCGACAGGACAGCCGAGAGCGTTGGGTGGCACAGCTTGCTTCAAGCTGTGTGCCGAAGGCATTGGAAACAGCGGTTGCGGGCATCTTGCAAAATCAGACTCCACTCACCATCGAGCGCGAACTTTGTGTTTCCGGTGCTGCGCACACAGCTTGAAGCAAGCTGTGCCACCCCATTGAGGACGCTTGCGATGACCCAATCAGTCATCACTTCTGGCTGGACCAAAGTCTGCGGCATTCGTGATGTCGCCGCCGCCGAAGACGCCGCAGCGGCGGGAGCATCCGCGATCGGGCTGAACTACTTCGCGAAGTCGTCGCGCTTCGTCGCGCCGGCTGACGCCACAGCAATTGTGCTGGCACTCTCGGCGACTCCAGTGCAATCCATCGGACTCTTCGTCAATCACTCGCGGGACGAAATCGAGTCCATCACCGCACAAGTCGGATTGACGGCGATTCAGCTTCACGGGGACGAGACTCCGGCGTTCATCCACGATCTGCATCAGCGTCATCCCGACTGGGCGATCCTCAAAGCATTCCGCATTGGCGACAGCTTGCAGCCGGTCGCCGAGTTCCTCGCCGAGTGCAATCGGCTCAATGTGCGACTCGCGGGATGCCTGTTGGATGCTCACGTGGATGGCTCGTTCGGCGGCACTGGTTCAGTCGCGCCGTGGGACTTGATCGCTCGCGATTACGATCGAACGGATTGGCCGCCGCTGATCCTGGCGGGTGGATTGACTCCCGACAACGTCGCCGCCGCGATTCGCATCGTGCAGCCAAACGGTGTCGATACCGCCAGCGGCGTGGAGTCGTCTCCCGGTGTGAAGGACACTAAACTCCTCGCCCGCTTCGTGGCTGAGGCCCAGCGGGCATTCGCCAAAACGTAGGGTGGGTCGAGCATCGAGACCCACCATTTTGTTTTTTAGAGTCTCTTTGCAGGTGGTGGGTCTCGCGGCTCGACCCACCCTACGAGGATTACGAATTCATGGCTGATATTCTTCCGTTTCGCGCGTGGAGGTACGACTTGGCTCAGGTGGGCGATCTCTCGGACGTGGTCACGCCGCCGTACGATGTCATCGACGAGAACTTTCGCTCGCGGCTTTACAAGCAGCATCCGTGCAACGTCATCCGAGTGGACTTCAATCGCGAAGAGCCGGGAGACACATCGCCGGGCGACAAATACGCGCGAGCCGCCGGCTTTGTGAAGGAATGGCAAGCCGAGGGCGTTTGGTTCCGCGAGAAGGAAGACACGCTCTACGTCTATCACCAGGAGTTCGACTGGGAAGGCCGCACCTACTGCCGCAAGGGATTCGTCGGTCGCTGCCGCCTCGAAGAGTTCGGCCAGGGCTGTGTCTATCCGCACGAGCAAACGCTCTCCGGCCCGAAGGCCGATCGGCTGCTGTTGACCAAAGCGACGAAATTGAATCTGTCGCCGGTCTTTGGCTTGTATCCCGATCCGGACACGAAGGCTCAAACGATTTTGGAGAAGGCGATCGTCGGCCTGACGCCGCTGGAAGCAACCGATCATCTTGGCGTGAAGCATCGCTTCTGGCCGGTGAGCGACCGAGCGGTGATCGATCAGGTCCGCGACTCGCTCAAGTCGCAGCCGATTTTCATTGCTGACGGACATCACCGCTACGAGACCTCTTGCAACTACCGCCGTTGGTTGATCGAGCAGGGTCAGGACATCGACGAGAATCATCCGGCCAACTTCGTGCTGATGATGTTGGTCGGGATGGACGACCCCGGCCTCGCGATTCTGCCGACGCACCGGTTGTTCTCCGGCCTGCCAGAACTCACGGCCGATGAATTGAAATCCGCTCTGTCCGCCAATTTTGAATTCGAGGACTGCGGCACCGGAGCCGCCGGCGCGAAGGAGGTCTGGGAGATGGTCACGGCCGACGGCGGCCAGAACGTCTTCGGATTCGGAACGATCAAAGACGGTCGTTGGCTGTTCGGGCGAGTCACCGATGCGTCGCCAATGAAAACGCTCGCTCCCGATCAGAGCGATGCTTGGCACGGACTCGGCGTCGCGCTGCTGCACAAGCTGGTCGTCGAGCACTGTCTGAAGCGGGCCTATCCCGACTCGAACCCGACGTTCAAATTCCCGCACATTCTCGAAGAGGTCATCGAAGCTCAACACGCGAAGAGTTGTCAGCTCGCGGTCTTGGTCCCGCCAGCCGAGATCACTCACGTCCAACAGATCGCCAGCAAGCTCGAAAAGATGCCGCCCAAGAGCACGTTCTTTTATCCGAAGTTGCTCACGGGTCTGGTGTTCAACGCGCTGGAGTAGTTCGTAGCCCTGTCGCTCCGCGACAGGACAGCCGAGTGTCATTGCGGCATCCATGTTCGGCAGGCAATGGAAGGTTTCTGGTGCTTCGGCATTCCTGTCGCGGAGCGACAGGGCTACTTTGGTCGGGCAAGAGTGCCCAACCTCCGGAGGTCGCCATGAACGAATTCGAGAACTCACCGAAGACTTGGCCGCCGCTGGGCCTGCCGACTGGCAGCGTGCGTGCGCTTTTGTCGTTGATCGTCGTGGGGGTCGTGGTCACGAGGCTCGCGCTGGATCGGCCTCTGGATGTGCTATGGGTTGAGACGCTGTTGATCGCGCTGGCGCATTACTTCACGTCGCGCCGGTTTGTGTCACTGTCGCCGAGCGTGCTGCAGAAGCTCGAACAAGAAGGGGTGATCGCCAATGAGCGGCACCCGCTCTATCTGCCCAAGAACTCGATCCGCACCATCATCATCGGTGCGTTCGTGGGGCTGGGCATCTACCTTTTTCGTGGCGAAGGGAACTGGTACGAACGGCGGCTGTTTCAGCCGCAAGCTCTGGCGCTGCTGAGCATGGTCTTCGCCTATTTGCTGGGTGCGATCGTCGGCACCATTTCCGGCTGGTTCAAGAAACGCCGCGCTCAACCGATCACCGGAGTCTGGGGCGACATCAAAGCCCTGATCGTGCTCGGAGCGATCCTGGTCGCTGCCGTCCCCGAACTCTTTGACTTCGGGATGCAACTGCCGCCGCTCGTGGATCGCATTGCGCTCGGCTTGACGCTGTTCTACTTTGGATCGCGTTGAAGTGGAGCACGTTTCCAACGTGCTCGTCACGGGCACGTTGGAAACGTGCCCCACGCCATCCGCTCGACTCACTTCGCCGAGCCTCGTTCTGCCAGCAATGCACGGGCAAGCTGTCGGCCCATTTCGCGAGCAGTTGGGTCGTCTTGGCCGGTCATGATCTTGCCGTCGATCACAACGTCATCGACGAGTGTGTTCGGATCGCCGACCGAATTCGGAGCGACCATGCGTGCTCCGTTGGCCTCCGCATGCCAACGCGAAGGTGGCGTTGCCGAGCCACGATAACCGGGGTAGTTGCCGGCCGGTCCATTGAGAACCGGTCCCGTCGCCTGCTTGCCGGCGAGCGGGCTGCGGCCGTTGACTCGCGCCCAAGCCAGCACGGTCGTGCCGTGGCACAACGCGCAGACGTATTTGTCTTGTTGGATGAAGCTGTTGATGAGCTTGTTGACTGCGTCTTTCACGCTCCGTTCGCCGTTGTAGGCCGTGTTCTGGTACGTCCCTTGAAATGCGAACTGGTACATCGAAGAGCCCCAGCCGCCAGAGAACAGGATCGCGTCGTAGCGCGACGCATCCGCATCGGCGATGGCTAGGTCGGGTTGCACGACCCCGCCGTCCGCTCCTTCGCCGGTCCCTTGATGCGGACGACACGCAGCCTTCCGACCCGCTGCAACCTCGACCACACAGCCGGCGCGTTCGAGTTCTTGTTTCGGTTCGGAGTATTCGCGATAGAAGAAGTGTTGGTTGGCAATCACCAGCAACACGCGCGGCGCACGGCCCGATGTGGTCGCCGATTTCGTGGTCGTCTTGGATGACGAGTTATCCGACTTGCTGGTGCTCTTGGGAGTCGCCGAGGATTTCGCGCCAGGAGCCGGCAAAGGGCGAGGCGCGGGCGTTGTCGTCGTCGCCAAGGCGACTTCACCGCTGACTCGTCGAACGGCGACGCTGTGGAAAATCGTCTCGGACTCCCAAGCTCCCACGCCGAGCGACTGTTGATCGGGCAATCGCCAGAGATTCGACAGACTCAAGTCGGAGCCGTCCGTGCGATGGGTCGTCAGCAGTTTGTCATCCAGAAAGATTTCGACTTTGTCACGGCGGACGCGGACCTCGGCGGTGTACTTGCGGCCGTTCTCCAATGTTTGATCCGACACGCGCGTCGGGTTCGAGGTGATTGGCTGCCCTTTGATGTCCTGAATGCCGGCGAGGTGCTGGCCCCAGGCATCGACTTCAAACGCGGCCTGCTTGCCTCCCGCGACGAAGAACAACCCCACCGAATGCCGGCCGGTTCGCCGCGTGAAGGCAACTTTGAAGTCGTACTCGCCTGCGGGCTTGATGGGCAGAACCAGCCGCGAACCCGTGGCCGCATTCGTGACGAGGCCGTCGCTCGTCGCCGTCCATTCGCCTTGGACCGCATACTTCGCGGGATCGGTCGGACGGATGAGGTCGATCCATTCGTCGGCGGCCTGAGTGATCGAATGGAATCTGGCAATCAGCAACCAAACGGCCAACCACAGTGCGATTCGAGTGCGGCGCATGACGTGTTTCCCTCGCGTTCGGAATTGTTGCCCACAATTTTGTAACGCGGTTGACACGGCCAAGCGATAGCGGGCGGCCTCAACGCCGCGAATCTGTAGCCGTCATCGCTCCGCGTGACGAGCCGAACAGTCCCAGCGGATGCGAGTCTGTTCGAGTGTGCTCAACTTTCGGCTCGTCACGCGGAGCGATGACGGCTACGTTTATCGCTCGTCGTCGCCGGTGCTGAGCACGGCGAGGAACGCCTTCTGCGGGACTTCGACTTCGCCGAATTGTTTGAGGCGTTTCTTGCCTTCTTTTTGCTTGTCCCAGAGTTTGCGTTTGCGGCTGATGTCGCCGCCGTAGCATTTGGCGGTGACGTCCTTCTTGTAGGCC
>CAMDPK010000052.1 GCA_945904015.1 Candidatus Kuenenia stuttgartensis | reverse complement strand
CTTTGTGGACGTCCAAACCAACGAACCGTAGCTTACTCATCGGACCAGTCCTCCCGTTTGTGGCTCTGTGTCGAACGGAACTCTCAAAACGCTCCGCTCAACTTAACCCACGCTGACGTGAGCGACTGGTCCTTCCATATTGTCTACGGGGCAATCTCGCGGAGCGGGAAGATTTCCACGCTCACGCCGGGACTGAAGAGGACGTGAGCCGGCGGAGTCGCGACGTTGATCCCGGCGGTCGAGAGTAACGACTGCTCGCAGCGTTGCAGCGTCGCGGTCTGCAACGGGTACGGCCGATGATGCACCTGTCCGCGAGCGATCCGTCCCGGTGCCAGCTCGGTGAAGAGCAGATACCGCTCGGCTAAGAAGAATTCCAAAGTGCCTGGCCGAGCTTCGCCCTGCGGTCCTCCGTTCGGCCACCAGTCGCCGATCTCGGCCGCGACATCGGTGTGTCCTGGCAACGGTTGCGGCCACAAGCGCCGGCTGCGGTATTCGATCTGCGAGTCGTGTCGCGCGAGCGACATCTCCGCGAAGAAGTATCTCAGTCGCCAGCGCCAGCGAGCGATTCGCACGGCCAGAGAATTCGCCGCCTCCAAACTGAAGAACCACACACCCGGCTCGCCTCGGCAGGTGACGTAGGTGCGGACGTTCGTCTCGTGAAATTCCGAGACGCCTGGCAGCGCTGGAAACCACCACGGTCGCACGCCCGACATTTGAAACAGCACCAAACCGACCCAGGCCGAACCGTCGAACTCGTCGATTTCGACTTCCTCTGGCAACAGCGGGCGAAGCTCGGTAGCGGGAACTCGCCAATGCACGAACAGCAGATCTGACCAAGTCTGATAACCAGCGACGGAACCGGGCGGTCGAATCCGTGGGGCGAGACGATCAATCTCCGGCGAGGAAGTCATGGCGAGCGATCCGCGATTTGAGAGGCACGATCTTGTCCAACACCGCATTCGGAGAACGAACGTAACCGCTTTTCAAACGGCGCAAAAGAAAACACACCGGCGAGTGGCCGGTGTGTCGTGACTTTCGGGTGCTGTCTGCGGTGCTCGGTTCGGCGTCGAAGTTCGTCGCCATCACACGCTCACAGTTGCCGAGGCACCCAGTGAATCTTTTGGATTTGCTCGCCAGAGCCTGCCGCATTGTTGCCAGGGACCGCTTCGGGCGTCGGAGCTGGAACTGATTCTGCTGGCGGAGCCGGGGCTGGACTCTGATGGTTTGGCCCCATTGGGTTGTAGAACGACTCGGACGTCGCTCCCGCGCCGCAGCTCGCACAGCCGCCACCGGATGGAGGAGCCGACGGAACCGTCGCGGGTGTCGGATGATTTCCGCCACAACTGGCACAGGTTCCCGGAGCCGGTTGCGGAACACTGCCGGTTCCTCCGCACGAAGCACAGCCGCCTCCGCTGGGAGTCGGAGCGATGCCACTGCCGCCGCATCCAGCGCAGCCAGTCGAGGGCATGGACATCATCGGAGCACCGCCGGCACAGCCAGCACATCCGCCGGCCATCGGCATCATGCCCATGCCTGGTTGCGGAATCCCTTGCCAATCATCGCCGGTGTAGACCACGGAATTATCGTAGCCGTACATCGCGGCCTCGGCCGGTTGTTGGTATTTATTCTTGGACTTCTTGTGGCCGTGATGATGCCCACAAGAGCAAGCGGCTTCTTGTTCGAATCCGCCGCATTCCGATTGGCATCCGCGGTTGCCACCGCGAAATTTGTCGGTGATTTTATGCAGGCACGATCGATGCCCGCAGCCGGAATCACAACCGGTGTCACAGCCTGACTGGCAACTCGTCTGACAAGTGTGACAGCCGACGGCGCTGATGGTCAGCAGCAGTCCCAGGCAGAATCGCAAAGCGGTCTTCATGGCGTTCCTCAAGGCGAGGGAGTGAACGGTTCCGTGTGATCCAACATGGACTCGCAGAACGCTCACGGAGTCTCCGCCGAACAAAATCTTCGGTGGCTACCTCCTTCCATCGGCCTTGTGGCTTGGCAAACTTTACGGATTGTCCGGGTTGTGCCGGGGACAGAAGGCAGCCTTCGTTGCCAGCACCCTGCCTTCTGCTTTCTGCTTTCCGCCTTCCATCTGTCACCCCGGCGGCTTCCGGCAAAATCGGCTGACTTGCTGCGGACCAGTCCCAACCGCGGGCGAAAATCCTTTCGGCTTCGGGATTTCAAGGCTATCTTCACCGCCGTGTCCCATCGTCCCGAAGCGTTCCGCGCGGGAAGTCGTCATGACGAGTTTGGTCGAACCACCTCCGTTTCAGTCGTCAGGCGAACTGCCGGTCATCAGCCCCGAGCGGGCCAATGACATCGACCAGAAGCACGAGCGGGTCGCTCAGTTCCTGAAGGAAAACCGACTCGCCGCTCTGCTGTTGCAGCGGCCGGCCAATCTGGCCTGGTTCACAAGCGGGGCGGACTTCACGCGAAGCGGTTCGTCGGACACGACCGCTTCGCTGTTCTTGCTGCCGGAGGCTCGCGTCGTGCTGACGAGCAACGTGGAATCGGCACAGCTCTTCGAGGGGACGTTGGCCGGCCACGGATTTCAGCTCAAAGAACGACCGTGGCATGAGCCGTCCTCCATTTTGGTGGCGGATGTTTGCCGCGGCCGACACGTCGGCAGCGACACAGGTGTCGGCCGAACGACCGATGTCTCGGCGAAGCTGCTCGATCTGCGATTGCCATTGAACTCGCTGGAATGCGAGCGACTGCGCGAACTGGGCCTGCACGTCGCGCACGCGGTCGAGGCGACCGCTCGCAATTTTGAGCACGGCATTTCCGAGGCGGAGATCGCGGCTCAGTTGGCGCATCGACTGCTCAAACACAAAGTCGTGCCGGAACGCATCCAGGTCTGCGCCGATGGAATCTCGAATCGCTTCCGGCATTGGACTCCCAGCAGTGAACCGGTCGAACGATTCTGCTCCTTGACCGCGATCGGTCGCCGCGACGGCTTGTGCGCGGGAGTGACTCGCACCGTCTGCTTCGGAGAAGTTCCGGACGAGTTGCGTGCGTCGTATCTCATCGCGCTGGTGACGCAGGCGACAGGGATGTACTTCTCGCAAGCCACTTGGGCGATTCGCGAAACATGGAAGCGAGTGGCTCGCATCTACGAGAAGTTCGGCCACGCGGAGGAATGGGAATTCGCCGACCAGGCGGAAGTCATCGGCTACGAACCGTGCGAAGTTCGCGTGACTCCGAACAGCGATTTCGTGCTGCGAGCCGGCATGGCGATGTTCTGGCATCCATCGGTTGGCCCCGCCAACATCGGCGACACAATGCTGATCGGCCCCAACGGACTCGAAGTGCTGACTCCTACCGAGCAATGGCCGATGTCCAAGGTCGATGTCCGAGGCGCACCAATCCTGAGGCCGGACATCTTGCAGCGCACGACATGATGCTGGCAGCGAGCGACCTCGCCAATCGCCGCTTGAGAGCGCTTCGCGCTGCCGGTATAAGTCCCACGTTCTGGGCTTCGAGGCTGACAATTGCGAAAGTGCTCTTCGCAGACGGTCGGACGACCGGCGCGATGCGGCACATCCTGGTTGGAGGATGCGGGGCATGTGTCGTGAGTATTCATCGATTCCGGCAAGCGTGTACGACCAAGCGTGGCAGGCGGCCTATCGGCACAAGTGGATCGAAAGTGAGCGGCAGGGTCGCGACCTGGGGCACGCGGCGATCAAGGATTGGAGCCGTCTGCATTTCAAACGCTTTTACCGCTGGTGCCATTGGCTGCACCTCACCGGCCAGCAATGGTTTCAAGAGTTTCCCGCATCGCAATTCAACTCGGTGATGGACCCGCGTGATGAGATCGAACGGCAAGTCATCCATTGCTTCTGGGACGGCCAAGAGAATTTGGAGATTTTTTTATCCGCGCACGGATGCGGCTGGCCCATCGAGCGGGTGCGAGTAGTGCTCTCGACACTCGGCATCAACGAGGCCCGGCTGAGTCCGCTCGTGAAATGAGCGGAGTGCTCCAGCATGACGGATCGTGAGGAGTCAGCCGACGACGTGGGGCAGGTTTCCAACCTGCCCTTGCCAAACGGCGCGAACGGGCAGGTTGAAAACCTGCCCCACGAGGCGGGCCTCTTCTCCGGTCTGCGAATCGTCAGTCTTTGCACGCTGCTCAGCCGAGTGCTCGGCTTCATTCGCGAGATGGCGATCGCGGGTCTATGGGGACTCAGCCCGGTGTCGGATGCGTTCGTGGGAGCGTTCCGCATTCCGAACCTCGCGCGGGCTTTATTCGGCGAGGGAGCATTGAGCGCGGCATTCACGCCGCTGTTCGTGCGCGAGCAAGAACAACACGGTCGAAACGCGGCCATGCAATTGGCCAGCTCGGTCTTCGTCTGGCTGGGACTGTGGCTGACGGCTCTGGTCGCCGTCGCCGAGTTGGTGCTTGCTGCGACGATCTGGCTCGCACCACTGAGTGCCGAGTTGCGGCTGTGGCTTTGGCTCACGGCATTGATGCTTCCGTATTTGCCGTTGATCTGTCTGACCGCGCAGATGGGAGCCGTGTTGAACGCGCTGGGCCGCTTCGCTTGGCCCGCGCTATTGCCAGTGTTGTTCAACGTCAGCTCACTTGCGGCGATTTGGTTTCTGCAACGATTTGACCTGACAGCCGAAGCTCAGGCACATTGGCTGGCAGGCTTTGTGGTGCTGACTGGCTTCTTGCAGTTGGCTGCTCCGTGGCCGCAGTTGTGGCGGCTGGGCTTTCGGCTTCGCGGAAACTGGCTCGCGATGCGCGATCGGATTCGCGAACTGCTGAGGATGATGGCTCCGGTCGTGATCGGCTTGTCGATCACACAAGTCAACACGTTTTGCGACACACTGATCGCGCTCTTGATGTCTCGGCCACAAGGCGTCGCATCGTCGTGGTGGACACCGCTGGAGTTCGGCACGGCCTCGGCGTTGAACCTCGGTCAGCGGTTGTATCAGTTTCCGCTGGGCATCTTGGGAGTCGCCCTGGGGACAGTGATCTTTCCCGTGCTGACTCGTCATGCGGAGCGCGGCGATTGGCAACGACTGCGAGACGATTTGTCACTCGGCCTGCGATTGGTTTTCGTGATCGGCTTGCCCGCGAGCGCGGGCTTGTGGCTGCTGGCCGAGCCGCTCGCAGTCGTGCTCTTTCAGCGCGGTCACGTCACCAGCGCGAACGCTCAACAGATCGCCGAGATGATTGCCGCCTACGGCCTCGGTGTGTGGGCCTTCTGCGGTCTGTTGATTCTGCAACGTGGCTACTACGCAATCGGCGACCGGATCACGCCCTTGAAGATCGGCTTGTCCGTCGTCGTCGTGAACCTCCTGCTGAATTTCGGATTGATCTTCTGGATCGGTGGTCGCGGACTCGCCTTGAGCACGTCGCTGTGCGGCATCTTGCAGTTCGGGCTGTGCTTGCGGTTCATCCAAGGCCGAGTCGGCCGGCTGCCGTGGTCGTCGCTGGCGAGTAATGCGGGGCGAGCGGTTCTGGCAGCACTCGGCATGACGGCGGTGGCCTCCTGGGTCTTGCAACAATTGGCGGCGGGAGCGGTGAATTCATCGGGCCGCTTGCTGCAACTGGGTGTCACGATCCTGGCAGCGGTCGTCAGTTACGCAGTGCTGGCCGCAATTCTGCGGCTCGACGAGTTCTGGATGCTGCTGCGACCGCACCGTGACGCGGAGTAATTCCCGCGTCGATCGGGAACTCGCTACACGTTGCCGGATCGCCTCGATAGATTGCCGCGGTCGCCGACGGCTCAAGGTTTCACGATTCGCCGCGAATCGCTCGCGGTGAAGACTCGTCCCGACCACCAATTCATTTCTGGAAGACCGACTTCATGAGCACCGACACCCCTGCAAACGTCCCGGCCACGCCCCCTGTCCCGCCTGTGATCGCGACGGCACCTCCCAATAGCGACGCCGAAGCGGCACCCAGTTCGATCTTTTTAGTCTCGTACCCGAAGATCGTCTTTCTGTATCCGACGCTGCTCTTCTCTTTCCTGAGCGGGGTGCTGATGCTCGTTTTGGGCTCCGATGCGGAAGGCAAGGCGGGACGCATTGAGGAAGTTGTCTCATTGATATTCCTGATGCTCACGGCCTTGAACCTGGTCGTGTTGTCGTTCGACTTTCCACGCACGACGTCGTTGACCCTGTTCTTTGGCTTTTCTGCGGTCGTGATGGGGTTCGTGCTGCTATTCACAAATCGCCCCGATTTGGTCCCCGATTTCTTGTCGTTCTTCAGAGCAATAAAGCCCCGAGCGAATGCTCAGTTCTACCTCCTGTTCTCGTTGCTGTTGAGCTTGCTGTACATGGTCGTCTGGCTCTTGGTGCGGTTCGATTATTGGGAGGTCCGGCCGAACGAACTGTTGCACCATCACGGATTCATGAGCGACCTCGAACGCTTCTCCGCTCCGAATTTGCGGATCAGCAAAGAGATCAACGACGTCTTCGAGTACATGCTGCTGCGATCTGGCCGGTTGATTCTGCACCCGACCAGCGAGCCGCGCGCGTTCGTGCTCGAAAACATCATCAACATCAATCGAAAGGAAGCACAGATCACCAAGATGCTCGGTGCATTGCAGGTCGAGTTTCGCACGGAACCTCCGCGTTCCTCGTAGGCGTGAGCTGAGCTGATCATGACCTCCTTCGATTCGATTTTGTCTTCTTGCCGAGTCGCATCGTGCGTCGCCACCACTGCCGCGCGAGTGTTCGTGCTGAGCGGCCTTCTCTCGCTGTCTTCGACGAGCTTGTTTGCCGACGACGAAGCGGTGGCATCCTCGACGGCGGCCGCAGCACTGCCGCTGATCACGCCGTTCAATTTCGATCCGGCCGATCCGGGCGAGTATTCCCGCCGAGGCGGTCTCGTGTCACCTGGCTCCGTAGCGACCGGTCGAATTTGGAATCGTCCGCTCCCCAGAGTTCGCCTCGGCAAGAAGCGGGCTGCGGAACTGCTGCCGGTCCTCGGTCCACAAACGCGGCAGTTGGGCAAGTCGGTGCTGGGACTGCCGATCGTCGGGCACTTCTTCGGAGCGACCGGCCCCAAGACGCTGATCTTCGCCGCGATCCACGGCGACGAACCGAACACCGCGTTCGTCGCGAATCAACTCGTCGAGCACCTCACCAAAAACCCGGATGCGTACTTCGCGCGGCAAGTGGTGATCGTGCCGGTTGCGAATCCGGATGGGCTCGCTCGCGGGACTCGGATCAACGCGCGCGAGATCGACCTGAACCGCAACTTTCCCGCCAAGAACTTTGCGATTGGCAAAAAGGGACGCTACTTCGGTGGCGAGCTTCCGGCCTCCGAACCTGAGTCCCAATTGTTGATCGAGTTGATCGACGACTGGCAGCCCGACCGCATCATCACCATGCACGCGATCACGCGCGGCAAACACGGCAACAACTTCGACGGCCCGGCCGAAGAGCTGGCCAAGACCATGAGCCGCCACAACGAGTACTCGGTGCTCAAGTCGATCGGCTATCCGACCCCCGGCAGCTTCGGCTCGTGGGCCGGCATCGATCGCGGACTTCCCACGATCACACTGGAACTGCCGTCCGACGCGGCGGGTTCAGTCGCGTGGCGAGACAACCGCGAAGCTCTGCTGTCTGCGATTCAGTCCAGATAATTCGTGCTGTTTCGTGGCTGCTCGCTTGCGCGAGGCGGATGCGTCAGTTGCCAATTCCGAACCGCCACTGAAAACGCAAAGCGGACGAATTTGCTCAGCACCAACAATGCCAACGCACAGTCGCAAGCGAGTCGGACTTCAGCCCATCCTTTTTGTACGACCGCAGCACCGGGGCCAGGCTTCAGCAACTGCGCGAATTCCGAGAACTCGACACATGCCAGTATTAGCCCATAGATCACAACGAATAACGTTGCCAACATCCAAAGGCCGCGATCCGTTCTCCACTTTTTAAGCATGAAAGCGAATTCACCAAAACCAAGAATTGCGAACGACGTGACGAATCCAATCCTGAGTTGCTCTGGAATCGGAGGAGTGAGCATCAACGCGAACCAAGCCAGTCCGCCGAAAAACATTCGACGGCGATTGCCGATGATTCGGTCAATTTGTTCGTCAGCAAGCAACAACATGGCAAGTTCAAACGCTCGGAACGGCCCGACGCTTTTCGCGGCAACGATGCAGCGCGGTTTCGCGTTCAGCCTGCGTCAGCTTAAACACTTGCCGCAGCAACCGCTCTTGAGCCGGCGTGAATTCTTGCTTGCGGCGTTCGAGGACTGCGCGGGCGGTTTCGATTCCCGTGGCGAGGTCGATTTGATCGTCGAGTTGTCCGTGCCAAATGCGGCAGAACGACGGCACATGCTTCGGCAAGAGTTCGCCGGCCGGTAGCAACATGCTCATCACGCCGATGGAACTGCCGGTGTTGAACAGCGTCGCCAGCGCGGCTTTCGTGTGATCGCCGATGAAGCTGCCGACTTTCGTGCTGCCGGTGTTGATCGAGAATCCTTCGAGCGGCACGCTCACGTTCGAGTAGTCGTTCTTCAGATCGCTGTTCGTGGTCAGTGCGCCGAGATTCACCCACGGGCAGACGTAGCTGTGGCCGAGGAAGCCGTCATGGTATTTGTTGACGAAGCCATGCAGGATCGAGGCTTCGACTTCACCGCCGACTCGGCAATCGCGGCCGATGGTTGTCCCTTCGCGCACGTTGGCTCTGAAAAGCTGCGAGCCGGCTCCGATGTGACACGGCCCTTCGAGCCGCGTGAAAGGCTGAATGACCGCACCAGCGTCGATGGTGATCGGTCCCTGCCGCGCGTCGAGCACGACGAACGGATCGAGCCGCGCGGTCGGATCGACCTCGACCTGCGACAGATCGCCGACGACCGCCACGTTGGCACCAAGCGTGTGTGCTCCGCGCAGTCGCGACGAGCGCAATGTGCCGGAGCGGCGCAATTGAAAGTCGATGCGCAACTGTTCGGCGTTGTGCAGCACCAAGTCCCACGGCCGCGAGGCCAAGCGTCCGGGAGCCGCCGTCAGCCAACGCGAACGAGCCAGCGACATCAGTGCGTCGTCCCAATTCTCCAGCGACAGTAGCGGCACTTCGTCGGGATGCAGTCGCAGCCAGACCAACGTCTGGTCGATCACACCTGCCTCTTCGAGCCGCGCGTGATCGAGGCATTGCAATCCGGTGGCGTCGGGCAACCAGCGTGCGTTGACTAGCAGCGTCGGCTCGTGTTCGAGCCAGTCCAGGTTGTTGACTGCCGCCTGCGGCTGATCCTCGCGATACGTCTCGGCCAGGAATGGACGAACGAACGCCCCCCATTCCGTGACGGGCAGGTATTTCAGCAAACGCTCTCGCAACGAGGTCTGCCCGCAGAGCAGCTCGCACACCGGACGCATCCAAGCGATCGGAGCGAAACCGCTCGCCGCTTGATCCTCGAAAAACGCGAGACGCATGTGTGTGAAAGTTTCGAGAGTCGATTCGGAAGGGGCGGGCTTCTAGCTGAGACCCCGGAATGCGCGAAGAGCGGTTCGAGTGATAGCGGAATCGACTATTCAGATTGTGTTCTTGGGAATTGAGTGAAGAGTGACGAGTGCAAAGTGAAAAATGTCAAACACAGTCTGATTCGGTCACTGCGATTTTGCACTTTGCAGTTTGCACTCGTCACTTTGCACTGATTTGCGGCCTCGTCACGCTAAACAGTCACCGGCATCCGTTGCGGCTGCACCGGACGCTGCGCCGGTTGCAGGTACTCCGCGTAGTTGCCGGAGTAGGTCGAGTATTCGCCCGCCGCGTGTTCCACGGCGTTGGCGACGACGCCGAGCAAATTGATGCCGTGCTGCCGGATGAGCTGGTTCGCCTGTCGCAGTGCCACGCGCGAGTTCTTGTTCGTGCGGACGACCAGCAGCAGTCCGTCGGTTCGCGGCGAGACAATGCACGGGTCGCTGACGGCCAGCAGTGGCGGTGTATCGATCAGGATGAAATCGAACTCGCCGCGCGCGACGGACAGCAAGTGCTCGAAGCGAGCCGAAGAAAGCGTCTCAGCCGGATTCGGAGGATTGTATCCGGCGGTGAGCAGCCACAGGTTTGCGACGGGACTCGCCTGCACGGCGTTCTCGAGTTGGATTTCTCCGGACAGGACATCGGCCGTACCGATCTCGTGCCGAGCATGGAACAGGTGATGAATCGTCGGCCGGCGGAGATCGGCATCGAGCAGCAGCACGCGCTTGCCCGATTGAGCCAGCGCGATCGCGAGGTTCGCGATGCACGTCGATTTGCCGTCGCCCGGTTCGGGGCTGCTGACTTGAATCACCTTTTGCCGCGAATCGAGTCCGGCAAACAGAGCGGTGCGGATCGCGCGATACGATTCCGCCTCGGCCGAGCCGGGTCGATGGAAGTAGCACAGCGACGGTTCCAGCGGCACTTCAGGATCGAAGTCGCTTCGATCGACAGCGAATTCCGGCACGCTACCGAGCACTTGCGCTCCGTCGATCAGCTTGCGAACATCGGAAACCGTTTTGACGGTCGTGTCACGCCACTCGCGGAGGAACACGATGCCCAGACACAAACCCAGGACGAACGCCGTCGCTGCACCGACGATCTTGAGGTATCGCTTGAAGCTCCACTCTTCGCGCACCGGTGCCAGCAACTTCATCGAGTAGTCCTGGCTGTCGCGCGTCAGATCGAGATGGCTGATGTTGTTGACGATCGCATTCCATTGAGTCTTCAGTCGGTCGAGTTCTTCGCTGCGGGCTTGATCTTCGACCATGAACTTGACGACACCTTTGACCTCTTTGCTTTCGGATTCGTAGATCCGCGTCAGTTCGGTGTCCTTGTGGTCGACCTCTTCGAGCTGCTGCTTGAGGAATCGCATGTACCCAGCGACGACGTCGATCTTCTGTCCTCGGCCATCACGACCGGCCAGTTCGGTGAGCGACACGCCGCGCGCCTCATAAAACTCTTTGAGCTTGGCGATGCTGCGGCGCACGTTGGCGACGTCGGGATGATCGTCGGCGTAGTCTCGGAGCAGTTTTTGTTCTTCGATCAACAACGGCAGCAATTGGGTGCTGGCCAGTTCTGTGGGGTTCGGCCCCAGCAGCGGGTTCGCGCCGTTGGCTCCGGCCTGAGCGCCGCTGGCGGCTTGCGACGTGGCGATCAGTAACCGAACGACCCCTTCGAGTTCGTCTCGCGACGGATTTTCGTCGATCGCGCTTTCCAGCGCTCGAATCTTGCCGTTGATCTCGGCTCTGCGGAGCAGATTGAGGCGTCGGTCTCGTTCGATGTCGACGACCCGTTCCTGATGCACGTTGGTGACATCGCCCGGTTGCCGCTGTTCGCCCGGAGCCGATCGCCACCACAACGGCGCGTCCTTGCGGAATTCGAGCAGATCCTTTTGCTTCTGCTCGATCTGCTTGGCCAGTTCGCCATCCATTTTCGTGATCTGCTGCGATAGCTCACTGGTGGCCTCTTGCTTGGTCTCCAAAATGTAGTCTTGATAGGCCGCAATGATGGCGTTGACGACCGCCTTCGCGTCGTCGCGCTGCTTGTTGCGGTATTTGATTTCGAAGACGTTCAGCGTCGAGCTGTCTTGGCCGGCGGTCCGTTTGACCTCCAGGCCATCGAGGATGTCTTCGATCGGATCGTCCGACTTTTGCAGCGTCGGCAGTTGGTCGAGATGCCCGCTCTCAATCGCCTTGCCGACGATCATCGGGCTTTTGATGATCGCGACGTGCTCGCCGCGACCTTCGCTGAGAATCGATTGGCTGAACGACTCGCGAGTTGGCACCTGAGCCTGTCGCGTCACCAAGATCTGCGCGACAGCGTTGTATTCCGGACCCAATTTGGTGAACGCCGCATGGCCCAGCACGAGTCCGCCGATCAGTCCCAGCAGCACGAACCACTTGTACCGCGCTGCGATCTGCGCGAAGTCGAACTCGCGCGGCGGTGCCTCTTCGATGGCGCGCACGGCCGTCTTCATGAACTCAAACGGCTGGTCGGCAACTCGCCGGCCGGACGTGCGCCGAGCCAGTTGATCCGGCGTTTGTTCGGCCGAACTCTGATCAGTGGGGTTTTGATCGGCAGATTTCAAAAACTCGAACGGCTTGTCGTTGATGACGGGCTTCATGATTTCACTTCTTAGAGTACGGACTCAAATTAACCCGAAGCGTCAGCGAGGGCGAACGCTTCAAGCACCGTTCATTTCGAGGTTGCAGAACGTCCGCCCTCGCTGACGCTTCGGGTTACTTTCTTCGCGTAATAGTCAATGGTTCGTTGCAGCCCGTCGGTCAGACTGACCTGCGGGCGGTAGCCGAGTTCGCGTTCCGTCGCAGAAATATCCGCCCAGGAATCCTGGATGTCTCCGGCTCGTGGCGGAGCGAAGTTCGGATCGAACGGGACATTGAGCCGCTCGCAAATCATGCGCAACAGGTCAATGACGCTCAGCGATTGACCGCAAGCGACGTTGAAGACTTTTCCGCTGACGTTCGTGGCGTGCGCGGCAAGCAGGTTGGCATGAACCGCATTGCCGACGTACACAAAATCGCGCGACTGTGAGCCGTCGCCGAAGATCGTCGGCCGTCGGCCTTGCAACAGCGCGGAGACGAACAGCGGGATCACCGCCGAGTACGGACTGGCGGGATCTTGCCGCTCGCCGAAGATGTTGAAGTACCGCAACCGCACGGTTTCGAGCGGATACACCGCCGCGAATGATTCGCAATACAGTTCGCCAGCCAGCTTCGCGGCGGCATACGGCGAGAGCACCTGCGGCAACTGTGATTCTCGCTTTGGCATGACCGGGTCGTTGCCGTAGGCGCTGCTTGATCCGGCATAAACGACTCGTCGCACGCCAGCTTGTCTCGCTGCGTCCAACATGGTGACGGTTCCCGTGACACAGGCGGTGTGAACTGCGATCGGGTCTTTGACACTCAGCGGCACGGACGCCAGCGCGGCTTGATGGAAGATGATCTCAACACCCTCAGCCGCGCGACGCGCGGCAACGGGGTCCGCAACATCGCCGTGCAAGAATTCAACGCCATCTTTCAGATGAGCCAAGTTGTCACGTGAGCCGGCGCAAAGGTTGTCGAGCACCCGAACGCGGTGGCCTTCCTCGACCAACCGCGTCGTGATGTGCGACCCGATAAACCCCGCTCCGCCAGTCACCAAATACGTCGTCACGAAACAAACTCCCCGACCCTGTGCGCTGAAAACACGTCGGGAAACTTTAGCACCGGAATCGGCGCTGACGGCGAAACGCTGGGACGGGTTGACGTCTCACCTGCTGGCACAATCGGCACAGTTCGCTCGACCGGAGGAATCGGCGTGACTGCGCGAACGTAGCCGCCTCGTTCCACGAGGCGGAGCATATTGCAAACGACACTGATGATCCGCTAGGTGCTCCGCCTCGCGGGAGCGAGGCGGCTACGTTTGTGTGATCGTTGCGCTTACTTCGTGTCGGTGCGGAACGGCGAAGCCGGCAGGCCCGCTCCGTTGACGAGGTTCGCGTCCGGGTTGTCGGCCCAGGCGTAGCGAACGGCCTTCGGCTGCTTGATGTCAGGATGCCAGACGATGACTTCTTCGCCGTCGATACGAGCTTTCGCCGGCAGCCACTTCTGGTCCGCACCCGCGATGGCGAAGCCCTTGAGTTCCTCGCCGTTTGCCTTCAACCCTCCGGAGTAGCGGAACGAGAGCACGACTTCTTCACCGACGATCTCGTAGCCATCGGGAAGCGGGCCGGAAGCGATCACCGCCTTTTGGTTGTAGACTTTGGCGAGTGCCCACATTGCCAGCCGCTTGCCGACACCTTGTTTGTCCTTCGGATGGATGTCGTTCGCCTCGCCGAGATCGAGCGTGATCGCCATGCCGGTGTTCGGGACTTTCAGCGTTTTGAGCATTTGTTCGCGAACGATTGTCCAACCGGTCTCTTCGACAGGTTCGGATTGAGCTTTGTGGAACAGAGGCAACTGCACCCACGCGACAGGGAAGTCCCCTTGTCTCCAGAGACTGCGCCAGTCGGCGATCATCGTCCGCAACTGCAGGCCGTAGTTGTCCGCACCAGCTCCCTGCCGAGTGGAATTCGCGTTTGATTCTCCCTGATACCAGATGGCTCCGCGAATCGCATACGGAATCAGCGGTGCGATCTTGCCATTGAACAGCACGGCCGGGTGGTGCGAATTCTTGCGCGGGTTGACGGGCAGTTGAGGTGGCCTTGGCGGCTGCTTGCCCTCATCGCGAGCTTTCTTGGCGACCGTTCGCCAATCGGCGAATTGCTTGTCGAACTGTGCCTTCGCTTTGTCAGGCTCGTAGGTCGCGGTGTCGTTGTCCCAGCGAGCGAACAGCGGCTTGAGTTCCGCGAGGTCTTTCTGAGCAGGCATGCTCGTCCAGGCCTCGATGGGAGTGCCGCCGACCGACGAGTTGATCAATCCGACCGGCAGCTTCAACGTCTTGTGCAGTTCGCGTCCGAAGAAGAACGCCGTGGCCGAGAAACTGCCGACGGTCTCCGCGCTGCAGACTTCCCACTTGCCGCTCCCACCCTCTTGAGGTTCCGTCGCCGCCACCGAATTCTCGCGGAACATGCGGATGTTCGGCAGGTTCGCGGCCGCTTGCTCGACTTCGAAATCTTTCGACCGCGAGACGGTCATCGCCATGTTTGACTGCCCGGAACCGAGCCACACCTCGCCGATCAGCACGTCGGCGATCTTGAGCGTGTTCTTGCCTTTCACGATCAACTCGTGCGGCCCGCCGGTCGTCAGCTTGTCGAGCTTGATCATCCACTTGCCGTCGGCTCCGGCCTTCGCCGATTTCGATTGACCGGCGATCGAGATCGTCACTTCTTCGCCGTTGTCGGCCCAGCCCCAAATCGGAGCCGCGATGTCTTGCTGCAAGACCATGTGGTCCGAGATCACCGCCGGCAATCGGACGTCAGCTCGCGCGGCGATGGGCACGAACGACAACAGCACGACGACCGGAAGCCAACTCGACTTGTGTGAGACGAGAATCATGATGGATGTCCTGTGAGAACTATCGAAGGACGAGCGAAGGGCAACAACAAGATATCCATCACGACGCTCAGTGCCACCTTGACACTGAAATTCGACGGTCCTAGAACCCCGCCCCGACAGGACGTCAAACATGCTCAAGGACGAGCTTTCTTCTTTTGCTGAAGCAGACACGGCCGATGAGCCGGTCGTGAACGGCCAATTGCCGACCCGATTGCGGCTGTTGTGCGTCGGGCCTCGCGAACCTTCCTGGGTCGGACTGACCTTGCAGTTGGACGCCGAAGGAGGCATCGAGCCGCAGTTCCGCTGGGTCTCGACTGCCACCGAGGCGCTAACTTTGCTTCGTGATGACTCCTTCGACGCCGTGCTGATTGCCGCAGCTTCGGCCGACGGCCGCTCGGACGCCTTCGCCGAAGCCGCGTCGCTGGTCAAAGCGATTCGCGCTAGCGGCTGCGAAGATCCGCTTGTGCTGCTCGCGTCGCGTATCTCGGATGCCGATTGGCTCGACCTGTCGCGTGAGGAGTGCGAGCTGTTGCAGTCGGCTCGTCTGTGGGATTCACCAGCACTCGCGTCGGTTCTCAAGCGGGCGATCTTTCGCAGCGAGCAGACTCGGCAAAGCCGACGGCTCGAAATCGCACAGACCAAACGGATGGCTCGCGAGCGCGACGAGGCCGAGCATCTGCTCGACCAGCAACGGCGGATCATCGACGATCTTGATGCCACCGACGCGACAAACGTGACACGGCAAGCGATGCTCGACTGCTTCGGCCGAGCTGCCCCATGCCGCACCGCGTTGCCGCCGGAGATCAACAGCTACTACCAAGAACTGCTGCGGACGTACGTCATCATGGGTTCTGGCAACCTCGGCGGCGAAATCGTGAAGCTCGCCGAACTGCTGGCCATCGCCGGTTGCGGCCCGCGCGAGGCGTTGAGCTTGCATCTCGAACGAGTCGAGTCGCTGGTCGGCGGCCTGGGCAATCGCAGCACGCGACACATTCTGGCTCGCGCAGATTTGCTCGCGCTGGAACTGATGATTCATCTCGGCGAGTCGTTCCGCCGCCGCACTCTGCCGTGATTTGTCCGCCGAGTGCCGTGAGCCGTTGGCCGCTGGCCGTTATCCTCTTTCGCATGTCACGCTTCACGACCGGACAATTCCTGCGACGCAGCCTGCGGCATCATGCACGCTCGCACATCGCCGTCGCGATTGGAGTCGTCGTGGCGGCGATGGTGATTGGCGGAGCGTTGATTGTCGGCGATTCGGTGCGTGAAAGTTTGAAGTCGCTGAGCCTCGCTCGGCTTGGCAAAGTCGATCACTCGCTGATCAGTCATCGGTTCTTTCGCGAAGCGTCGGTCGTTGCGTTGAGCCAGCAGCCAGAGTTTGCGAAGCGGTTCGCGGTTGCGGCTCCCGGTTTGGTGTTTCCCGCGAGCATCGAACGCCGCGCAGCCGATTCGGCCAGCCGAACACGCTCGGCCGGAGTGACCATCTACGGCACCGACGAGCGATTATGGTCGTTGTTGGCGACCGAACAGGTCGCGCCGCCGACCGCCGCCGGAGTCGTGTTGAACGCACTGCTGGCCGAGCAACTGCGTGCTCGCGTCGGCGACGAAGTCACGGTCTGGGTTGAGATTCCCGCGACGATCCCGCGCGACAGTCTGCTCGGCGGTCAGGAGGAACAGTCGTCGCAGGAGGTTCGGCTAAAAGTCGAGTCGGTGCTTCCGGCCACGGCCGGAGCCGGGCGGTTGGAATTGCAGCCGAGCCAGCAGGTGCCGAAGGTCGCGTTCGTCAATCTGCAAGCCTTGCAGAAGGAGCTGAACCTCGAAGCGGTCGAACGTTCGAAACGCAATCCACAGGCGAAGCCAGCGCGAGTCAATGCGTTGTTCGTGTCGGCTCGCGAATCACGCGACGGTCAAGGGGATTCGGCGGTCGAGGCTGTGAAGCGTCTCACGCTTGTGCTGCGCGACTCGGTGACGTTGGACGACTTGCATTTGCGGCTCGTTCCCAATTCGTCGGGCCGATACACGTCGCTCGAAAGTGAGCGGATGATATTGGAAGACTCGCTGGCGAAGTCCGCCGAGCAGGTCGCCGCCAAGTTGCGGATGCCGACCTCTCCCGTGCTGGCGTACCTCACCAACGAGATCAGCCGCGTTGGCGACGACACGGGGAAGAAACACTCGAAGTACTCGATTGTCGCGGGGGTGCCCGAACCGTCGAAGTTGACGGCACCGTTTGGTCCGATCGTGCCGCAATCTCCGCCGCTCGGAAAGGACGGAGTGTTGCTCTGCGATTGGCTCGCGCAGGATTTGGGAATCGCGGCCGATGATCGCCAAGCGAAGATCCGCGTGAAGTTCCACCAAGTTGGCTCGAAGGGAGAGCTGCCGGAAGAGGAATTGACGTTCGAGGTGCGAGGCATCCTGCCAATGGACGGCACGCTGGCCGGTGATCGCGGGCTGACTCCGACCGTGCCGGGGATCACCGATGCGAAGACCTTCAACGATTGGAAGCAGCCGTTTCCAATGGACATCAGGAATATGCCGAAACGGGATGACTACTATTGGGACAAGTACCGCGCGACTCCGAAAGCGTTCTTTGATCTCGACGCCGCGCGCGAGTGGTGGTCCAGCCGCTACGGCTCGGCGACCTCGCTGCGAGTGGGCGCGGCCGACGGTCAATCGTTGGAGCAGTCCGCGAAGAAGTTCGAGTCCGACTTCTTGAAGGCGCTGCCGATGGACTCGATCGGACTGGCGATCCAGCCGGTGAAGTTTCTCGGCCTGCGAGCGGCGAGCGGGACGACCGATTTCTCCGGGCTGTTCATCGGCTTCAGTTTTTTCATGATCCTGTCCGGCTTGATGCTCATCAGCCTGCTGGTCCGACTGGGGATCGAACGCCGAGCCAGCGAGATCGGCTTGCTGTCGGCGATTGGATTTTCGCCGAACCGCATCGGTCGCATGCTGTTGCTCGAACAGTTCTCGGTCGTTCTGTTCGGAGCCGTCATCGGCATCGTCGCCGCCGTCGGCTACGCGGGGCTGTTGATTTTCGGCTTGCGAACGCTGTGGGTCGGAGCGGTCGGAACGACGGAACTGCGACTGTCCGTTCAACCCGTCTCGCTGGTGATCGGCTTCGTGGGGACGTTGCTCGCCGCTGGAGGCTCGGCATGGTGGGGACTGCGCGGGCTGCGAAAGCTCTCGCCTCGCGAACTCTTGGCGGGACAAACCGAACTGGCTGAGCGTGACACGTCGCGTGCGGCACGGCGCGGTCGATTGTTGTGGATCGCTCGCTGGCTGATCCTGCTCTCGATTGCTATCTCGGTCGCCGTGATCGTCACCGGCCGCAGAGCGGACGAAGCGTTCGCGGGGTTGTCGATCTCGACGGTGCTGTTCTTCGTGATCGGCATGTGTACGTTGGCGGCGGCAACGTGCCGCTTCGCCGCGTGGCTCGACGGAGACCGCTTCACGACGATCCTCGGTTCAGGACAGGTGGCACTGCTGCGATTGAGTTTGCGAAATGCGACTCGGCAGCGGCGACGCAGCTTGTTGTCGCTCGCGTTGATTTCAACGGCCACGTTTCTGCTGGTGGCAGTCGCGGCCGGGCGACGCAATCCGGCGGTGGAAACTCCCGATCGGGATTCGGGCAACGGCGGCTTCTTGTTCGTCGCCGAGTCCGCGACGCCGCTCATTCACGACCTGAGCACGACCGAAGGACGGACCAAACTCGATCTGCGTCCGGCATCGGGTTCCAACGATGCCAAGCTGCTGGACGAGTTGTCGGCGGTCCCCTTCCGCGTGCGGCCGGGCGAGAACGCGAGCTGCTTGAACCTCTATCAAACACGATTGCCGACGATTCTGGGTGTGCCGAAAACGATGCTCAACGGCCGGTTCAAATTTATCGGCGAGCGGCATCGCAAAGGGTACACGCCGTGGAAACTGCTCGAAGAGCCGTCCGCCGATGGAACCATTCCGGTCTTCGGCGACTTGAACACGCTGATGTACTCGCTGCACAAGGGAGTCGGCGACACGATCAAAGTCCCCGATGACACGAACCCGAAAGGGACGCTGCGGATCGCCGGGATGCTCGACGGCAGTGTCTTTCAAGGGGTGTTGCTGATGTCGGAAGCGAACTTCAAGCAACTGTTCCCGGAACACGCTGGCTTCCGGTACGTCCTGATCGGCGACCGGCGCTTCGATGGCGGTCGAGCTTTCTCGAAAGCGGAAGCTCGGCAGTTGTCCGACGTGCTGGAGACGGGGCTCGCCCCGTACGGCTTCGACGTCGAGCCGATTGGCGATCGGTTGGCGAGTTTTCTGGCGGTGCAGAACACCTACTTGAGCACGTTCCAAACGCTGGGCGGCTTGGGGTTGTTGCTGGGGACGTTCGGACTCGGCACGGTCATGCTGCGGAACGTGATCGAGCGGCGCGCCGAGTTGGCTCTGCTGCGTGCTGTCGGCTTCCGGCCGTCGGCGATTCGACGGCTCGTGTTGTTCGAGAACGCGTTCTTGCTGGCGTGCGGATTGGCGGTCGGAACTGGCTCAGCGCTACTCGCGATGCTGCCGCATCTGCTGAGCACGGGAGCCGACGTGCCGTGGTTGTCGGGTGCGGGATTGCTCGTCGGCATCTTCGGAGCCGGCCTGCTGGCGGCGACCGCCGCGACGGCCGAGGCGGTGCGGATGCCGATCGTCGCATCGCTGCGTGGCGAGTGAGACGGCGAAAAAACGGTATCACGGCAAACGGCTGACGGCCGGGCATGTTTGGCCGAGAGCCGATCGCCGTCAGCCGACCGCCGGGATACCGTTTTTCAAACACTTGCTCCCAGCTCGCGGCGCAGCGCCTCGAAGCGTTCGGAGAGTTGCGACAGTTGCGCGGTGAGTTCGGCGACCGACTGCTCCAGCGAGGCAATTCGCGATTCAGAGGCCGACGTGGTCGGTGTGCTGCGCGGCAAAGGATCGGCCTCGTCGCGGGAGGACGAAAAATCGCCTGCGGCCAGTGTCTTGCCTTCGTCGGGCTTGTAGAGGTTGTGATCGACTTCGATGCCGCGAACCTCCAGCGGGCCGTTGGCTTGGATGAAGCCGGCGGCTTGCAGCGCCTTCAACTCGTCCCGCAGTTGTTCGAGCGTCGGGATGTCGTGCATCCGACTGGCTCGCGTGCGGAGGTCGCCGACCGATTGCCGGCCGCGCAGCCACAGCTCGGTCATGATCGCCAACTGGGCTTCGTTGAACGGGAACCGCTTGCGGGCGTAATGGCGGTATCGCTCGGACCGCCCCGATTCCGTGTGGACGACGGCGGCGAGACCGATCTCGCGGAGTTGATCGACCGCTCGCAGCGCGTCGTCTTCGGAGTACTCCGACAGCGGCGAGCGGTTGTTCTTCTGATTGCAGCCGGTCGTGAGCGCCTTGAGCGTCAGCGGGTAGTACTCCGGCGTGGTGATCCCTTTTTCGATCAACACTCCCAACACGCGCCGCTGTGGCTTGCTGAGGATTTTGATGGGCGGATGTTGGTCATCGGAAGGGAGGTTGACGTCGGACATGGGCATCCTGTTTCAGGCGAAGTTTCGTGTCGCACTTTGTACTTCGGGAAACACTAACCCGAAGCGTCAGCGAGGGCGAGCGCTCCAATGGACCCTGACTGGTCATCCTCTTTGAGCGCTCGCCCTCGCTGGCGCTTCGGGTTAGTCTGTGTGTGAACTTCAACGCCAAGTCGTTGCTCATTGTCCCGGAGTGCTGACCATGTTTGCTCGCCATGTCGGGTTCCTGATTGCACTGCTGTCGCTGCCGTTCGGATTGCGTGCTGATGAGCCGGCTAAGCCGGGAGACTCGCGGTACGAGATTCGGGCGGATCACGACCCGAATGGGATCGGCAAGTTCTACATGGGGCGTGAGATCGCGCATGTGATGGGCTTCGGCCCCGGTGGCCAGGGAGCGGAATGGCTCGAACGAGCGGTGCGCGAGAAGGAGGAAAAGCTCACGCTGCTGATCAAGTCGCTCGACCTGAAGCCGGGCATGGTCGTGGCAGACATTGGTGCCGGCAGCGGCGTCATCAGCGTGCTGATGGCCGAGAAGATTCTGCCCGACGGGAAAGTGCTGGCGGTGGATGTTCAGCAAGAGATGCTCGACCGGCTGCGAGACAACACCAAGAAGCTGAAAATCACGAACGTGGAACCGGTCAAAGGAACGCAGCAGACGACCGCTCTGAAGCCTCAGTCGGTGGACCTCGCAATCATGGTCGATGTCTACCATGAGTTGGAGTTTCCCTACGAGATGCTGCTGGACATTTCGAAGTCGCTGAAGCCCGGCGGGCGAATCGCGTTCGTGGAATACCGCAAGGAAGACCCCGACGTACCGATCAAGCTGGTCCACAAAATGATGGAGGCGCAAGTCAAAAAAGAAGCCTCGCTCCCCGAATTCGGCCTGAAGTGGACGAAGACCATCGGCGTCCTGCCGTGGCAGCACATCGTGCTGTTTGAAAAGCTGCCGAAGCCGGATCGCTAGCCGCTTTGCGAAACCAGCACGACGCGCCAGCGAGTGGTTTTTCCGGGCAGCCACTCGCTTGCGCGTCGTGCTGGTGTGTCAGGGCACTTTTCCCAGGTTGAATCATTGGCCAGCCACAGTGCCAGCGACCGCGCGCTTGCTTCACTGGTTTGGGACCGTCAGAATGCCCGCCTCATTTCGGTCGGTGGAGCGGGTTCGCCGCTTCGACCACTGCTGTTCGGCCGCACGTTGAAGTTCACACACACTCTGAGACAACCTCTAGGGACACAACCATGTCATTGAAACTGATGCCGGGAGCGACTGTCGGAATCGACTTGGGAACGACTTATTCCACGCTGGCTCAAATCGACAAGGACGGGAATCCAATCGCGCTGAACAACGCTGACGGCAGAACCATCACGCCGTCCGTCGTGCTGTTGGGTGAGGATGGCAAGGTCATCGTTGGTCCCTCCTTTGAACGCATCGCTGTCGAAGATCCGTCGCACGTCATCGAAGCCATCAAACGCGAGATGGGCAACAAGGCCTACTTCGTCGTCTATCAAGGCAAGAAGCTCACTCCGGAGTTCATCTCCGCATTGATTCTCAAAAAACTAAAGCAGGACGCGGAGACGCAAGTCGGTCCGATTGCCAACGCCGTCATCACCGTGCCGTACTATTTCAACGACGTGCGCCGCAAGGCCACCCAGGATGCCGGCCGCATCGCCGGCCTGAATGTCATCGACATCATCAACGAGCCGACCGCCGCCACATTGGCCTACGCCTGGATGAAGGGCGAATTGGGACGCACTGACCTGCAACAAAAAGAGCGGACCGTCATTGTCTACGATCTGGGTGGCGGTACGTTTGACGTGACTGTCGTGCGATACACGCCGACGCACTTCAAGGTGCTCGCGACCGACGGTGACGTGATGCTCGGCGGACTCGACTGGACGCGCCGCATCGTCGATCACGTCTCGATGCAGTTCAAAACCAAGTTCGGTGTCGATCCCCGTGAGGATCCCGAAACATTGCAGTCGCTCGCCCAGGACTGTGAATTGGTGAAGCGCGAGCTGTCGCAAAAGGCTCAGACGCAGATTGCCGTGTACTGCAAAGGCAATTCACTGACTGTCTCGCTGACACGCGGCGACTTCGAGCGAATGACTGCCGATCTGTTACAGCGAACGCGCGACACCACCGAACTGGTGCTGCAACAATCGGGAGTCAGCACGAAAAACCTGGATGACCTGATTCTGGTCGGCGGTTCGACGTACATGCCGATCGTCGAAAAGATGCTGACCGAAGTCGCCGGCCGCTCGCCGTCTCGTGACGTTCAGCCGGAAGAAGCGGTCGCTCAAGGGGCCGCCATTCACGCGGCCATCCTCGAAGCCAAGGCCACTGGCGGCGAAAGCCGTATGGGAAAAATGGTCATCAACCGGCTCCGTTCCGTGCAGACCAGCGACGTCAACTCGCACTCGCTGGGGGTCAAAATCACCGACCCGAACAATCGCAGCCGCAAGATCAACCACATCATGATCCCCAAGAACACCTCGATCCCTTTCAGTGTCAAGCAGAAATTTGTGACCACGACCTCCAATCAACAGCGGATTCACGTCAGCGTGCTGGAAGGTGACGCGATGGATCCGGATGCCTGCGAGCAAATCGGCGACTTCTACATCACTGGCCTGCCGGCGAACCTGCCAGCCGGATCACCGGTCGAAGTGACCTACTCCTACGACTCGAACGGCCGCATCAACTGCACCGGCATGGAATTGACCAGCCGACAAGTCGCCTCCACCGAGATCGTCCGTGGCGGCTTGCAGAACAATGACGTGGACAACTTCGAAACGCTCGCACGGGACTATCACGTCGAATAAGTCGGAATTGGGAATTCGGAAATACAAGTCCAGCACGACGCGCCGGCGAGTGGCCGAGATCTCAGAAGCACGACCACTCGCTGGCGCGTCGTGCTGGTTTTGAAACTGCCTCAAGTGAATTCTGAATTCCGCCTTCAAAGGAGCCGCCCGTGGCATTGGACGTCTACAAGGATTGGCTTGGAATTCCCGACGGCCCGCGTCCGCCAGATCACTACACGCTGTTGCGGTTGGTGCAGTTCGAGGACAACGCCGAAAAAATTCGCGCGAACTATCGCAAGCTCAACGGCCACGTCCGCAAGTACGCGACCGGGCAATACTCGATCCCGTCGCAAGAACTGCTCAATGAACTCGCCAAAGCGATGCTCCTGCTGACCGACCCGGTACGCAAACGCGAGTACGACGAAAGCCAAGGCCGCGAATTCCCGGAAGAGTTGTCGCGCAGCGGCAACCGTCTGACCGAAAATGTGCTCGCCGAACAAGGCACGATCACCAAGCAGCAGATCAATGAGCTCAAAGAGTTCGCCGATAAGCGCGGACTGACCGTGCGTGACGCCGCCGTGCAAATGAAACTGACGGACGTCGATACCGCCACGCGAGCTCTCGCCATCGAACTCGGCCTGTCGTACGTCGATCTTGCGGAAACGATTCCCGACGACAGCGTGCTGGACCGAGTCGCGCGTGCCACGGTGCGCCGAAATTCGATCATTCCGCTGTTCATCGACGATGACTACATCCTGGTCGCCTGCACGGACGAGATCACGCACGATCTGGAGCAAGAACTCCGGCTCACTTTCGACCTGCCCGTCCGCCCCGTGCTCGCTGCGCCGCCAGCGATCAATCAAGCCATCTCCAGGTATTACCCGCCGGGCACACGCGAAACGCCGGTCGTCGTCAAGAAGGAAACTCCAGCGGCTCCCGAAGCGAAGAAGAGCAAGAAAGTCGACAAGGCTGGGAATCAACCGGCTGCCGCACCGACTGCGAAAGCGGTCGTTGCCGGTCCACGCCGCTATTGGTCGCAGCTGACCCCGGACGAGCAAGCCAGCCGCAAGCAAATGGGCTACCTCATCATGTGCTGGGGGACGATCGGCTCGGTGATTCTCGACCAGTTGGTCGTCTTCAAGTTCATCTGGCCGACGTTTCCGTTCTTCTTCCTGCTGCCGATCTTCGTCGTCCCCGCTGTCGTGTGGTACGTCAAGAAGGTCTACTGGAAGTGACGCCGGCCGGCGCAATTTCATGCGATGTCAGCACGACGCGCCAGCGAGTGATCGTTGCTAGGAACCACTCGCTGGCGCGTCGTGCTGGTGTGGCGTGTGTCACGGCAGCGGCATCTCTCTCGGACATTCGCTCTCGAACCGCAGCATCTCGCCGGACAGCGGATGCGCGAACTCCAACTCGATCGCGTGCAGAGCCAATCGCATCGTCGGCTGTATGTCACTGAGCGGGCCGTATTTCACGTCACCGAGAATCGGATGCCCCAGTTCCGCCAGGTGGATGCGGATTTGATTCGTCCGCCCGGTTTCCAGCCGGCATTCGAGCAACGTCTGACCTCGCCGCGAGACCAGCGGCTTCACATGCGTGATGGCCAGTTGAGTGCCTCGCGAGTCGGTGGTCGGCGATTCCGGATGATGTTCGGAGCTGCCCCGTTTGCCGTCTCCGCGATCGCGCACGAAATGAGTGCGTATCGTCTGCGCCTCGACTCGTCCCGAAACAACGGCCCAATAGACTCGGCTGGGCGTTCGCGCAGCGAACTGCTGCATCAATCCGTCACGAGCCTCCGGCGTCCGCGCGACGACCAGCAACCCACTGGCATCTCGATCCAACCGATGCACGATGAAGACCAAACGCTCCTCATGCCGCAAGCGTCGCCCCGAGTACTCGTCAATGACTCGCGGCAGCAGTTCGTCCAGCGACGGAGTTTGCGAGGCACCTGACTTGCGCAGTCCCGCTACCGCCGCCGGCCGCTCGGTCAACATGCCTGCCGGCTTTTCGACCACGACCAGATGCTCATCGAGAAAACGAATGCAAATCGCCTCGTGCCGCGGCAACTTTGGCCGCGACTTGTCCGAGACGCCGACGGTATCTCCGGCATTCAAACGCCGCGCCTCGTCCTGACACGTCGTCCCGTTGACAGCGACTCGTCGAGCGGCCAGCAACTCACGAGCGGCTTTCCAACTGAGGTCAGTTTGCCACGCACGCAGCGCCGCGAGAATGGTTTTTCCCGCGAGCGAATCATCGACGACATTGTTCGGAGCGTTGGCCATGTGCCTGTTCGTAGTCCCGCCTTCAGGCGGCATCAAGGGAACGCCCAAAAAGGCGTGAAGACGAACTCAGGCGAGCAACTCGCGAATCACCTCGCCGCCGAACTGGCTGAGCTGCTTGAAACGTCCCGCGTGCAGGTACGTCAGTCGGTTGTCGTCCAGTCCCAGCAGATGCAGCAGCGTGACGTGCAGATCGCGAACGTGATGCACGCACTCGACCGCCGATGCTCCCAGTTCGTCCGTCGCACCGACAGTCTGCCCCGCGCGAACGCCGCCGCCCGCGAGCCAGACCGTCATCGCCTTCGGGTTGTGATCGCGCCCGAACGCGGTCCCCATGCGGACGCCGTTGTCGGGAGTCCGACCGAACTCGCCACACCACACGATCAGCGTGTCGTCGAGCAAGCCGCGGAGTTTGAGGTCGATCAACAGCGCGGCGATCGGCTGATCGACGGAGCGAATCAAGTTGCCGTGGGCCTTCTCGATGTAGTCATGCGAGTCCCACGTCCCGGCGTAAATCTGCACGAAACGCACACCCCGCTCCACCAGCCGCCGCGCGAGCAGACACTTGCGGCCGAACGCATCGGTCGGATCACGGCCGATGCCGTACAGCTCCTGCGTCGGCGCGTCCTCTTGGCTGATGTCTAAAATTCCCGGCACCTGCATCTGCATCCGAAACGCCAATTCGTAGGCGTCCATCCGCGCGGCGAGTTCCCGTTGCTCCGGCCGCTCGGCGAGATGTGACGCATTGAGCTTCGCCAGCAGATCGAGATTCGCCCGTTGATGTTCGCGCGTGACGCTGGCTGGCGGAGTGAGGTCCAAGATCGGCGAGCCGCGCGCTCGAAGCGGCGTCCCCTGCAATTGAGCCGGCAAAAAACCATTCGACCAATTGGCGGGACCGCCCTGCGGATAGCTCACTTCCGGCAGCACGATGAAGCCGGGGATGTCGGCGTTGAGCGTTCCGAGTCCGTGCGTCACCCACGCGCCGAGCGCCGGATCGCCGCCGAAACGGTTGCCGGTATTCATCTGGTACATCGCGGTCGGGTGATTGACCGAATCGACTTGGCAACCGCGAAAGAAGCACAGGTCGTCCGCACAACTCGCGAGGTGCGTCCAGTTCTCAGCCATGTCCGCGCCGCATTCGCCGGCTTTGCGAAATCGAAACGGGCTGGCGACGTAGTATCGCTTGCCGCTGCTCATCGCCGACTGCATCGCGTCGTTGCGCTGAAACTCTTTCAAATGAAACTTGGCGAGAGCGGGCTTCGGATCAAACGTGTCGATGTGCGACGGCCCCCCTTCCATCATCAAAAAGATGCAGCGAGTCGCCTTCGCCCGATGCTGTCCCGGCAGCGCCGCGAGCGGATTGGCCGCCGCCGACTCGCCCGCCAACAGAGCCGTCAGCGCGATGCTTCCCAAACCGGTGCCCATGCCAAAGAGCACATCGCGGCGGGACCAGCCTGGAGTCGGATTGCCAGCAAAAGACGTGGAGTTCATGGTTCAGCCTCGGCAACACCTTATCTCCTCGGAACTTGATCTCAAGGCCGATCGTGGTCGTTGCGAAGAAACGTGGGGCAGGTTTGCAACCTGCCTGCTTGGGTGCCACCTGTGAAGAGGCTCATGCTGCGGCCGCGCTGGAGTCGTCCACGGACTTCTTTGTGTCGATGAACAGCCAGATGATCGCGCCAAGGAAGAGGACTCCGGCATACACGTAGAACATGGGATCCCATTGTGCGCGACCTTCATGGCCACGGCTTTTCATCCAGTCGGCGAATTGGCCGACGAAGATTTGCGACCCGATCGCGCCGACACCACCGAGTGAATTCATCAGTCCGAACAACGCTCCGAGGTGACGGCCGCTGACATCCGTCACCACGCCCCACCACGCTGAAAGCGTCGCTACGGCACACATCACGGAAGCCGCAGTCCACGTGGCAGCGATGGTCGGCGAGTCACAAGTTTTCCCGATCAGCAAACAAACCGCCGCCAAGGCGAACATCGAACTGGACCATCGCCGGCGAGTCCGCTGACGGTCATTGGTCCGGCGAACCAACCAATCAATGATGAATCCGCCGCTCAGACAGCCGATCGCACCGCCCGTCAACACCAGGCTGGAGAGCTTTCCCGCCCCGATCTCATCGAGACCACGTCCCTGCTTGAGGTAGGTGGGATACCACGAGAAATACAGGTAGGTGTTGAATGCGCCGCACCCGAGCACCGCTCCCAACAGCCAAACGGTTGGGCAGCGCATCACGGCGCGCCACGGAATCGGGGGATGCTCGCCACTAGCGATCGTCGTGCCGGCAGCGATCAACTGCCGCTCGGCAGCGTTGACCTTGGGATGCGAGTGCGGATCGTCCCGATACCACCACCAGAAGGCCACGGCCCAGGCGATGCCCGGCAGACTCAACAGAGCAAAGCTCAAACGCCAGCCGACCCACTGAATCAGATAAGCGGTCAACAACGGCGCGACGGCACCGCCGATTTGAGCCGAAGCGTTGAAGCAACCCTGTGCGACGCCGCGCCGTTCCGCAGGAAACCACTTGGACAAAATGCTGGCGGTGTTGGGAAATCCTCCCGCCTCGCCAGCACCGAATAGAAAACGAATGGCGAGCAACGAATACAAGCCCAAAGCTTCGCCCGTCATCGCCGTGAACAGCGACCACCAAATTGCGATCCGAGTCACGACGCCGCGCGAGCCGTATTTGTCTCCCCACCAACCGGTCGGCACCTCAAACAGCGCGTAGGCCAACGTGAACGCCGCCGACACCAAACCCATCTTTCCGTGAGAGATCCCCAGATCCTCTTCGATGCTGGTCATCGCCTGACTGAGGCAGATGCGATCCACATACATAATGAACGCCAGCACGCAGAGAAAAGTCAGCACGCCGTAGCGGACTTTGGTCGGACGCTCCGTCAGCGGCGGTTCGATTGGTTGGCTCATGCAGGCCTCTTGTCGTCGGAGTGTTGGCGAATGGGCTGGCGAGGATAAACTGCGTCCGTTGTACTCGCCACGAACTCAATAACTCAGCCGTCCCCCGAAAAACGCTCTCAACGAAAGCGTCTCATGAAAATCACGCACGTCGAAGTGATCCCCGTTCACATTCCGCTGAAGCCCGCGCGGTACATGGTCACAGCGCTCGGCTGGCACACCGAATCGAAATACTTGCTGATTCGAGTCGGCACCGATGTCGGCATCGAAGGAATCGGCGAAGCGACCGTCATGCCGAATTGGAGTGGCGAGACCGTGTGGGGTGCAAAGGCGATCCTCGACAATGTGCTCGCGCCGAGCGTCATCGGGGCCGATCCGACGAACATCGAAGACATCGACCGCCGCATGGACAAGACCGCTCGGCACAACTGGTTCGCCAAGTCGGCCATCGAGATGGCCTGCTGGGACATCGCCGGCAAAGCGGCCAACAAGCCGGTTTATGAATTGCTCGGCGGAGCGGTCCGGCCGTTGACCGTGCGCTGCCGGTTCTCGATGGGGGCTTACGAGCCGGACCGCGCGAAAGCTCGCGCCCTCGAACTCGTCAGCGAAGGCTTCACGACGATCAAGGTGAAAGTCGGCGGCTCGGCCGAAGCGGATATCACGCGCGTCCGCACCGTGCGCGAGACGATTGGGCCGCAGCTCGGCCTGACCATCGACGCGAACTGTGGCTGGGACGTGGACACGGCGATTCGCTGCGTCAACGCTCTGGCCGATTGCAACATCGCCCTCAACGAGCAACCGACTCCCGACGGCGATTACGCCGGGCTGGCTCGCGTCCGTCGCGAAACGAAACCGCCGGTCATGGCCGACGACATGTGCTTCGACATGATTCACGCGAGCGAACTGATTCGACACAACGCTTGCGACCTGATCAGCGTCTATCCCGGCAAGAACGGCGGCATCCGCAAGTCGAAAGCGATCGTCGACTTCGCGGCGGCAAACAACGTCAAGTGCAGCATCGGCTCGAACCTGGAGTGGGATGTCGGCACTGCGGCGATGATGCACCTGGTCGTCGCCTGCCCAAACATGTGCGTCGAAGAGTTCCCCGGCGACATTCTCGGCCCGACGTACCACGAGGTTCGCATCGCGTCGAATCCCGTTTCCATCGACGGCCCGCTGGTCACAATCAGCGATCGACCCGGCCTGGGAGTCGATGTCGACTGGCAGATTGTGCGCGAACACACACTCAAGTAGTCCCTGCCTTCCATCATTCTGCCCCCATCGTTCTGCCAAGAGTTTTTAGGCAGAACGATGGGGGCAGAATGATGGAAAACAGGTCTCGACTCGACTTCACGATTCATTTATCAATCCGCCCCTCTCCGAGCCGGCCGCCCGGTCAGCTCACCCATCACTTCACCGAATCATTCCCTTTCAGCTTGCCTCGGAGGCATGGATGCCGCCGTCTGCGGTTGGTCCGCGTTCGTGGTTGCGCGAATCGCGCGGGATCATTTTCCCGGCGTTGATCGTGGGTTCGGTCGTTGCGCTCGTGACGCCGTTGCCGCCGATGCTGATGGACTTGCTGTTGGCTGCGAACATCACGGTCTCGGTGCTCATCCTGCTGACGACGGTTTACGTCGGGCGACCACTGGAATTCAGCGCATTTCCCGCGATTTTGCTGGGAACGACCCTCGCTCGCTTGGTCTTGAACGTCGCTTCGACGCGGCTGGTTTTGACTCGCGGCGGAAGCGACGGGACGCAGGCGGCCGGCAAAGTCATTGAAGCGTTTTCGCAATTCGTCGCGGGCGATCAGATCGCCGTCGGCATCGTCATTTTCTTGATCATCGTTGCGATTCAGTTCCTGGTCATCACCAAGGGAGCGACTCGCATCAGCGAGGTTGCTGCGCGGTTCGCGCTCGACGGGTTGCCGGGCAAGCAGATGGCGATTGATGCCGACCTCAATGCGGGAGCGATCACTCACGAGCAAGCACGACAGCGACGCGACGATCTGATTCGGCAAGCCGATTTCTACGCGGCGATGGACGGAGCCAGCAAATTCGTGCGCGGCGACGCGGTCGCGGGACTCGTCATCCTGGCGGTCAACATCGTCGGCGGCCTGTACATGGGCGTGTTCGAGAACGACATGCCGATCGGCGACGCGGCCGATGTTTTCACGCGGCTGACGATTGGCGACGGACTCGTCACCCAAGTGCCGGCGTTTTTGATTTCGCTGGCGGCCGGATTGATCGTGACACGCTCGTCGAGCGAAAGCGATCTGCGGCGCGACGTCGTTCATCAAACCTTCCGACATCCCGAAGCGTTGTTTCTGGCGGCGGCGTTTCTGTCGGCGATGAGCTTCACCGGCCTCCCCGCGCTGCCGCTGATCGCGATGGCTGCGGGATGCGCGATCGTCGGAACGCTGCTTCGAAAGGCCAACGGTCAACTGTCGGTGTCGCCCACGACGAGCACCGCAATGGACAAGCCGCAGCCGAAAGTCGAAGACTTTTTGCGAGTCGATCCGATGGAGCTGACGATCGGTCCTGGCCTCGTGTCGCTGGCCCAAAGCGGCGACTTGCTGACTCAAATTTCGGCCGTGCGAACACGGATCGCACATGAACTCGGCATGTTGCTGCCGAAGATGAGGATCAAGGACAACCTCCGATCTGAACCGTTTGCCTACGAACTGAAACTGCGCGGGATTCCGGTCGCAGCCGGCGAAGCTCGCGTCGATCGGTTGCTGGCAGTTCGAACGTCGTTCGTCACGGGCGAACTCTCCGGACAACGCACCGTCGATCCGGTAACGGATCGGCCGGCGGTTTGGATTGAACCGGCTCAGCGCGATCGCGCGGAATTGCTCGGCTATCTGGTGCAGAATCCGACCGATGCGTTGTTCATGCACTTGCACGAAGTCGTTCGTGAACACGCGGCGGAGTTGCTGACTCGGCAGCAGGTGCATGGCTTGCTCGACAACTTGCGGCTGACATCGCCCAAGGTCGTTGACGAGTTGGTGCCGTCGCTGCTCAAGCCGGCTCAGGTGCATCAGGTTTTGGAGAACCTGCTGCGCGAGCGAGTGCCGATTCGCGATCTCGAAACAATTCTGGAAACGCTCGGCGACTATGCCGAACGGACGCAAAACACAGTGTTGCTGACGGAATACGTTCGCTCGGCATTGGCTCGCACGATTTGTCAGCGGCATCGCGACGAGCAGAGAGTGCTGCAAGTGCTGACGCTCGACCCCGACCTCGAAGATGTCATTGCCGCAGGAGTCAATTTCAACGACAGCGGCCTGACCGTGAAGTTGTCGCTGGCCACAAGCGATGCGATTCGCCAATCACTGACCGAAACGCTGGCGGCGACCGAGGCGAGCATTGTGCTGACGACCTCGTCGTCCGTGCGGCTCGGCCTGCGACATCTCGCGGCCACCACGTTTCCTCGATTGGCGATTCTCAGTTTGAACGAAATCTCTCGTGACACGCAGATCGAATCGCTGGGGCAAGTCGCCAACATCGTGCCCAGCGCAGGAGTGATTCATGCCTGATATCCGAACTTTTCGAGCCGCCTCGATGCAGGAAGCGATGCGAATCATGCGTCGCGAACTCGGCGAGGACGCGGTCGTCGTCAACACGCGGTCAATCGTGCAACGGCGAGCGTTGCCGTTTTTCAGGGCCAAGTGCGAAGTCGAAGTCACGGCTCGAAATGGTGGCAATGCGAAGCCAGCCCGACGCGCCAGCGAGGGGTCGGCAGTGGCCGTCGAGGAGAACCACTCGCTGCCGCGTCGTGCTGGTGGAATTGACGACTCACGCTTCTTGTCGCCGTCGCAGTTGGCCGAGCATCTCGAACGTGAGTTGCTCGAACCGAATTCCTTCGCACCGAGCGACAGCGGTATCGAACTCAGCCCCAGCCTCGAACGGTTGATCGCCGCGCCGACATCCAAACCGAAGAGCGGCAAACCCAACGTCGCGTATTCGGACAAGACGAACATCCCGGCGCTGTCACAGTTCCCTGTGCCGGACAAGCTCGATGAGCGGCTGGATTCGATTCAGCGGATGCTCGAAAGTTTGAACAAGTCGCGGCATCTCGGCGGCGACAGCGAAGTGCCGCCGGAACTGTTTCAGCTTTACACCGAACTGCTCGACAGCGATGTCGAAGAAGAGGTCGCTCGCGATTTGATCTTCCGCGTTCGCCGGCATGTGAAGCCGGAGCAACTTCACGATCACGACTACTGCAAGTCGCTGCTGACGGGACTCGTCGAATCCGACTTCCGTACCGCGTCGCCGATCAAACCAACTCCCGGCCGTCGCCGAATTGTGGCGCTCGTCGGGCCGACCGGCGTCGGCAAGACGACGACCATTGCGAAGCTAGCGGCCAACTTTCGATTGCGCGACGGGATCAAAATCGGGCTTGTCACGGTGGATACTTTCCGCGTCGCGGCAGTCGAGCAACTCCGCACCTATGCCGAGATCATCGACCTGCCGATGAAGGTCGTCACCAGCCCGCTCGAAATGCGGCGAGCGTTGGATGAACTCGTCGGACTGGACCTGATCCTGATCGACACCGGCGGACGCAGCCCACGCGACGAGCTCAAGATTCAAGAACTCAAGTCGCTGCTGGCGGAAGCTCAAGTGGATGAAGTGCATCTCGTCCTCAGCCTGACCGCCGGAGTCAGCTACCTCAAGGCGGCCTGTGAGAAGTTCTCTGTCGTGAACACGACCGCGTTGATCCTCACGAAACTCGACGAAGCGGCTGGCATGGGTTCGCTGCTGACGGCCGCTCGCAAGCTGCCGCTGCCGGTCAGTTATCTGACGACCGGCCAAGACGTGCCCGATGATATTGAATGTGCGAATGCCAGTCGCATGGCGCGACTGGTGCTGGGACAGGAGAAACTGGAAACGTAGCAGTCGGGCGGAGATTGCAACTTGCAATTTGAAAATTGCAAGTTGCAAATTGAACCGCAGAGAGTGACGACGTGGTGTTGTCCGTCAATTTGAAATTTGCAACTTTCAATTATCAATTTGCAATCCCCATGCGTGACCAGGCTTCATCTCTGCGCAACCTCATCCAACGCCGCACGGCCGACACGCCGACAGCGGCGAGCGAGCGTGCGCGGATCGTCGCGTTCACGAGCGGCAAAGGTGGAGTCGGCAAATCGAATCTCGCACTCAACGTGGCGGTCGCGATGGCTCAATCCGGAACGCGGGTTTGTCTGCTGGATGCGAATCCGGGGTCGAGCAACATCGACTTGCTGTGCGGGTTGAACTGCTACTGGAACTTCGGGCATGTGCTCACCGGCGCGAAATCGCTCGGCGAGGTGATCCTGAAAGGTCCGGCCGGAATCAACGTCGTGCCGGGAGCCAGCGGTCTGCTGGAACTCGCGGCATCGCAGGATCTGGCCGGGCAAGTCGCCGCGCTCGAAACCGCCTACGACGTGTTGATCATCGATGCGGGGACCGGGTTGACTGAGTCCGCGCGGCGATTCGCAGGCGTCGCCGACGTGACTTTCTTGGTGACGACTCCGGAACCGACGGCCATCGCAGATGCGTATGCCACGCTCAAAGCCTGGCAAGGGAGCGTGTCGTCGATGCCGGAAGTGCTGGTGAATCGAGCTAGCTCGGCGGCTCAGGCGAAACAGATTCTGGACCGATTCGCGCAGACTGTCGAAATGTTTCTGCGCTGCCCGGCACCAACTGGCTGCTGGGTTGCGGAGGATCCTACCGTCGCACAGGCGGTTGCCGCGCGACGGCCGTTTGTCGAGATCGTTCCTGAGGGAGCGGCCACTCGCGATGTGCGAGCGGTCGCGAAGCGACTACTTGCCGGTGCAAAACCGGTTCGGACACAGACTCTGCTCGGACGACTTTGACGGTTAGGAAATTTGTAGCGAAAGGACTCAAGAACATTCACCGAGTTTGCCGATCTGATTAAAGAAGTTGGTGCCAATCCTGCGCCTGAATGGTTCGCCGGATGTTGCCGCTTCGCCCCACCTCATCGTTCGGACTTGCTCCGAAACCTGCCTCACCCATCGACTCTGGAATGACCCACGGAGGGTTTTGTCATGTCGCTTACGAAGCTCACGGAAGAACAACTCACCGACGTTTGGACCGACTACAAGAAGGACCAATCGGACATCACTCTGCGCAACACGCTGATGGAGCGTTACCTGCCACTGGTGCGGTACAACGCCGAGCGAGTCTGGGCCAAGCTGCCGGATGGCGTCGATCTGAACGACCTGATCTCCGCCGGCGTGTTCGGCCTGATGGACGCGATCGAGGCGTTCGACATGGGACGCGGCGTAAAGTTTGAAACGTACTGCGTGCCGCGAATTCGCGGTGCGATGCTCGACGAACTCCGCACGATGGACTGGGTGCCGCGGCTCGTTCGCAGCAAGGCCAGCAAGCTCGAAGCGGCTCGCAAGCTGGCCGAGGTTGAACTCGGCTATCCGCCGTCCGATGCGGACATCGCCGCCAAGCTGCAAATCTCGACCGAGGAATACGACCGCATGAAGGCTGAGGCCAGCGCGGTGAATCTCGTCAGCCTGAACAAGAAGTGGTACGAGACCGACAGCTACAAAGACGTCCGCGAGGTGGACATCCTCGAAGACCAGAAGGGCGAAGACCCGACGAACGGCATCCAAAAACGGGACGTGATGAAGCTGGTCACGAAGGGCCTCAACCGCAACGAGCGGCTGATCATCATCCTGTACTACTACGAAGAACTGACGATGAAAGAGATCGGCAATACGCTGGGACTGTCCGAGTCCCGCGTCAGCCAGATGCACTCCAGCATCGTCGCCCGATTGAAGGACCAACTCGGTCGCCGCCGGCCGGAATTCGGGTAAGCGTCGCTCCAAGATCGGAAGACTTTTGACTTCGGAAAGGTATCGGCCATGCCCTCTGCTCTGGCCGCAAAACTGCGGAATTGCATGTTCGGCGAAAAGCCGACCAGCATGTCGGTCTATCACGATCTGATCGCCAAAGCGGTCGAGCCTGGCATGACCGTGCTGGATGTCGGCTGCGGCCGAGGTGCGCTAGCGCCGTATCCGTGGCACAAACACTCCAACATCAAACTCTGGGGGATCGATCCCGATCCGACGGCGGCTGAGAATCCGCATCTCGAGTCGTTCACGTTGCTGACGGACGATCCGAATTGGCAAATTCCAAGCGGCACCGTCGATCTGGCCATCGCCCGCTATGTGTTGGAACACGTCGCCGATCCGACTGCTTTTTTTCGCAACCTTTCGCGAGTGCTCAAGCCGGGCGGAAAGTTTTTGTTTCTCACACCCAACCGCTGGCATCCCGCGATGATCGCTTCGCACTGGATGCCCTACAGACTCAAACAACAGATCCTCGCGCTGACCAAGCGAGCCGATCCACATGACGTCTTTCCCACCTGCTACCTGCTGAACTCGGCGGCGGCGTTGAAGTCCGCCGCCCAGCGGAGCGGATTGGAAGTGACTGACTTGCAGACCCGCGAGATTCAGCCGTGTGGTTATCTCGACTTCAGCGTGCTCGGCTACTTCGCCTCGTGCGCGTATTTCGCGACGATGCGAGCGACCGGCTTGCAGCGATTTTTCGGCATGTCGATGACCGGCGTGCTGACAAAAGTGAACTCCGCGACTGTCCGAGCCGCGACGGCTCAACCAGCCAACGCCGTCTCTGATTGGCAATCCTTGGGAGCGACAACGTGACAGCAAACTCTTCGCGTTGGTGTGCCTGTCTTTTGACGATCCTCTGCGTGACAACGCTGAGCGGTTGTCTCGGCGCGGCAAGATCCCCGGCACTGGCTCGGAAGAATAGCTCCGAAACCTGCGCGCAACCGTTGAAGAAGACAGCGTCCCACAGTCGTCACAAATCGACAGAGTCTCCGGCCATCGTCGGAGCGAACCGGCCACGTGAGATCGACCGCTTCCAATGAGCTGCAATTCGGCTAAACGCCCAATGAACGGCGTTTCTCCGTGATGAACGGCAAGTGGTGTGGAATGTGTCCGGTGATGCGTTCGAGGAACGTGCGCAGCGACAACGGCCCCGCTTCGCTGTGACGTCCGACGCGCTGGAAGTCGGCCTCCGGAACGGTTCGCAAAATCGCTGCCATCTGGCGGCGGACGCAGTCGATCAAGCAGAGTTCCGTTTCGAGATCGCGCTCGTGATACGCCAGCTTGGCCGCAAACTGGTCGGGATCGCCACTGAACAGCGTCGGCTCGTTCTCGGCGAGGGTGCGTTTCATCCGATCGCCGTAAACCGGCTCAAAGTCCGCGAGGTGAGCGACCAACTCCAGCGTGCTCCACTTGCCGGCGATCGGCCGAGCCAGCAGTTGCTCGCGAGTCATTCCTGCCACCGCATCGCGCAGCAGCTTCGGACCTTTGAGGTATTCGTCGATCAACTGGGCGGTGCTCAGTTCGGAAAGATTCATCGGCAGACTCCTGATTCGCGGGGTAATCGAATCACAAAGTAACCCGAAGCGTCAGCGAGGGCGAGCGACTGGATACTTCTGAATCGGCCGAGATTGTGGAGCGCTCGCCCTCGCTGACGCTTCGGGTTAGTTTGCTCTCAATCCTGTTTCACCAGAGAGCGAGTTTTCCAATGTCCATCTCCGACGAGTGGTCCTTTCCCGAAGGTGTGACGTATTTGAATCATGGCTCGTTCGGCCCGTCGCCGCGCTGCGTGCGTGAGGCTCGGCAGGCGTGGACCGAAAAGCTTGAACGACAGCCGATGGATTTTTTCTTGCGGCAGATGGAATCCGAACTGGATCACGCGGCCGCGAAGCTTGGCCAGTTCATCGGGGCGGATGGCAACGACCTGCTGTTCTGCGACAACGCGACTGTCGCGATGAACATCGTTGCCGACAGTTTCCCGTTGCTGCCGGGAGACGAAGTCCTCTTCAGCGACCAGGAATACGGTGCAGTGATGCGCATCTGGCGGCGAGCCTGTGATCGAGCACAAGCCAAGGTCGTCGTGCAGCACTTGCCTCGTCCGATCACATCCGCCGACGAGCACGTTGCCGCGTTGATGGCCGGTGTCACCGAGCGGACAAAGCTGATCGTCGTCAGCCACATCACCTCACAGACGGCGGTGATTCTCCCTGTCGAAGCGATCTGTCGCGAAGCGGCCAAGCGCGGCGTGCCGGTCTGCGTCGATGGGCCGCACGCTCTGGCGATGGTGGACATCAACCTGCGTCGGCTCGGCTGCGATTTTTATTGCGCGAGCGGGCACAAATGGTTGAGCGCGCCATTCGGCAGCGGGTTCTTGTTCGTCGCCAAGCGACACCAGCAGAAGCTATCGCCGCCGGTGATGAGCTGGGGTGGCAGCGTCAGCGGCCGGCCGGCCCACTGGCAGGACGAGTTCCGTTGGTTGGGGACGCGAGACCCCGCTCCATTCCTGGCGATTCCGGCGGCAATTGAATTTCTCGAACGCTTCGGGCTGGAAACCTTTCGCGAGCAAACGCACGAACTGGCGAAGTACGCTCGGCAGCGAATCGTTGAACTGACTGGTCTCGAACCACCGATCCCCGACAGTCGCGAGTGGTACGGTTCGATGATCGCGATGCCATTGCCTCAAGGTGACGCGGCACCGAACCAAGGAATTCGCGATCAACTTCAAACGCCGTTGTGGGAGAAATTCGGCATCGAAGTCCCGATCATCCATTGGCGTGGCGAACGACTGATTCGCGTGTCTTGCCATCTCTACAACACCCGCGAGCACATCGACCGGCTAGTCAACGCACTGCGGGATTCCGGGATTGGGCGGCCATGAACGTCTCGCGTTGTCCATTGAAGCGGCTTCGGACAAACGGGCTTAGCGACGGGTGCCGCTCTTGAGGCTATTTGGCGGGTTTGCTCGTCCCGACTCAACAAAAGTCCCAGAAATGCCGATCGTTTCGAGAGTGGCAATAATGCCGTTTGGGGAAGATCGCCATGACTGGTCCACTTCGCTGTGCCTGCGTCATGTGCCTATTTCTCCCAAGCCTCGTGTTTGCTCAGAGTGAGAATGATCAGCCGCCGACCCCGGTTAGTCCGACGCCGGTCGTTCCCGATCAACTAGACGCCAGCGTCGATGCTGCGCCGAGTGTTAGTGAAGCTAGTCGCGCGATGAGTTTCCAGCCGACACGCAGTTACCGTGGCATCCCGCTGTATGCGGTTGACCCCAATTATCCGATTGTCGCCGACGCTTCGGGCAATCGATTCGTCTATCACGACGATTTGCTGCCTCATCCGGTCGATTCCAATGATCTGCAAGTTCAGCCGCTTCTCGATAAGAGCAGTCTCGGACCAGCCTATCGCCCGCAGTTGGGTGTCCTGGGCCCCAGAGCGATGACCACAGCGCCGGCATCGGACAGTTTTTTCTTGCGGCTCGGATTACAGGCTCGACCAGGGATTTTCTATGACACGGGTTATGCAGGTGGCACGCAGACATTCAATCCGAGGAACATCGCGGTCGATGGTAGCGACGAAGCACATCAACGAGGTCAAATCACGTTCTCGCAGTTCAATGGCGAACTTCAGAATCTGCCTCTTCGAATGCAGCTAGACACTCAAACGCTCAACCTCTTAGGGCTCGACTTCGGGAGAGCGCAAGCCTATCTGGACCTCTACACGCTTGATAATGGAGATGTCACCTTTCGAAACGTCTATGCCAACTTCGTGTCCAATCAAGAGAGCGGATTCGAGAGCGGATTTCTGATTGGAAAAGCAGAAACCGCGTTTGGCGATATGGGCTCCGTCGCGGTTTCCACGCCAACATTTACGGTTCCGGTGGGTGCTGTTGCTGTTTCCGCCACGACCCTGACTGTCCCCCAGTTACGCTACACGCGCTGGTTGGGCGAGGGTTGGTCGACCACCTTCTCGATGGAAGACCCATCCACAGTGAGTTCCGACATTGTTTTGCCGGGCGGGAATACCATCCTTCATCGCTGGCCAGTGTTTACTGGTCGAGCGCGGTACGTCGGTGAGAACGGATGGGATACGTACCAGATGTCCGGGCTGATTCGTCGAGTCGGATTCGAGGCTGCGGATCGCCAAGAGTTCTTCGCGACCGGCTGGGGCATCTCTGGCACAGCTCGGTTCAGGAATGAAGACCGGACGGATGCCGTGTTCCTCGGCGGTGTCGTGGGTCAGGGAATTGGCGGGTATATCTTCGGGACACCGACGGGAGCGAAATTCGCGGACGTTGCGGTTCCTGCGTCGTTTGACGTGCTCAAAAATATGGGCGCATTTGCCGCCCTGAATCACATTTGGTATCGCACTGAGGACGACCATTCGCTGTCGTCCAATTTTGGCTATGGCTATGTGTTGGGAGAGACTCGCACGAAGAGCGACAACCGCAAGCTGCAACAGGCTTGGTGCAATCTGCTTTGGGATGCGACGGCCAATTCGGCCTATGGACTCGAATATCAATATGGCATGCGGACTGACGGAGTCGGCAAGAGTGGCGATGATCATCGCCTCATGTTCGTCATTCAGGTCGGGACCGGCTCGACCAGCGCGGGGCGACAAGTTGTAGACAGCACCCCGAAAGCGAACCTGATGGAGCAACCGACTACGGATCGTATGTCGCTCCCTGTAACGACGCCGACTTATAGTTCTCCGCGACTGAAATACCGTCTGTAACACCAGAGAAGACTTCCGAAGTCTCAACGACTTCGGAAGTCTCCGGTTATTCCGGAATTGGACGATCTTGACCGTCGGCGTTACCTAGCGATCGGATTCGGACAGGCCGGCAGTAGATGGTTTGCCAAGGGGGCGGGGTTCCGAGAGATGCCGACTGACCGATTCGCCAACCCGCTAGGGTGCGGAAGGGGACCAACCGGAGGCTTGGTCAGGTCGCTCGGCTTGGAATGAGCGAACGGGAAAGTCGGCGGCCTCCAAACGTCATAAGTCCAAGCAAACACTTCGTCGTTTGCCATCCTGGATCCGACCGGATTGATAATCACTGAGCCGTTTGCCTCTGCGGACCATGTCAGATTGACGGCCACTTATCCGTTTGCCTGTCTGGACCCGAACAGATTGACGGTCACTTATCCGTTTGGCTCTGCCGGAGTGTCTGGAGAGGCAAACGGGCCGATATTCATCAATCCGGACCATTCCGGGGAGGCAAACAGCTCGGTTGGCGCTTGTCCGGACCCAAGGTTCATGACAACCGGACAGGGTTTACGTCCAAATGACCCGCTGGCCCCTGCAAGCACTTACGTCGATGCCGCTCGCGAGTCAGTCGGCCAGCCAAAGTTAGCACGACGCGCGAGCGAGTGGTTGCCGCGAATGGGTTTGGCCCAACGCAACCACTCGCTCGCGCGTCATGCTAACTGTTCTGGGCTGTGCGCGGGCCTCCCGACCCCGCACCGCATTGGACCAACGGTCTCCAGCGGTTTCGGGGAGACCTGCGGTCCAGCCCAGCGGCGGGGTCGGGAGACCCGCGCCGAGCGTGAGTCTTTCGCAGCATCGTCTCTCACTTCTTCCCGTCCTGGACAATCTGATTAAGCCGTTCGCCGTCGATGTCGGTGTCGAGTTGCACCCAGAGAGGGAAGTGGTCCGAAAGCTGATAGCTGAACTTCGTGCGGGTGTAATCCTTATCCGGGAACAGTTCTTTGATGCGGGCGTCGCTCCCAAAGAAATCGAGCGTGCCGCCGTGATTGGTGAAGCGTTTCTTCAGCGTGGGGAGATGCAGGATCTGATCGTAGCGGGCGTTCTTGCCGAGATTGGACCCGGCGATGACTTGGTCGCCGGCCTTGAGGTTCACGAGCGAGTCCGGGACTTGCAGGCCGCGGCTGGTCAGGGCTTCGAACAGTTTGTCGCCGATCTTGGGGACGTTGAAATCGCCCATGACGATCAGATCGTGGTCCTCGACGAACTTGTCCTGAAAGCGGGAGTCGATCCAGTCGGCGAGCATTTGCAGTTCGGCTTGGCGTCCTTCGATGCTGTCGCCCCAGCGAGTGTGCGTGGCGATGGCGATGAAATCGAAATTGCCGGCTCGGAAGGAACACATGTAGGGAGCGCGCCAGAAGGACTGCTTGGCGAGGTATTCGGTGGCCTCTTTCTCGCGAGGGGCGTCCACTTCGGCGGCCAGCCCGTTGAACGTCACGGCCCGCCGATCGAACAGGAACGCGGTGCGTTCCTTGTTGCCGCCGGCGTCGTCGTTCCAGTCGGAGTACACGACGTCCCAACTCGGCCCCAGGATCGGGAGCACGCGACCGAGGTCGGTCAGATCGTTCCGCAATTCGACGAGGGACACGAGGTCGAACTGTCCCAGGATTTCCGCGATGAAGT
>CAMDPK010000051.1 GCA_945904015.1 Candidatus Kuenenia stuttgartensis | reverse complement strand
CGAAGTAGGCGACCTCGCACTGCGGCTGAATGCAGAACATCGCCGACTCGCCGATCTGCCCGCGAGACTCCGGCTTCAGCCACGCATCGAGCGTGACTCGCCCGACCGCCTGCCCCAGCGAGCCGCAAAACGGACAGTGCCGCACGTCGGAATCAGATTCGCGAACGAATGCCTTGTTCATGGAAACTCACCGGCACGAGAGATTCATTGAGCGGAAACGACAAGCGATGTTGCTGGTCGCTGCGGTGGCCTCCATAATAATGCCGAAGCAACTCGTTGCGACGCCGTGAGGGAACATCATGTCCGAGGAACCGCAAGCACGGCCAGACCCGAAGTACTTCGACTTGGGGCATCAGGGCGATTTCGACCGCACGCAGATTGCCATGATGCTCAAGATGACGCCCACCGAGCGCTTGCGGCATCACGAGCCGTGGCGTGAATTTGTTGAGGAGTGCCTCCGCCGTGCTAAACTTCGCCGAACGTCTGCTCGTCGCTCTGGCTGAGGCCAATGTGGAATTTGTGGTCGTGGGTGGCATCAGCGCCGTGATGAACGGCGTTCCGATCATCACTCGCGATATCGATATCTGCTACCGCCGCGTTGACGCCAATTTGATTCGACTGGCCGACGCTTTGAAACCGTTCCAGCCCAAGCTGCGCGAACTTCCGGAAGGAGTCCCAAATCTCTTTGACGTGCATTCCCTGCGGCTCGGTTCGAACTTCACACTGATCGCCGACAATCAAGCGCTCGATTTATTGGGCATCATGTCGGGAATTGGCGGCTATGACTCGATCATCAGCCGAGCCATCGAAATGGATGTCGCCGGGCATCTCGTGAAAGTGCTCTCGCTGGAAGACTTGATTCGCACCAAACGGGCCGCTGGCAGACCCAAAGACCTTGCCGTCCTGCCGACACTCGAAGCCACGCTGCAAATGCAGCGGGAACTCGACAAGGACTGATTCTCAGTCAAGCTCCGTCGTGGGGCAGGTTTTCAACCTGCCCGTGAACGGAGAGTGATTCTGGAAATTGGACTGCACTCGTTATGAAGTGCGACGATGCGCGGGCAGGTTGAAAACCTGCCCCACGTCTGCCCGCGAGACTCCGGCTTCAGCCACGCATCGAGCGTGACTCACCCGACCGCCTGCCCCAGCGAGCCGCAAAACGGACAGTGCCGCACGTCGTGATCAGATTCGCGAACGAATGCCTTGTTCATGGAAACTCTCTGATCCGAGTTTCATCGAGCGATTTCCCAAGCGTCAAGTCGCTGCTCTGCGCGGCGCAGATCCAAACCGATGATTACAGGTTTGCGATGCGCCCTCGAACGGAACACTCCGTTAGCCACTTTGGGTCAATACTGGACGATTCGCGCGGGTTCAGCGCTTTCGGCGGACGCGGCAAGCGCCTCGTGAAGCAGATCAAACAGGTCACGGCCGGTACTGCTGACGAAATAGTTTCCGAGGCTGGTAATTTCGGCGCTGATCTTGTCGCCCCAAGGCGGCTTCGCGGCCCGGTTGTCCGTATCCCAGACGACCGCTGAGGGCGGGAGTTTGCTCAGTTCCGCGCGTACGAGTTGCAGTTCATCGACGGCTTGTGTGGCGTTTACCGCGTTCAGTTGTCCGCGATACAGATCGCCGAGCAACAGTGGAAAGCGACTACCCCAACCACCAGGCTCAAGATGCACGCTCACCGTCGAGAAGAACGCGTTGAGGAAATCAGGCGTGCCGATCTCGTCGATGATGTTGCCAACCTGTATGCCGACGCCCATGTGTGGTGGCTAACTTGTCTGTGTCCCGCTTGATCGCGGATAAAAAGAGAGTTATTCACGATAATCGCGAACTTCAATAACTCGATGACGAACCCGCCTTGGTGGCCGACGTGATCGGCGGCAATCCCAATCGCTGGCGGCACTCGTTCAGAATCTCGGCCGTCTTGCTGGCTCCGCAGCGGGTGATGAAGGGGCGGGCTTCGAGCAGTTGGTCCAGCGTGCGGATGCCTCCGGCGGCTTTGACTTGGACGTGCGGCGGCGAGTGCTCGCGCATCAGCTTCAAGTCGGCGAGCGTCGCGCCGCCGGTGCCGTAGCCGGTCGAGGTTTTGACCCAGTCGCAATTCAGCTCGCCGCAGATTTCGCAGAGGCGAATCTTGTCTGAGTCCTGCAAGTAGCAGTTCTCGAAGATCACTTTGACCTTCTGCCCGGCCGAGTGCGCGGCGGCGGTGATCTCTTGGATCTCTTGCCGGACGTAGTCCCATTGGCCGCTGAGCACTTGGCTGATGTTGACGACCATGTCGAGTTCCTGGCAGCCGTCTTTGAGCGCCTGCAACGCCTCGGCGACTTTGATCGCGGTCGTGTGGCCGCCGTGCGGAAAGCCAATCGTCGTGCTGGGCTTCACGGTGCTGCCGGCGAGGATCTCGGCACAGCGTTTCACAGAGTACGGCAGGATGCAGACGCTGGCGGCGTCATAGTCGCGAGCGAGTTTGCAGCCAGCTTCGAGTTCGTCGACCGTCAGCATCGGTTGCAGCAGCGAGTGGTCGATCATCTTGGCGATGTCGGAGTAGGAGTAGGGCATCGGTTCATTGTCCTTGGGTTTTCGGCGAACGGGGGGCGTTAGCCCCCTGGTTTTCTGCGGCACCTCGCCGGACCAGGGGGCTAACGCCCCCCGTTCGCCGGGAACATGGATTTGTCATGCGGTGTGACGCGGGATGTAGTTTCGCAGGTACGTCGCGCTTTGCCGCAGCGACGCCTTCCGTGAGTCGAGCGACTCTTCGTAGGCTCGGTCTTCGACTTCGACGCAGACCGGGCCGCGATAGCCGGCGTCGGTCAGGGCCGAGAAGAACTGGCCCCAATCGACGTCGCCGAGGCCCGGCAGTTTCGGAGTGTGATATTCCGACGGATGCGCGAGGATGCCGACTTCGTTCAGCCGGTGCTGGTCGATGCGGACGTCTTTCGCGTGAATGTGGAACAGCCGGTCTTTGAACTCGCGCAGCGGGGCGACGTAGTCCATGTGCTGCCAGATCATGTGCGACGGGTCGTAGTTCAGGCCGAGGTTGTGGCTGCTGAGGTCCGCGAACAGCTTCCGCCAGATCGCAGGGCTGGTCGCGAGATTCTTGCCGCCGGGCCATTCGTCTTTGCTGAACAGCATCGGGCAATTCTCGATGCCGATGCGGACTTCGTGCTGCTCGGCGAAGCGGACGATTGGCCCCCACGTCTCCAACATGCGGGGCCAGTTGTCGGCGACGGACTTGGTCCAGTCGCGGCCGATGAACGTGTTCATCTGCCGGACTCCGAGCAACGCCGCGGCCGAGATCACCTTCTTGATGTGCTCGACGGCGGTGTGAGCTTCGTCGTGGTTTGGGCTGAGCGGATTCGGGTAGTAGCCGAGTCCGCTGATCGTCACGCCGTACTTGGCGACGGTCTCGTGAACTCGTTCTGCCTCGCTGGTGCCGAAGTGGCTGACATCGACGTGCGTGACGCCGGAGTACCGCCGCTCCGCCTTGCTGACCGGCCAGCAGCAGAGTTCGACGCAGTCGTAGTCCTTGGCCTTGGCGATTTGACAGACTTCATCGAGTGACAGTTCGGGCAAGATGGCGCTGACGAATCCGAGTTGCATGAGGTGTCCTTCCGAGGTGAAATGGCTTCGCTGAGGGGCAGCAGTTTCTAGCCTTCGTGCGGCGACACGTCTACAACGTAGCCGCTTGGCCGTCGTGCAGCTTGGCGAGCGGGGGACGTCAGTCCTCCGAGTTTTCCGCGACAATTATCGGGGGACTGACGTCCCCCGCTCGCCAAACCGCACCGCGACCAGCCGCCTTGTTCACGAAACATCGTCCGAGGAGATTTCGATCATGCTCGGTTCACAACCAACTGCGATCACAACGACGTCCCGGCGCGAATTCTTTTCGCGCGCCGGCAGTGGATTGGGCGGGATCGCGCTGGCGGCGATGTTGGCCGGTGAATCGTCTGCGAACTCGGTGAATCCGCTCTCTCCGAAGTTGACGCACTTTGAACCGCGAGCGAAGCGCGTGATTTGGCTGTTCATGCACGGCGGGCCGAGCCACGTCGATTTGTTCGATCCCAAGCCGGAGCTGACGAAGCTCGCGGGGCAGCCGCTGCCGGAGAGTTTTGGCGAGGTGATGACTCGACGGAAGGTCGCGGCGAATCCGTTGCTGCCGGCGATCAAACCATTTCGGCCGCGCGGCGAGTCGGGACTCGAAGTGTCCGAATTTCTGCCGCACATTGCCGAGTGCGCCGACGAGTTGTGCGTGCTGCGATCGTGTCACGGCGACAGCGTCAATCACCCACAGTCGGTTTATCAGATGAATACCGGCAGCATCTTGACGGGCCGGCCGAGCGTCGGGTCATGGGTCGCGTACGGTCTCGGCACCGAGAATCAGAATTTGCCGGCGTTCGTCGTGCTGCCCGATCCGGGTGGCGGTGTGAAAGGCGGACCTCCGGCGTGGGGCAGCGGGTATCTGCCAGCGACGTTCCAAGGGACAACGATGCGGCCGGGCAAGAGTCCGATTTTGTACCTGCAACCGCCGGCGGGAATCACGGACGAGCGGCAGCGCCGACTACTGTCGTTCGTGCAGCGAGCGAACGAGCGGCATCTCGCGGAACGCAATTTCGACGATCAACTCGCCGCGCGGATGAACGCCTACGAGTTGGCGTTTCGAATGCAGTCGGAGGCTCCAGAGGTTGTCGATCTAGCCGGCGAGTCGACGGCGACGCTCAAGCAGTACGGCATCGGCGAGCAAGACACCGACGAATACGGCACACGCTGCCTGTTGGCTCGACGGATGATCGAACGGGGTGTGCGGTTCGTGCAGGTTTATTCCGGCGACACGAACGGCTGGGATGCTCACACGAACGTGCTCGACAATCACACGACGATGTGTCGCAAGACGGACAAGCCGGTGGCCGGACTGCTGCGCGATCTCAAGCAGCGCGGGTTGCTCGACGACACGCTGGTGATCTGGGGCGGCGAGTTCGGGCGGATGCCGATGAGCGAACAGGGCAAAGGGCGCGATCACAATCCGTGGGGCTACACGGTCTGGCTGGCCGGAGCGGGCGTGCGCGGCGGCATGGCCTACGGAGCAACCGATGCTGTCGGTCTGCGAGCGGCCGAAGACAAGGTTCACGTCCACGACCTGCACGCGACGATTCTGCATTTGCTCGGCTTTGACCACGAGCAACTGACCCATTTCCACAACGGCCGCAACGAACGATTAACCGACGTGGCTGGTCACGTCGTGCGAGAGATTCTGGCGTAGCACACGCGGCTCGCGTGCGCTGACGGCGAATTGCACGCGAGCCGCGTGCGCCACAACAGGCGGATCAAAGTTCATGACGTGTGATGTCGATGCGTTGTTGCTGCACTCGCCGGCCGGTTGGCTGGCCGTTCGTTGGCCGGACGGGGATGTGCTGGCGGCGAATCGCAAAGCCGCGGAGCTGTGCGGACGAATCACCGAGCAGATCGTGGGACGGCCGTGGTGGGACTTGCTGGAACCCGAATCGGCGAAGCGTCTGTCGGGTTGGATCACGCAGTGGCGGCACGGTGAGTTTCCGGTGGAACGCTCCGGTTTATGGCTGCAGCAAACGGATGAAACGAAGACGCCAATTACCCTGCGCGCAGCCACGTTGGCCGAGGCAGTCTCCACAGGTGGCACCGAGGCTCAGCATTTCTTGATCTTGGAAGATCGCCGCGAAACACAGGCGCTGGCCGAGCGACTCGACAACTCCGAAGCACGCTTGGAAGAGACTCAGCGCGTCGCGCACCTGGGATGGTGGGAATGGGACATCAAGAATGGTCGGATCGCGTGGTCGGACTCGCTGTACGAGGTCATGGGAATTCCGTCCGGCGAATTCGGCGGCACGTTGGAAGCGTTTTTGGAAGGCGTGCATCCGGACGACCGCGTGGAAATGCGCACGCGATTGGGTGCCACGCTGAAGCGCGGCGAGCAGTTTATCCATGAGTTTCGGACGCTCGACAAGAACGGCACGGTGCGCCACCTTCGATCGCAGGCCAAGTTGTCGCGTGACGGATTTGGCTGGCCGGTTCGCCTCTACGGCACCAGTCAAGATGTCACCGCGCGGACGCTGGCCGTGCAGGAGCTCACGCAGAGCGAGCAACGATTCCGCACGCTGTTTGAGCACTCGCCCGACGCGATCTTCGTCGAATCGCTGGCCGGCATCGTGCTGGACGTGAACCCCGCCGCCTGCGAACTGCACGGCCTGTCGCGCGAGCAGTTGATCGGCAAGCACGTCATGGAATTGGTCCCGCCGCGCATCCGCGACGACGCGCTCCGCGACTTTCCAAAGTTGGCGTCCGGAGAACTGCGGCAGTTGGAAGGCTTCAGTTGGCATGCGGAACGAGGCGAAGTGCCCATCAGCTTGCATGTCAGCCAGACCGAGTATGCGTTTCAGCCCGCGCTGCTGTTTCACGTCCGCGATATCACCGAACGCAAACGAGCCGAAGACAAGGCTCGCGAGGTCGAGTCGCAGCTCGCACACGTCGGCCGACTCAGCTTGATGGGCGAACTCATGGCGGGCATCTCGCACGAGATCAATCAGCCACTGTTCGCGATCGCCAACTTCGCAAAGGCGTGCGAGAAGACGCTCGCCGACGGCAAGCTCGATCAAATCGACAAGGTGCTGGAATGGACGCACAAGATCGGTCAGCAAGCCACTCGCGCCGGCGAGATCATCCGCCGCATGCGCGACTTCAGTCGCAAATCCACGCCGCATCATTCCACGGTCGATGTCGGCGACATGATTCACGAAGCGATCGAACTCATGGCGGCCGAAACCAAGTCACAGCACATCGACTTGACGTGCGAAATCCAGCCGCCACATCTGCTCGTCCTGGCCGATCGCATCCAGATTGAACAAACGCTGGTCAACTTGCTTCGCAACGCCTACCGCGCGATGGCTGAAAATGCCGTCGGCGACCGGCACGTCGACATCCGCACGCGACTGGCCGAAGGTGTGCTGACCGTCTCTGTTCGAGACCACGGCCACGGCTTCAAAGGAGTGACTCCCGAAGAAATCTTCAACCCGTTCTTCACGACGAAGCCAGACGGCCTGGGCCTCGGCCTGACGATCAGTCGCTCAATCATCGAAGCCCACCGCGGCAAGCTGTGGGCCGAACAGAATGCCGACCGTGGCGCGACGTTCTTGTTCACGCTTCCGGTCGGTGAGGGGGTGACACGGTGAAAGTCATCCCTGCTAGCCTTTTTCACCTTGTCACCGTGTCACCCCCTCACCTTGCCACCATGTCATCGCCCCGTCTTCCGGCTAAACTCTCGCGCACCACCAACTCCTCGAAAGGCCAACCAACTTGACCGCCGCGACTGACACCGCCGCACCGCCGGCACTCTTGAATCTCAATGGCACTCCGGTCGCCGACACATTCGCCGAAGCGTTTCCGATCACCGCCACGCGGCTGGTCATCACCGCCGCATCGGAAGCTTGGGCACGGACGGCGGCCAGTGAAACCTGCGGCTTCGCCACGAGCGTGATCGCCTGCGACTGCGAAGCGGCACTCGAACGCGCGATACCCGCAGACGAAACGCCCGACGGCCGGCCGGGAGTCAGCGTGCTGCTGTTCGCGTTCAGCCGCGACGCACTGCAAAAAGCGGCCACCGAACGAGTCGGACAATGCGTGCTGACCTGCCCGACAACCGCCTGCTTCGACGGGCTGCCGGGAACGCCGCGCGACAAACAGATTTCCGTCGGCGGACAACTGCGATTCTTCGGCGACGGTTTTCAAGCCTCGAAGAAACTCGGCACTCGCCGCTTCTGGCGCATCCCGGTCATGGACGGCGAGTTTGTCTGCGAGGATCGCATCGGCACGATCAAAGGGGTCGCCGGTGGCAACCTGTTGATCTGCGCCGTCGATCAGACTCAAGCGTTGCTTGCCGCCGAAGCTGCCGCGACTGCGATGCGCGGTGTTGCCGATGTCGCGCTGCCGTTCCCCGGCGGCATCGTTCGAGCCGGCAGCAAAATCGGCTCGCGCTATAAAAAGTTGAAGGCCAGCACCAACGATACCTACTGCCCGACGCTGATGGCTCAGACGCAGAGCGAACTGCCGCCCGGCACGGGAGCCGTCTACGAATTGGTCATCGACGGACTTTCCGCCGATGTCGTCCGCGCGGCGATGCGAGCCGGCTTGCACGCCGCGTCGCGCTGCTCCGGCCTGACGCTCATTACCGCTGGCAACTACGGCGGCAAGTTGGGGCCGCACCATTTTTATCTGCGTGAGCTGCTATGACGGAGCACAGCCCAACTGTCCCGAACGATCCCGTCGCCGAAGCTCGCGCGGCGCGCCGATTCGCAATGCTGTTGATCATCGCCACGTCATCGGCAATGTCGTTCACGCAGATCCTGCAAGCTCCGCCGTTGCAGTCGGCGAATGATCGTTCGCGATGGTCAACCGTCTGGTCGCTGGTCGAACGTGGCACCTACCAGATCGACGAGATCGACGCCGCTCCCGGCTGGGGCACGATCGACAAAGTGCGGCACGAAGGGCATTTTTATTCGACGAAACCGCCACTCCAGAGCACGCTCGTCGCGGGAGTTTATTGGTGCGTCAAACAGATCACCCACTGGAACCTGACCGACCACACGGTCGAGGTTTCTCGAATCATCCTGCTGCTGGTGAACTGGCTGCCGCGACTCCTCTCGCTGATCGTCACGGCGATGCTCGTCGAGCGCTACGCCCGCCGCGACTTCGGCAAGCTGTTCGTGCTGGCAGTCGCGAGCTGGGGGACGCTGCTCAGCCCGTTCACGTCGTCGCTCAATAATCACTCGCCTGCCGCGATCTGCGTCGTGCTGGCGATGTACCCGTTACTCCGAGTCATCAGCGACGGCGATCACCGCAAACGATTCTTCGCGCTGGCCGGTTTCTTTTCGGCAGCGACCTTCACGCTGGAAATTCCCGCCGCGTTGCTCGTTGTCGTCTTCGGAGCGTTGCTGCTGAAAGCGAATCCAAAACGGACACTGACCGTGTTTGTGCCGGCGGCGTTGATCCCGGTGGTCGCCTTCGTAGCGTTGAATTGTGTTGTGACCGGATCGCTGTCGCCGTTCTATTCCAGCTACGGCAGCGACAAGTACGTCTACGAGCACGAAGGAATTCCGAGCTATTGGTCGAACCCACAAGGCCTGGATCGCAACCTCGATTCGCCGCTGATGTATCTCGTGCATTGCACGATCGGCCATCACGGCCTGCTGTCGCTGACGCCGGTGTGGTTGCTGACGCTCATCGGCTGGCTCGGTTGGCGTCGCTGGCCGGAGTGCCGACAGCGCACGTTGCTCCTGGTCGGAGCGGGACTGACAGCGATGGTCTTCGGCTTCTATCTGACTCGGACGCAAAACTACAACTACGGCGGCAACAGCGTTGCGCTGCGCTGGATGTTGTGGCTCGTGCCGCTGTGGTTGATCGCGATGATCCCAGTCTTCGATGCCTGGGGCTCGCGCCGCGGTTTTCAAATTCTCTCGACGTGCCTGTTGGCGATGTCGATCGTCTCGGCCAGCTTGCCCGGCAGCAATCCGTGGCAATCAACGTGGCTGCTGTCGCTGATGGAACGCTGGAAGTGGGTCGATTACTCCGAACCGCCCCCGCCGTTCGAGTTCGGTCATCCGCTGTGGTCGTGGTTCCCGAAGCTCGGTAATGGTCGCATCGAAGGCGATTCGAAAGTGACGTTCATCAGTTCCGGATCACGCCTGCTTGGAAATGAATCGTTGCACTCGGCACCTGGTGAAACCAAGTTGACATTGCGAACGTTTTATGGCCAGTTGGCCCATGGCTATACCGACCAGATTCAACTCGTCATGTTTGAATGGGGTGACCACGAAAAACCCAGCGACGAATTGTCAATCCATTTGGTGTGGCTGGACATCGCCTCGTTCAACGCCGGCAAAAAGTCTTCTGAGTTCCTGGGGCCGATGCACTCACGAGATGATCGCAATTTGCTGCTCGCCGCACAGCGGTTAGTCACCGGCTTGCCGCAGTCGGTTGAGTATCGCCCAGGTCACATTCGTTTTCTCAAGACACCGCTGCGTCCAAACAAAGCGTTTCGTTGTCAGCGGGCCGCTGCGCAAGTTTTGTTCCAACCCAAGCACACCGATCACTCACTGCGCTATCGAGTGGACTTGTGGTTGTGCGATGAGATCCCATTCGGAGTGGCTCAGATCGAAATCACGATCACTGATCCGCCAACGGGTCAGATGCTGACCTTTCAACGACTGACGGCAGTTGAGGCAAGTGGGTTTCCATCCCGTGACTAGATAGAGCGGTCTCGAAAGAACAGCCAGTTTTTTGCGGAATTTCTGGGTTTTTTCGCAATAAGCCGGTTGCAATTTCGCGGCCGAATTATTTTCATCCCTTCGTTCGTACGTCACGTCGACGTGTTCACGTCCATCATCACCATGCTAGGAGGGTTACTGATCATGGCCAAAGCGGCTGCCAAAGCTCCATCCAAATCCGAAATCTTTGCCAACGTCTCTGAGGCGACTGGCCTCAACAAGAAGCAAGTGGCGTCCGTCTTCGACGCACTGGCTGCTGAAGTTGGGAAAGCGTTGGGCAAGAAGGGACCAGGAGTCTTCGCGATTCCGGGCCTGTGCAAAATCGTTCGCAAGAACAAGCCGGCTCAACCCGCTCGCAAGGGTGTCATGGTGCTCGGCCAACTGCGTGATCTGCCGGCGAAGGGTGCCAGCGTGGCCGTTCGCGTTCGCCCGCTCAAGGCGTTGAAGGACATGGTGTAGTTGATTGCTTCGGCACTCAGCGCTCACGAAAGCCCGGCTGCTACGGCAGACCGGGCTTTTTTCGTGGCCAAGCGTGATGCCTGACTGCGGCCACGATGCGTGCCTTCTCCCTTGGGGAGAAGGTGGCCGAAGGCCGGATGAGGGTTTCTTGGACTATCGGCTCACTCACCCCAACCCTCTCCCAAAGGGAGAGTGAGAAATTCGGAGCATCGACCTACGCCGCGCTCGTCATCTCTTCCGAGATGGAATTTCGTGGGCGGCGCAGGCGGTCGGCCATTGGCAGATCGTCGAGCGATTGCAGGCCATACAGCTCCAGAAATTTTCGCGTCGTCTCGTACAGAAACGGACGGCCGAGCGAATCGTCTTCGCCGGCAATACGGACCAGTTCCCGTTCTAACAGTTGCTTGAGCATTTCGGACGACTGGACGCCGCGGACCGCTTCGAGGTCTGCGCGTGTCAGCGGCTGCCGGTAGGCGACGATCGCCAGCGTTTCGAGCATCGGTGGGGTCAGCTTGTGCGCCGCTTGTCGTTGGTGCAGTTTGTCGAGCCAGAAGACAACCTCTCGCCGAGTCAACAGTCGCAAACCGGTTGCGATACGCTCGACTCGGAACGTCGAGCCACTGGCGTCGTAAGCCAGGTTCAGCAGGTCGATCAATTGTTGAGCCTCTTCCACGTCGGCCAAGGTCGCGAGTTGCACCAGCCGTTTGATCGGCAGCGGTTCGTCGGCGACAAACAAGACGGCTTCCAACCGGGCTAACTTTGGCGTGCGTCGACGCGCATCGATAGGACAATTCACCTTCGAGCCGTGAACGCGCCCCGTTGCGAAAAAGTTCCAGCGGAAGCCAGCCGCCGTTGTGGAGCGTGCGGAGATCCCTGCGAGCCCGGACATGACGGACAGATCGCGGGTCGGACTCGGACTCATGAGAAACATGGTGGCCTCAATCAGCGTCGTGTCAGCCACTCGTCGATTTGCCGCAGCACGGCCTGGACCGCGAGCAGCGGCTCAGTGGCTTCAGCTTCGAAGCGGCGTGTGACGCGAGCGTCGCGGTGCGGAGTGAACTCGCACGCGAAGTAAAATTCACCCGGTTGACTGCCCGGTTCCAGACGAAACTCTTGAATGCCGAGTTCGTTCAGGCGGCGCACCGCCTCACGCCACGTCAGGCCTTTGTCCGATCGTTCCGAGTTGGCAGCGAGAACTACGGCAGTCGCACGAGTCGCGCTCGGCTCGCCTGACATCCGAGAGGTCGTCGAACGAGTTCGGTTTCGCGGCTCGGACGGATTGGTGACGGCGGCGGAATTCCCAAACAGATCATCCAACCGTTGCTCCGCCACTGCAGCCGGCTCTTGCGAAGTGGACTTCGCCAACCAAGTTTCGGCGTTGAGCGAAGTTTCGACGAACTTCGTTTCGGGTCCGCGCGACTCGACGTCAAGAATTTGGCGGCTGTCGCGACGAGGACGCTCCACCGGACGAAAAATGTCTTGCAGTGGCTGCTCAACGCGCGAACTGGAACCTCGCAGGGAGGACTCAGCCACGATCGTGGTCGCCGACGCAGACTCACCGACACCGGGTTTGGGTCGAGTTGCCGCAGGCCGAGTTGTCGCATCGTTGACAGACGACGCAATCACCGGGACGAATTGCGGAACTCCAAACATCGCCATCAGCGGAACGCCGAGCAGCGGGACCATGAACATCAACGTGGACATTGAACTGCCAGTTCGAGAGCGCATCCTTGCGAATCTCCCTGTTCCCGGACCAACTTGTTTCAAACCTCACATCATGCGAGGCCGACGCGAGGCCGGAATGTAGGCCGACTCGCAAGAACACCTCAACGGCAGTTTTCGCCGATTTGGCCTGTCGGGGTCAGTCCCTCGCGAGTACAAGACTCCGCGAGACCTTTCGGGTCGCAGCGTGGGCAACGCTCGTGGGTCTGCGGACGCGGGCCATTCCGGTTTCTTGAAGCTCGCTCGGTGAAGTGAATCGTCTGCCTGTCCCGATACGAACTGTGATGAAACGGGATTCGGCACTGTCGCCGAGCCGCGTCGTGGCTGACAGTCGGAGACTTGTGCTCGCGACGTCGCCCACTAGCATCCGCCCCTCGCCGAGTTGCCTTCCAGGAGGAGAGCAGTTCGTGCGCTGTTTTGCCGAAGGAGTTGAAGCTCTATGAGCCTGAAATCTACGAACCAAGGTCGTCGCCATTTTCTGAAGCAGTCTGTCGCAGTTTCCTCTGGCTTGCTGTTGCCAGGTTGGGTGATCGCGGACGATGTCCCCAAGACGGCGAAAAGTAACAATTCCACCAGCGGAGATACCCACAAACTCGGAGCCGCGATCAAGTTCGCCAAGGACGTCCAGGAGACGCTGAAAAAGGTCAACGACTACGAGGCGACGTTCACCAAAAAAGAAGTCGTGGGCAAGAAGCTGATTCAGACCGAGATGTATGTGAAGTTCCGCGAGCAGCCCTTCAGCGTCTACCTCAAGTTTCTCAACCCGCATGGCGGCCGCGAAGTGATTTACGTCGCTGGCAGAAACAAAGATAAACTTTTGGCTCATGGCGAGGGGATCACATCCATCGTTGGAACCCTCAAGCTGAAACCGGACAGCAAAGACGCGATGGACGACAACCGCTATCCGATCACGATGTTCGGCATGTCGAAGTTGGTCGCGACGCTGGTGCAGCAGTGGGAGGCGGGCGAGAAGCACGACGATTGTGTCGTGAAATTCTTCCCGAACGCGAAGCTCGACAAAATTGAGTGCAAGGTGGTCGAAACAACCTATCCCAAGCCAGTTTCGCACGCGCCGTTCCATTTAACGCGAATGTACATCGCGAAGGATTCCGGCCTGCCGGTGCGTGTCGAGCAGTTCGGCTTCCCCGCCCAAGGTGCTCAGCCACCGATCATTGAGGAGTACACGTACTCAAACATCAAGACCAACGTGGGCTTCAGCGATCTCGACTTTGATACGGACAACAAATCATACGGCTTCTAACGCTGCCGAGTCTGCTGACGAAACTTCCAAGCCCGATGAGCCTCGCTCATCGGGCTTTTTCGTTGACCGTCCGATCATCGAGTCGCCGGCGATGTGCCACTAAACTCCGTTACCGCCCGCCCCACGGGGACTTCCCGGCTACGCCAAAACCTCAATACGGAAACAACCGTGACCCGCATCTTTTTGACACTCGCATCGGTGAGCACGCTGTTGTTGCTGGCCGTCTTCACACTCGGCTTGAACATCGGCGATCCGCGAGTCCTCGAATCGCAACCTCTCGTGTCGTGGCATCTGATGCTCGCACTGACCGGACTGATCTTCGCCACTTTGGTTCATGCCGTGGTTCTGACCTATTTCATGGGGACCGGTCGCTGGATGGAAGATGTAAGCAAGACCTACCAACTCGACGATCGCTGGCGAGTCGAAAGTCAGCGACTGAAGTACCGAGTCCTCCCGTGGATGTGTTTGTGTCTGTTGCTCTTGCTGACGACGATTGGCTTCGGAGCTGCCGCCGATCCGGCCTCGCGTCTGGGTTACTCCGGCTGGGCGGGCCTGTCGATCAGCACGCTGCATTTGCTCGTCGCACTCACGACGGTTGGCTGCAACTTCCTGGTCAACGTTCGTGAGTTCCATGCTCTGGAGCGCAACGGTCAGCTCGTCAACGAGGTGATGACGAAGGTGCGCGAAATTCGGATCGCTCGCGGCTTGCCCGTGTAGGTCGGCCTCTCCAGGCTGACTCGAATTACGTTCGTTGGCGGCAGCCGATACTCTTCCCGCCGATCAGAATTCACTGTCAGCCTGGGAAGGCTGACCGACTTGGCCAGAGAGGGCATCATGCCAGAAGCGGTGATCGTCGGAGGCGTGCGGACTCCGTTCGTGAAAGCCGGAGCGGCGTTCAATCAGCTTCCGGCTCAGGAGCTGGGCCGTTTGGCGGTGCGTGAATTGTTGGACCGAGCCAATCTCGATCCCGCCCGTGTCGATGAGCTGATCTGCGGCAACGTCGCCAGCCCCGTCGATGCCGCGAATGTCGCCCGCGTCATCGCGCTGCGAGCCGGCATTCCGCGCGACAAGATCGCTCACACCGTCAGTCGCAACTGCGCCAGCGGATTCGAATGCGTGACGCAGGCGTGCGACCGCGTCGTTTCCGGCCGAGCGAAATGTGTCGTCGCCATCGGCGTCGACTCGATGAGCCACATTCCGCTTTTCTACCCGAAGAAATTTGCCGACAAATTGCTGCGGCTGAGTTCCGCGCGGTCGGCCTGGCAGAAGCTCAAGACTTTCGCGTCGTTTCGACTGAGCGATCTGATTCCGCAAATCGGGATCAAGCTGGGACTGACCGATCCGGTCACCGGCCTGATGATGGGGGACACGGCCGAGAGGCTCGCTCGCGAGTTCAAGATCACGCGAGACGAACAGGATCAATTCGCGCTCCGCAGTCATCAACTCGCGGCAGCAGCCTGGCAGGAGAATCGGCTGGCTTCCGAGGTGATGACGGTCTACGTCGATGACCGCGAAGGCGGCGTCAAACCGATCTCACAAGATGTCGGCTTCCGAGCGGATCAGTCGCTCGAATCGTTGGCGAAGATGAAGCCGTACTTCGATCGCCGTTGGGGGAGCGTGACGATTGGCAACTCGTGCCAGATCACCGACGGAGCCGCCGCGCTGTTGATCGTCGAAGCGAACACCGCTCGCGAGTGGGGCCTGACGCCGCTGGGCCGCATCCGCGATTACGCCTACGCCGGCTGCGATCCGACTCGCATGGGACTCGGCCCGGTGTTCGCCACGTCGCGAGTCTTGCAGCAGACAGGACTGAAACTGTCCGACATGGAATTGGTCGAACTCAACGAAGCCTTCGCCGCTCAAGCAATCGCGTGTCTGCGCGGGTTCGAGTCTCCGGCCGGAGCGTGTGCCGCCGCAGGTTGTGAACTGGCACCACTTGGCTCAATCAACCTCGAACGTCTCAACGTGAATGGCGGAGCGATCGCACTGGGACATCCTGTCGGAGCGACGGGTACTCGATTGATCCTCACTCTGCTGCACGAACTCCGTCGCCGTGAATTGTCTCGTGGCTTGGCGACGCTTTGCATCGGCGGTGGACAAGGCGGCGCGGTGGTGGTCGAAATCGAATGAAGGAACATCGACTGTTTTCCTCCCTCTCCCTTTGGGAGAGGGTCGGGGTGAGGGAGCCGTCCGTCGTTCGATACCCTCATCCGGCCTTCGGCCACCTTCTCCCAAAGTGAGAAGGGCAGTCGCGACAACAAGGAATTGATGATGACTACTTCGATGGCCGACGGCGGCACAACAACAACTCTCCTGACCGATGCCGTGATGTGGCACTCAGAGCTTTGTGGCGGCGGCATTTTGAAAGTCCGCATCGACCGGCGTGACAAGTCCGTCAACGCGTTGTCGAAGGGGATGCTGGAAGAGCTGGAACGGCTGATCGCCGAGATTCGGCGGGACGCGGCGGTGCGCGGCGTGATGTTTCTCAGCGGCAAGCCAGGGAGCTTCATCGTCGGTGCCGACGTGACCGAGATGAAAAAGATGACCGGCGGGGCTGAAGCGACCGAGTTGTCCAAGCTCGGACGGCGCGTGTTCGAGCTGCTCGAAACATTGCACGTTCCGACGGTCGCTTTGATTTCGGGAGCATGTCTCGGCGGCGGTCTCGAATTTGCGATGTCGTGTCGGTATCGCATCGCCGACGATCATGCGAAGACGCTGCTCGGTCTGCCGGAAGTGAAACTGGGACTGATCCCCGGCTGGGGCGGCACGGTGCGATTGCCGAAGCTGGTCGGATTGATCGAGGCTCTGCCGATGATCCTCACCGGCCGGATGCTCAGTGGTCGGCAGGCTCGGTCCAAGGGACTGGTGCATGACCTGGTGCCGGTCGAGGCGTTGCCGTTTGTCGGCGAAGACCTGCTGCGCGCGGTGATCAAATTGGGAACGGCCAGCACGTTCTTCAAGCGACCGAAGCGATCGTTGGTGGCTCGGCTGACGGAGTCGATACCTCCGCTGCGAAATTACGCGTTCCGCAAAGCGGAAGGCAAAGTGCGACACGAGACGAAAGGCAATTATCCGGCTCCGCTCGCGGCCATCGACGTGTTGCGTGCCGGATTTCGGCAGCCGCTGTCGATCGGCTTCGCGGCCGAATCGGCGGCGATTGGAAGACTCGCCGACGCTCCGGTGACGCGCGAATGCCTCCGGCTGTTCTTCCTCCAGGAGGATGCGAAGAAGCCCGTGGAACTGGCCGACATCGCCACCAAGCCGATCAGCAACTCGGCGGTCCTCGGTGCGGGGGCGATGGGAGCGGGCATCGCGCTGCTGATGGCCCAGAAGGGAATCTGGACTCGGCTGAAGGACATCAAGCCAGAGTTTCTGGCGAAGGGGATCGCGACTGCTCGCAAATGGGTGAAGAGCGATGTGCAGCGCAAGAAGATGACGCCGCTTCAGGCCAGCGACACGCTCGACCGCTTGCGACCGACGACCGATTTCTCAGGATTCAAACAGACGGACTTGGTGATTGAGGCGATCGTCGAATCGCTGCCGATCAAGCAGCAGGTATTTCGCGAACTCGCGGAAGCGACCTCGCCGACGACCGTGCTCGCGACGAACACCAGTTCGCTGCTCGTCACCGAGATCGCCGACGGCATACCGCACCCGGAACGGATTGTGGGCCTGCACTTTTTCAATCCGCCGTTGCAGATGCCTTTGGTCGAAGTGATTCGCACCGATCAAACCAGTCCCGCCGCGCTGGCCACGGCGTTCGCGCTGACGCAACGGCTCGGCAAGACGGCGGTGATCGTGAAGGACTGCCCCGGCTTCTTGGTCAATCGGTTGCTTGCTCCGTACATGAACGAAGCGGGGTGGCTGTTGCTGGAGGTCTCCGATCCGCTGGAGATCGACCGAGCTGCCGTTGCATTCGGTCTGCCAATGGGGCCGCTCGAATTGACCGACCTGGTCGGTTTGGAGGTCGCTCAGCACGTCGCCGCGAACATGCACTCGGCGTACGGCGATCGAATGCTGCCAGCTCCGCTTTGGGCCGCACTCAAAGAGCTTGCCGCCAACGATCCGAAGGCTGCGAAATCGCTACTCGTGGGCAGAGGCTCGAAGAAAAAACTGAATCCTGCCGTGCGCAAAGCCATCGACAAAGTGCGGCAGTCGGGAACGTACTCGGTTCCCGGTGGGACGCCAACGCGCGAGGAACTGACTCAGCGAATGATCTTTCCGATCGTCAATGAGGCTGCGCGATGCCTCGCGGAAGGCATCGTCTCGAAGCCGGAAGACATCGATCTCGCGATGGTTTTCGGCACCGGCTTCGCCCCCTTCCGAGGCGGCCCGATGCGTTATGCCGAGAGCCTCGGGTTCGCCAAAATTGTCGAAATTCTGGAGAAACTCGCAAACGGACGTCCGCGATTGACACCGTCGGACGCACTGAAGCAGCTTTGAGAACCAAATTTCTCTTCCGATTTTCAGAGCAGTCTGTCATTCTCCCGCCGCTTTCCTCACCCCTTTGCCCCGCAACCCTGAGCCCTTCGATGCCGTTCGGCTTTTTCCGTCGAGCCAAGAAGCGTGTGACCGGAGTCGTCAAGCAGGCGATCATCCGGCACCACAAGAATTCGGGAGTCGTGCTGTTCTCCGACACGACGCTGCGTGACGGCGAACAGATGCCGGGCGCGACGCTCGACCCGGACGACAAGCTGCGGATCGCGCTGGCTCTCGAAGAAGCGGGGGTGCATTCGCTCGATGCCGGCTTCCCAGCGTCGTCGCCGGCGGATATCGAAGCGATTCGACGCATGGTCGGCGTCGTGAAAAAGCCGGTGCTGACCGCGCTCTGCCGAACCGTGCGCGGGGACGTTGATGCGGCTGACGAAGCTCTGGACGGCAACCCCACCAACAAGCGCGGTGTCAGCTTGTTCTGCGGCACAAGTCCGCTGCATCGACAACACAAGCTGCAAAAGTCGGAAGCGGAAGTTTTGAAGATCATCACCGACTCGGTTGCATACGCCAGCGAGAGATTTGAGATCGTCGCGTTCAGCCCGGAAGACGCCAGCCGCACCGAACTGCCGTATCTCTGCCAGTGCTATCGCGAAGCGATCGATGCCGGCGCGACAACCATCGGCTTCCCGGACACGGTCGGGATTCTCACGCCGGAAAAGGCGCGCGACTTCATCCGCACAATTCAGGACAACGTGCCGAATCTCAGCAAGGCGCTGCTCGCCGTTCATTTCCACAACGATCTGGGCCTCGCTGTCGCGAACACGTTGGCTTGCGTCGCAGAGGGAGCGAACGTCGTGCAATGCACGATCAACGGCATCGGTGAGCGGGCTGGCAATGCTTCGCTCGAAGAAGTCGCGATTGCGCTCGCGCTGCATCCCGATCAGTACGGCGTCGAGTTCAAGCTCGACACGACAAAGCTGCATGCGCTCTGTCAGTTGGTCAGCGAGTTGACCAACTTGCCGTTGGCCCGAAACAAGCCGGTCGGCGGCGAGAATATTTTCGCGACCGAGGCCGGCATTCATCAGGACGGACTACTGAAGAACCCTGACACCTACCTGCCTTATCGGCCGGAAAAGGTCGGGGCTAGCGGCCTCACGTTGGTCATCGGCCGTCACAGTGGCCGTCGTGCCGTCGCTCACCGATTGCATGACCTCGGCTACGAATTGTCCGAGGAACAGGTCTTGGCCGTCTTGCAAGCCATCAAAGAAGTCCCCAAGGATGCGCGAATAACTGACGAATTGCTGACCCAGTTCGCTGGTCGAGTCACAAGTTCGGTGTGACGCGCGGGCCACACAGGGCGTCGCGATCTGTCGGCGAAAATGTGTTGTCCGATTTGAGCAAAGGCTGATATTCTGCCACCGCTGACTCGTCCGGCGTTGATTTTTTGCGTTCGAGTTTCCAGCACCGACCATGTCAACAAGAAGTTGACGGAGGGCTCGACGATGGCTGCCGATCTCGAAAGCCTCTGCAAAGCAGGCCGGCAATTGTTTCGACAAGGCAAACACGCCGAAGCAATTCAGGCATTCGATCAAGCCTTGCAGGCCGACCCCGACCAGGCCGATGTGCATGATGCGATCGCTGCCGCCTATTTCGTCGTCAAACAATACGACAAGGCTGTCGAACACTTCACACGCGTGACGCAGCTCAAGCCGAAGGATGCCAAGGCCTACATCAATCTTGGAGCCGTCTTCAATCGCAAGGAAGAGTTTCAGAAAGCCGCCGACATCCTGAAGCGGGCGATCTCACGCGACGGCAAAGCGGTCGAGGGTTACTACAACCTCGGCATCGCGTACCGCGGGACGAAGCAACCGGCGATGGCGATCAACTCGTACAAAGAGGCGATCAAACTCAATCCGCGCATGCTCGACGCGATGCAGAACTTGGGCAACACGTATCTGGAGATGAACAATCCCAAAGCGGCCATCGAGCAATACAAAAAGGCGTTGGAGATCAATCCCGACTTTGAGCGTGCCAAGCGCGGACTGGCTCGCGCCGAGGAAGCCATCAATCAGGTCAAGGAGACCGTCAATCCCTTTGGGCGTCTGGTGGATCAGCACGCGATCAAGCAGGCGAACGTCGATGTGCGACTCAAGAAATTGACCCCTGAAGAACGTTCCCGAGATCGGCAAGCCATCCGTCGTCTGGCAGTCGAAACTCAAGCCGTTTCTCAACAGTTACTCGAACACCTGCGAGATCATTTGCAAGGCGATTTGACGCAACTCGATCGTGGAGTGCAGTTCAGTTTGCGAGAGATTCACAAATCGATCTTCGACTCCAACGAACGGTTTCTCACTGCCTTTGAGAAGTTTCAGGACTTGCGAACTCAGTTGCAGCGATTGGCGAAAGAGCTTCGTTCCCATGAAGCCGCTCTGAAAGAAGCCAATTGAGGCATCGAGTCCGGTGATGTTGCAACTTCCGCTATTCGCCTTTGGCACGTTGCGTCGAGGCGAATGCAATCATGGATATCTCGCCGGAGCGTTTGATCGAGTCCTGCCGGCGAGGTTGTTGAGCTTCGCTCACGTCTCGCCGCTAATGATCGCTCGCGAAGCGGATTCCGTGGTTGATGGCGAACTTTTCTTCCTCACGCCAGCGACTTACGAGAGCACACTGTCTGGTTGCGATCGCCTGGAAGAATTGCCAACCGACGGCTTGATCGGACACGAATACCGCCGCATCGCCGTGCGCGTGTGGACAGACTCGGGAGCGGTCATCGCTTGGGCCTATGCTCGTCCCGACACCGAAGACGACGCCGACTTGCTCCCGCTGATCGCTGCCGAACTGCAACGCATCGAAAACTTGTAGCGCGGCGAAGGCACCATCCGTGACTGGATCGACCCGTGACACCAGCACGACTCGCCAGCGAGTGGTTTTTCTCGAACAACCACTCGCTGGCGCGTCGTGCTGGGGCTTCCAGGGAAAACCTCCGAGGTTTCGGCTGCGCATTCCCACAATGCGGAAAAAAATGATTGCCACCGACGACATCTCTCAAAATCGTGACCTAGTTTGAAGATGGTTCTCCCCCAAATCGGTGACCGTGGTCAGGCCGAATGATGGCCGCTTTGGACCACCGAGGATTCCATCTCTCCTCAGCGAGTTGCACTCCTTGAACGGAGCGTGTCTCGAACAGGCAAACCCGTCGCGAGGCGGGGACGCAAAGCCCAGGGTCTGGCTCGGCGCAGCGTGCGTCGCATCAGATCGCCCGGCTACCGAAAGTCACTTGTCGCTTCAAGGAGATTGTCATGTTGTCGTCGAATCAACCCGTTATGACACGTCGCGCGGCCTTCCGACGTTTGCTAGGAATCGCGGGGTGTGCTCCGCTGGCTCTGACTGGACTGGGAGTCGTCCCGTCGATCCTGGGCGAGGAAGCTGCGGTCGGCAACACGGTTCGCGTTGAGGAAGACTGGTATGTGAAACTCGGCACTCCAGAACCGGAAGCCGATTCGCCCCAAGTCAGCACCGTCTTGGCTCCCTCGTGGACGCTGTGGGGCAAATATGCTGTGTTCGATATGAATTGCGCGACTCAACCCGGCTTCTCGTCCGGTGGCGTCCAACTTCAGTTGTGGCAAGATGACGCCATCATTCAGACGTGCAGCAACGTCAATTGGGATTCGCTGCATCTCGTGGACGAAGAGATTCGCTACACGTCGGCGATGAGCATCGATGGCAGCAACCTAGTATTCGAGATCCTCAATGGAATTTCGGAGACTTGGGGCGTCTTCGGAAACGGTGAATTGAAGTTGCAGACGGAGACGTGGCGAAACAATCTCAACTGGTACGACCCGAATTTCACGACCTGGAACTCGCGGATCGGTTTTGCCTCGCATCGCGTGCGACGATTCATCCTGGAACGCGTGCGCTACTACAAATCGGACGGCACATTCACCGTCGATGAGGCTCCACGTGTGTTGCACCAATACGACCCCGTGTGACATCGGCGACTTCGTTCGTCGGAGTTGGTCATTACGACTCAAAGTGCCCTGACACTCGGTCGCCAGACTTTTCGCGGGCTGATTACGGCAATAGGGAGAGACCTCATGCGTCGCACAACAAACGTTTTCCGTTCGTCACGGTCGATGCGTCATGCGCGTCACGGCAGCATCATCACTTGGTCAGCGGTGACTCTGGTCGCTGTCATGGGCTTCACCGCACTGGCGGTGGATGTCGGCTTCATGGCGCAGACCAAGGCCCAGATGCAGGCAGCGGCCGATGGTTCTGTGTTAAGTGCCGGATTGGAGCTGCTCAATGGTTGGGGAACTGGCAAGGTGTTGACGTCACAGCAAGTGGATTCGACCGGCCGGTCGGCCGCTCAAGTCGTGGCCGTGACTTATCGCCTGGGCGAGCAGGCGGCTGCCTATCTGGACACGACTCGCGACGTGCGATTCGGACAACGCACGAAGAGCACCAATGGAGCCTGGGTCGAGACCTGGGGGGCGACTCCCTACAACATTGTTGAGGTCACGATTCATCGGGACCAACCGTTGGCGGGTGATGTCGCCACTCGCGGTGACCAGGAGTTGCCGCTGTTCTTCGCGAGGGCGATGGGGAATAAAACGGCGGCTCTGATTGCCAAGGCGACCGCAACGCTCTCTCCTGGTGGCGGCTTCTACATCCCGCCGGGGAGTGGACTCACCTGTCCGCTGTTGCCACTCGCGATCGACGAAGCGAGTTGGGATGACCTGATTCTCAATGGCGTCGGCTCTGACAGCTACAAGTACAACAGCAATGGTACGGTCACCGGTGCTGCGGACGGCATTAAGGAAATCAGCATGTATCCCGGCAGTAATGCCAGTCTGCCTTCCGGCAATCGCGGCACCGTCGATATCGGATCGTCGGGCAACAGCACGGCCGACCTGTCGCGACAGATTCGCTTTGGCCCCAATGAAGCGGACTTGGCGTACTTTGGCGGCAGAGTTCAGATTCCCGCTAGCGGGTTGTTGGCACTCAACGGTGACACCGGCCTGAGTGCGGGGATCAAAGATGATCTCGCAGCCATCATCGGGCAACCGCGAGCCATCCCCGTCTTCCGCTCCGTCTCTGGACCCGGAAACAATGCCACGTATCAGATTTGTAAGTTCGTCGGGATTCGCGTTTTGTATGTGAAACTCACGGGTAGTCCGAGCCAAAAGACGGTCATCGTCCAACCCGCTCCGGTGTTTGATGGCACCATCATCAGCACGACCGGAGCGATGCAACCGGATTCGATCATGGCTTCATTGAAGCTGATTCACTAATCGTGAGACACGAGGATTTGCAGTTCTAAGGTTTGCTGATGCACATCAATTTCTCGCGCCGCTGTCCATCGACTTGGTGCGCGACACGGAAATAGATACGGCTGCCGCAGATCGTCGGAGTGGCGAAGACTTCTCCGCCAAGTGGATTTTCGGCGACGAGATCGAACGCTTCCGGAGTCGCTTTGAAAACAAAGGTCTGCCCCGCTTCGTTCGTGGCGAAGAGGTGCTCGCCGACCAGCACCGGGGACGCGGTGAACGTGCCGCCGAGCCGGCCCTTCCAGACCTCTTTGCCGGTGTCGCACTTCCAGCACATCGCCACGCCGGCATCCAGCACCGAGTACAGATAGCCGTCGCGCACCAGCATCGACGGGACGTACACGCGTGAGCCGTTCTCCCACGCGATCTTGCCGGAGCCGTCAGCTTTCACGGCTGACAGGTGATTCTTCGGGTAGCCGCCGCTGGTGAAGATGAGTTTGCCGTCGGTCACGGTCGAGGTCACGCATTCGGTCGTCGAGCCTTCGATCTCCCACAACTTCTTGCCGGTCAGCGGATCGAAGCTGGTCACCAGATCGCAGCCAGTGAAGAAAAGCTGCTCGCGACCGGCGACGTTGAGAATGATCGGCGACGTGTAGTTCGGGAACTTCGGCCGCTCCTGCTTCCAAACGACCGAGCCGGTCGCGCGATCCAACGCGGCGATGACTCCGGTCCCTTTGTTGTCGGCCGAGACGATCACCAGCGATTGATAAATCGCCGGCGACGAACCGAAGCCCTGATGCAAAACGTAGTCGGTGATCTTCGTCTGCCAGAGTTTCTTGCCGTCGCGGCCGAGCGCCGTCGTGTAGACCGCTCCGTCGTGCAGAAAGTTGATGAAAAGTCGCTGCCCATCGCAGGCCACAGTGGACGAGGCCAACGAACTCTTCGAGTTGCCTTTCTTGAGGACCGCTTCAAAGGCTCCTTGATGAATCTCGGTCTGCCACTGCTTCTCGCCGGTTTGGCGATTCAAACAGAGGACCGATTGCACCTCGCGGTCGTGTTCGGCGGTCGCCAGAAACACTTGATCGCCGACGACCGTCGGGGAGCTGTGACCGCGGCCGGGAATCGGGGTCTGCCAGAGCACGTTTTCGGAGTCGCTCCACTTGAGCGGCGGCTTCTGATCGGCCGCCGCGATGCCGTTGCGGTTTGGACCGCGCCACCACGGCCAGTCGGCCGAACTGAACTCGATGCGTTCTCCGGCCGACGGCTTGGACGGCTCGACCGCGAGAACCAATTCGGTGCCGGAAATCGCGAGCACAAACAGACCGAGCACCAGCAGAGGTCGTGACATGGGCGAACCTTTCTCCATTCAGGTGGCTGAAGCGGAGCGGAATGTAGCCCGCGCGCTTCTGAGCCACAAAGGACGAGGTCCGGTCGCAACGATTGCGCGGGTCAGTTGAACGCCCCTCAGACCGGAAATCGGGCCGGTTCTCAATTCGACAGCCGGTGACGATCTGCGACCTATGTTTCCGCAGAACAACCACCGTTGCGCGCGGAGGACACTCTTTCTGCGCCTGAAGGACTCCGGCTCATGATCCGTTCTTGGAATCGTCCCGCCGTCTCGCAGTTGGCATTCGTGCTGCTGCTGGGGGTCTGCGCGGCGATGATTCTGCGACCGGCCGAGTTGTTCCCCGCGTTGGATGTCGTCCCGATCTACGAGTCGCTGATCGTCGCCGCTTTGGCCTGCGGAGTCGCTGGCCTGAAGCGACATTTCCAATGGCGGAATCTGACTCAGCAGCCGGCGATGTTGTGTGTGGTCGGAGTTCTGATCGCGATCGCGCTGTCTCACCTGCAACGTTTCTATTTGCACGGCGTGAAGGAAGGCTCGATCGACTTCCTCAAGGTGCTGTTGTTATTCGGATTGGTCGTCTCGCAGACCGACACGGTGTATCGGTTAAAGTCGCTGCTGGCGGTCATCGCGGTCACGGCGACGATTACCGTGACGATGTGCGTGCTCGATTTCTACGAGCTGGCGGATTTTGAGTTCATCACGCATATCTCCGACTTCGACGGCATGACGGATGCGAATGCACTCCGCCGCGTGTCGCGAATGCGCGGCACCGGCATCTTTCAAGACCCGAATGATCTCTCGCTTTTGATCATATTTTCGGGAGTTATCTGGGCGTCGGTCCTGTGGGATCGGTCACTTGGTCCGCTGCGATTCGTGTCGTTGGCACCGCTGGCTTTGCTGATGACCGGCTTATTCTGCACGAAATCGCGAGGCGGCCTGATGGCGGCGGCGGGAGCCTTCCTGGCCATCGTGATTTGCCGATACGGCCGCAAGGTGGCGATCGTGGCCGGCTTGATGTGCCTGAGCGTTCTGCCATTCATCGGCGGCCGACAAACAGGGATCGGTCTCTCCGAAGGCGGAACCGGCCACGAGCGAATCACGCTGTGGCGAGAAGGACTGGCCGCGCTCCGCTCTCCGTGGGCGTTGTTTGGCATCGGACAAGGGATGTACGTCGATTGGGCCGGGCTAGTGGCTCACAATTCCTTCGTTCATGCCTACGTCGAACTGGGTCTGTTCGGCGGCACGCTGTTCTTGGGCTGCTTCTTCTTCCCGGCATTGTCGCTGTTTCGGCTGAGAAACCTGCGGCACGAGTTCCAGCACCCGGAGATGAGCCGGCTGTATCCATTCGTCGTCGCGATGCTGGTGGGCTGGACGCTGGGCCTGCAATCGCTGTCACGAGCGTATGTCGTTTCGACGTACCTGATGCTGGGGACTCAAGTAGCTTTCGCGAACCTGGCGGGACTGCACCTGCAACCGCGACGTCTATTGGCGACCTGGGATCGCGGGCACCTCGTCCGCTTGGCCGCGTGTAGCGCGATCGTATTTCTGGGATTCAACGTGTTTGTGTTGGTGGCCGCGAGGATTTGAGGCAATGGGACTCCGCAAGCGATTCACGATCAATCTGCTGGCCACATGGAGCGACCATGTGCTGGGAATGATGCTCGCGCTGATCCTGATGCCGCTGGTGTTGGGCGTCCTCGGAGATTCGCTGTACGGCACCTGGGTCTTCATCAGTGCGATCGCTGGTTATTCGGGACTGTTGAGTCTCGGTTTGGGCCCGACGATCAGCCGGTATGTGGCGGCGCATCACGCGAAGGGGGACACCGACCAAGTCAATCGCGTGGTCAATGCGATCGGCGCGGTCTACCTTGTGATGAGCGTCGTCGCGCTGGCGATTGCCGGAGTGTTGGCATGGCTGGTCCCGGTGTTATGGCCCAACAGCGGTGTGTCGGTCACGGAACTGCGTTGGGTCATTTTGATTCTCGGCCTAAACGTCGCGGTCTCGATCATCGGCAGCGTGTTCGGTGGAGTTCTGGTCGGCTTGCAGCGGTTCGAGTTGGAACGCGCGTTCGTGCTCGGCAGCGGAGTCGTGCGATTCGTCCTGACGTTGGTGATGCTTCAAAAAGAGTGGGGGCTGCTGCTGCTGGCGGTGATCTTCCTGGCGACGACGTTGGCCGAGAATCTCGGCTACGTCTGCTGTGCTTTTCGGTTGGTTCCAACGTTGAGAATTGGCCCACGTCTCGTCAGCCGGCAGACGCTACGCGAGTGCTTCTCATTCAGCGCGTTCGCGTTTCTGGAGGTCGTCGCGACCAAGCTGATCGAATCCACCGACTGCATCGTCATCGGTTGCGTGCTGGGGACCGAGGCGATTGTGCCGTACTACGTTGCTCAGCGGTTGTGCCAGTACATCAGCAAACCGTTGCAGTGCATCGCGAGCGTCTGCCTGCCGCGAGCCGGCGAACTGCACGCTCAGGGCAACACCGCCGAACTACGAGACCTGACGGCTCGCGCGGCCGGTTTGGCTTGGATGCTGATGATGGGCTTCTTCATCGGCGCGAGTTTCTTCGGCCCGATCCTCATGGCCACCTGGGTTCACAAGGCCTATCCGCAGAGCCAAACAATTCTGTTGCTGTTGCTGGCCGGTCAGTTGATCGGCACGCCGATGAAGGTCGTGACGAGCGTGCTGTTCGGAATGGGAGACGTGCGGGGTCCGTCGGTGATCTACGTCGTCGAGGCCATCGCGAATTTCGCATTCAGCTTGTCACTGATCTACAGCATGGGGCTGGTCGGAGTTGCGCTGGGGACCATGATCCCGCTGTATTTCATTGAGTTGGGAATCCTCCTGCCGTACGCGACCAAGAAGTTGGGGTTCGAGCCGCGCCGTCTGCTGATTGACATGGTGGGACCGCAGCTCGCGCCGCTGGTCGCGCTGTTGGGTTACTCCTACGTCGTCTGGTCACGAGTGTCGCTGACGCCCGGCTGGAGCCGCATCGTCGCGATCGCGGCGGGCGGTGCGATCGTGCTCGGAGCGACCTGGCTGGCTCAACAAAAACTGCTGACTTGGTGGACTGTCTCCAAATGGAAACCCAATCGCTGGACCGTCGCCAAACCACAAGCCTGAAGTAACCCGAAGCGTCAGCGAGGGCGAACGCTTCACAGAATTCCGATGACGACATCGCCAGAAGCGTCCGCCCTCGCTGACGCTTCGGGTTAGTAGGACAACACGCATCATGTTTCATTGCGAACTTCAGCAACTCGCAGGCAACGACCGGCTGCGAGCCGCTTGGCTGGATCTGTTGGACCGCGTGCGCCCGGAGCTGCGGCTGTTTGGGCCGGAGTGGTTCTCGATTTGGGATCGCACGATCGGCTCGCACGCACCGTGGACCGGCGACATGCAGGTCGCGACCGTCTACGACGAGCAAGACCGGCTGTGCGGCGTGATGCCGATTGGACATCCCAAAGCCGGCTTGCTGCGAGTCAACGCGCTGGGTGGCTACTTCCAGCCGTGGCGATTGGTGCTGGCTCAACAGACTCACGAGTTCGCCATCGGCCGTGCGTTGGGCTGGTTCCTGGTCGAAATCGGCTGGAGCGTCCTGCAACTCGGCCCTTGGCCGATGTCACACGAAGCTCATCGCGGAGTCCTGTCAGCGCTCAACGAACTCGAAATGCCGATGCAGCGGCAGAACTCGGACAAGTTAGCCAGCGCCGAGTTGCCCGCCACTTGGGGTGAATGCCAAGAGGCGACGATCGGCCGCAAGTTCCTCCGCCAAATTCGCAGCTACGAAAACAGACTGGCCAGCGACCATCGACTCGAATTGCTGCATCTGTGTTACCCATCGGCGACCGAGACGACTGACCTTCTGACCTCACTTGCACAAGTGGAACAGAAAAGTTGGCTGGCAAACGATCCGCGTGGTCGACTGCGATTCACTGGTCCCGTCGAGCAGCGTTTCTGGTCCGAACTGATTCAGGGGTGGCTCGCACCGCAAGGTTTCTTCGACGCTTGGCTGATGCTCGCCGACAACCAACCGATCAGCTTCGTCGTCGCCGCGACTGTCGGTTCGACGCGATATGTCATCGCGAACAACTACGACGAAAATTGGGCGCAGTACCGAGTCGGCTCGCAGCTTTATCGCCAGATGTTTGAAGAGGGCTACTCGCGCGGCGTGACACGGTACGACTTCGGCACCAACGAACTGCACTACAAAAGCCGCTGGGGAGCCAAGTCCGCAGATCGCGTCGAGTCCTTCACCGTCTCGGTCAATCACATGGTCAGCGGCTTTTGGAATGCGGGCCTGAAACTCAAAAGCCTGTTCGACGGCGGCCTGCGAAAGCACTCGGCCGCGCACGAACTTCTCGCCTCCGGTGAGCCTCGCCCTGATTCCGAGCCGGCACACCAAGAGGAATTGGTCACCCGATGAGTTCGTCCTTCTTCACGCTCGATGAGCTGGGACTGCGATCGGAACACGATCCGCAGGCGTCCGGCTTGTGCGCGGAGAATGACGACGTTGACGGCACTCATTCGGTGTTCGAGATCAACGACCTGGCGACGCTGGCAGAGCTGCAACCGCTGTGGAGCGAACTGCTCCGCCAAACTCCGCGTCCCGCGTTCTGCCAGACGTTCGAGTGGTTGCAACTTTACTGGACGCACTTCGGCGACCGACAACGCTTGCGAGTCCTCTGCGTGGAACGCGACGGCGACACGGTCGGGCTGACGGTCCTCGTCGAACAGCAAACGCTCGGCCGACGCGAACTGACTTTGCCGAGTGTCGGTTCCGAAACGCTCTGGCCGCTCGGAACGAATTCGTACTGGTCCTGGCTCGCCGTCGGAAGTCACCTGCGAACGGAGCTGACGCGAAAGCATGTTCTGGATCTGCGCGGTTTGTCCGATCCGCAGGACCGCACGCTGGTCGCTTTGAATTCCGCGGGATTGCCGGTTCGCTCGTGGCCGTGGACCAGCACCAGCGTCGTGAGTCTGGCGGACGGCTTCACGACGTTCTGGTCGCAGGTGGCACCGTCGCTGCGAAACTTGGTCGAACTCGGCGAGCAAAAACTGACCGCGATCGGCCCGACGAACTTCGTCCGCTTTCGGCCGCAAGCGACCGACGGCACGATTCCGCAATTCCCGGACGAGCTGTACCAAGACTGTCTGACCATCGCACTCAACGACGAGAAGCAACTGGCGCGAGCCGACTCGGTCCTGAACGCTCCCGAACGGCATCTGTTCCTGCGCGACTTGTTGCCGTGGGCGTGGCAACATGCCGCCGCCGATCTGTGTCTGCTGCTCGTCGGTTCGCGGCCGGTCGCGTTTCGTTTTCACACGCTGGCCCTCGGACATCTGCGAACGGTCTGGACTGGCGTCGATGCCGAATTCCGGCAACTCCCGCTGGCCACATTGCTGCTGCATCGCACGCTGCGCGACAGCGCGCGGCGCGGCGACGTGGAACTCGATCTCGGCCCGACGCACGCCGATGTCACTCGCGATTGGAACGGCACACAGGCTCCGCACCGCCGCATCGTCGCCGGAGCTGGCTCAACTTCATCCACTGCTCAACAACCCACAGAGACGATCCTTCATGACCATTGATCTCCCGCTGCTCACCTCCGACACGAACACGCAAACCGCGAACGGCACTTCCGCCGCGCCGGTCGAGTTGGCGTTTCATGCCGTCGTCGAGGCGGATCGCCAGCACTTGTCGCAGACCTATTGGCGCTGGTGCGAGCTGTTTGATCGCGACCCGGCCTCGCGTCCGTCGCAGCATCCCGATCTGCTGTTCTCGGAAGTGAGCGGCGATGCCGTTTTGTGCTCGGCCTCACAAGCCGGCCAAGTGCTCGCGCTGGGAATTCTCGTTCCGAAGGTGATGACTTTGCGACAAGCCGGCGGCTTCGGATTCCGAGCGTCGTTGCACGGTTTTCGACTGGTCGGCAATCGGCTGCTCGGCACGGCTGACGAATCGCTGATGCGACGGATGCTCGCCGCCTGCGCGACGTTCGCCCGCGAACATCACGCAACCTTTCTGCTGGTCGAAGACCTCGAAAGCCAAGACCCGCTCATTGCTTCGGCGGAATCGCTGCAACACGACGGATTCCGATTGTTCAGCCCGACGGGAATCCAAGAGCGGCTGAAGATCGAATTCCCGCCGAACCCGAACGATTATTGGATGAACTTTTCGTCGAAGACTCGCAACACTTTCAAACGCAAACAAAAAAAGATCGGCACAACGCGACTGGTCCGCATCACCGAGCCAGCACAGATCGCCGAGTTCTTGGAAACGGCTCACACGATCTCGCAACGGACGTGGCAGTCGGAAAAGCTCGGCCTGCGAATTCACAACAACGATGCGGAACTGCGGTTCTTCACGACGTTGGCGACGCAGCAAACGCTGCGGTCGTATCTGCTGTTCGTCGATGACAAGCCGGCCGCGTTTCTGATCGGCACACAGCACAACGGCCACTTCAGCTACGAAGAGGTCGGCTACGACCGCGAGTTCTCCGACCGATCTCCCGGCCAAGTGCTGTTGCTGCAAGTGCTTGAAGACTTGTTGAGCGACAATCCGCCGCGCGTGTTCGACTTCGGAGGCGGCACGGCCGACTACAAACAACTGTTCGCGACGACGGCCTCGACCAGTGGCACTCTCTGGCTGGTTCCGCCAGGAATTCGGCCGCAGCTTTGCCTCGCGTATTTGCGAACTTGCCGATTCTTGGATCGCACCGCTCGATCCATCGCGAAGAAACTCGGTGCGACAACGCTGCTGCGGCAATTGATTCGCGGCAAGCTAGCGAACACGTCCGTTGTCGCTCCGAACGTCGATTCCACCGAGGCCGGGCACGTTGAAAACGTGCCCCACGAGGACGGAGGTGCCGCATGAGTCAACTCCGGCAACTCTTCAAGTCCGTGTTCACCGCGGCGCTGCCGAAATCGCTGTTGCTGACTCACGGGCCGCGCCGACGCACTCGGGGGATTGACATCCCCCGCTCGCCTTGCGAGATCGCGCTGACGTTCGACGACGGCCCGCATCCCGAACACACACCGCGACTGCTCGACCTCCTCGCCGATGCCGGAGCGCGCGCGACGTTCTTCGTCGTTGGCGAACGAGCCGAGCAACATCCCGGCCTCATTCGCCGCATCGCGGACGAAGGACACGAACTCGGCAATCACACTTGGACACACAGCGAACCGTCGCAGACTTCGGCCGCTCGATTTCTCGAAGAGGTCGCCCAGACTCGGCGACTGATTCAAGACCTGGCAAGCCATGACTGCCGGCTGACGCGGCCGCCCAAAGGAGCGTTGACGATCCGCAAAGCCCTCGGCCTTTGGCGGCAGCAACAAACGGTCGCCTTGTGGAATGTCGACCCGAAGGACTTTTCGATGCTCGACACCGCCGCAATGTCGCAATGGCTCGGCGGCTATCGCCCGCAATCCGGTGACATCGTGCTGTTGCACGACAATCATCCGCGAACCGCCGTCGCCGTCGAGCAGCTTGTCGAGAATCACGCTCTGCGATTCGTCACATTGTCGGATTGGCTGCACCCAACGCAGCGAGTCAGTGAAGAAATCGTAGCAGGCACACTCCGTGTACCGTCGGATGACCTCGAACCGCTACGAATGATCAACGATCTTTCAAACACAGACGGCACACGGAGTGTGCCTGCTACTACTCAACTGGAGGTTGCCGATGCTCGGTGATTGGTCAACTCTGACCGGGATCGTCGTCGTGGCTCTCGCCTGCGTTGGCGGACTGCTGTGGTTTGCGATTCGGCAACGACACATGCAGCTCTGGCTGCCAAGCTATCTCTGGCCGCGTCCGGAAGAGAAATCGGTGCGGCGCGAAGCTGCTCGACGAGTTCGATCCGCATTGAGTTCGGAATCGGACGCCGAGCCAGTCGATGTCTTCCTCGCGATCTGCGACCACTTCGAACCACGCTGCTACGGCGCGAGCCACGAGACGGCAATCGCTCGCGTGGATCGCTGGTGCGCCGAGTATCCACGCTTGTTCGGCCGGTTCCGAGACAGTTCGGGCCGACCGCCGAAACACACGTTCTTCTTTCCTCAGGACGAGTATCACCCCGACTACCTCGACCGGCTGGCCGAACTTTGCGCAGACGGCTGGGGCGACGTCGACATTCACCTGCATCACGACAACGACACCGCCGACTCACTGCGCGAGAAGCTCGAAGCGTTTCGCGACACACTGTTTCATCGGCACGGATTGCTCCGTCGTGACCCGGCGACCGGCGAGATCGCCTACGGCTTCATTCACGGCAACTGGGCGTTGTGCAACTGCCGTCCCGACGGCCGCTGGTGCGGCGTCGATCAAGAATTGACGGTGCTTCGTGAGACTGGGTGTTACGCCGACTTCACGCTGCCGTCCGCTCCGACCGACACGCAGACCCGCACGATCAACAGCATCTACTACGCCAGCGACATTCTCGGCCAACGCAAGTCGCACGACGCGGGCCTGCGTGCTCGCGCCGGAACCGCCTCGCGTCCCGATCACCTGCTGATGATTCAAGGACCGCTGGAACTCGATTGGTCGCGACGAAAACTCGGCTTGATCCCGCGGATTGAAAACGCCGACATTCACGACGGTTTTGCTCCGTCGTGGCGACGCATGCAGTTGTGGTTGCAGGCGGGAGTGCAGGTGCTAGGTCAGCCGAATTGGTTGTTCGTCAAACTGCACACGCACGGCTGCAAGGACGGCAATATCGACACGCTGCTCGGCGAACCGACGGTTCGATTTCACGAAGACCTCGCCCGCGTCGCGGCCGAGCATCCGAACTTCCGATTCCATTACGTCACGGCCTGGGAGATGGCCCAACTCGTCCACGCCGCCGAACGACAAGCCGATTGGCAGTCGGTGCTGTACCCGGCCGAATGCCAAACGCCGATGGCCGAAAGCCGCTAATCCCAACCTCCAATGTCACCTCGCTCCACGATAAAACCGATGCAACTGACTCCGCGTCATCCGCGCACCGCTCGCTGGCTCCGTTGGCTGACGGCAGCTCATCTGGTCGGCGTGGCAGGAGCGTGGTTTCTGATTTGGGAAGTTTCCGAGACGCATTGGCTTGGCAGCGTCGCGACGTTTGTACCTCGGTTGCTGGGACTGTTGCCGGGGCTGCTGTTGCTGGCCGTCTCACTGCTGACTCGGTCAAGAACATTCTGGCTGAATTTTGCGGCACTGCTGTTCGCGCTGCATTCGATCGTTGAGTTCAACGTCCCTTGGCGTCGGTTGGCGGAGCCGGCCTCGGCGGTCGCGAAGGACGAGCGGACGCTGCGTCTCGTCAGTTGCAACGTGCAGAACTTTGCTCCCGACTTCAGTCTCGTGCTGCGCGAAGTGCAACGAGCGAAGCCAGACATCGTCGCCTTCCAAGAGGCGTTGCAGCCGCCGCGACTGCTGATGGAGCATTTTGAAGGCTGGCACCAGATTCATGTGCGCGGTCTCTGGATCGGCTCGAAATGGCCGCTGCGGCTGCTGGGAGAATGCCAAACGAACTTGTTTTCACACTTGTCGGGCGTGGCCGTCGAAGTCGATGCTCCGTTCGGAACATTCGTGCTGACGGACCTGCATCTGATGACGGCTCGCAAGTCGCTGGTCGAACTGCGTCCGCTGGAATTGCTCAGCGGCGACTCGCAACTGGCACTGGCCGGCGCAACCGTCGAACGTTCCGAAGAGGCTCGGCAAGTGCGAGCGTTCGTCACCGAACACCAGTCCGAACTTCCCGTGATCGTCGTTGGCGACTTCAACATGCCGACGTCGAGCAGCGTCTATCGCGAATCGTTCGGCGATCTCACGAATGCGTTCGAGTCGGCGGCCTTCGGCTTCGGCTTCACCGCGCCCTGCAAACGCTTCCGGCACTGGCCGAGCAACACGCCGTGGCAACGGATCGACCACATCCTCGCCAACGACTCGTGGGACATTCGCGAATGCCACATCGGCGGGCACGACGGCTCCGACCATCGACTGATCTCGGCCACGCTGCGCCTGCGAACCACACCGTAGAACGGACGCCCACGTCCGTTCAATTCGGATTTGCCTGCAAAAATGTGGAACGGACGTAGGCGTCCGTTCTACTTCGCCAACTCTGCCAACGTGGCGATCAACCGAGCGGGGTCATCGCTCGACAGTGAATCGGGCCGATGCTTCAGCAGTTCGGTGACTTCCTCCGCCGAACCGGTCGTCCCGTTGAGGTGCAGCTTCACTCCGGCTTGGCGCACGCGGCGAACCAACGAGGTGTCGGTCAACCACTTCGGCCACAAGCGAATCATTTCGACACCCGCCGCCACATAGACTTCGATCTCCGCCGGCTTCTCGATCAATCCCAATTGGCGAGCCTTCGGCAACAGCTTGCGAAACTGCTTCGCCTGCTCGACGCTGCGCACGCCGACGATGATCCGCTGCGGATCGCTGATCGATTTGACCATCTTGGCGACTCTTCGGTCGTATTGCTCGCCGCTCTCTTTCAGATCGAGCAGCACGTCAATCTTGCCTTTGCAGAGCGTCAGCACCTGTTCGAGCGTCGGGACTCGCTCGCCGGCGAATTTCGGATCGAACTTGCTGCCGGCATCGAACCTCTGAATTTCGGCGAGCGTCTTGTCGTTGATCTTTCCGCTGCCGTTGGTCGCATGGTCGAGCGTCGCATCATGCGACAAAACTAACACTCCGTCCTTCGTGGTCCGCACATCGACCTCGACCGCGGTCGCACCAACCTCGATCGCTCGCCGAGTGCTCGCCAGCGTGTTCTCCGGCCGATCCGCACTCGACCCGCGATGCGCGACGATCTGCTTCACTCGCTGCGCTGGGTTGTCGTCTGCGAGCGACGAAATTAGCGGCAGAAGAAGCAGACCACTTCCCAGCCAGACGGTCAAACGCGACGACATGTGAGATCTCCCAGAAAAGAGCGGCGTGGTTCGCACGAACGTAGCCGCCAGCCTACATCCTGCTTACGTTGCTTCCTAGAATCCGCCGCTATGAGCACCACCCAGAAAAAACAGCTTCGGGCCGGCATGGTCGGCATGGGCATGATCTTTGACGAGACGTACCGCCCGTTCTTCGAACGAGCAAACGTCGCCGGCGTCTACGACCGGAAGTTCGGCGACGTTGATGTCCCGCTGTCGGCGGTCGCGTCACGCACCGGCAGCCGTGCCGAGAAATATCGCGCCGAAGCCGGTAGCGCGATTGGCCCGTTTCAGAACTTTTCGGGCAACGATTGTGTGACGAAGCTGCTCGCGTCCGGAGTCGACTTCGCCTGCGTCGCGACGCCCGACAATCGGCACTTCGAGGGGGCGAAGCAAATCCTCGAAGCCGGAGTGCATCTGCTGATCGAGAAGCCGTCCGTGCTGACGCTGCAAGAACTCGACGAATTGGTCGCGCTCGCGAAAAAGAAAAACGTGCTGGCGAAGGTCGTCTACCACAAGCTGCTCGACTCGGATCATAAGCGGTTGCGGACGCTCGTTGCCGACAACGTGCTGCAACACGTCAACAACGGCTACTGCTCACTGCTGGAACCGAAGTCGATCTCCGGCGGACAGTTCGCCGAATGGATCAAGGGCCGCAACCCCGGCACCTACGTCGCCGTGCATTACATCAAGCTGATTGATTTCAGCTTCGGCGGCCGATTGAAAACGATCACCGCCACCGGCCAGCGTGGCATCGTCGGACCAAAGGACGGATCGACTTGGGACAGCAATCAGATGCGAATGGTTTACGAATACGCCGACGGCCGCGAGGCGGCGTTCGACATCCACACGTCCTGGGTCACTCCCGATAACTTTCCCGGCTACGTCGAGCAGGAAGTGCAGTTCCGTTTCGACAACGGCGTTTGGAACGGCCACTCGCGCAAACGCGGCATCGAACTGACCGTCGAAGGCAAGACGCCGATCGAACTCAAGACCACGATCAACACGCACTACAACGGCAAGTGCCTGGAACCGTGGGGCGAGCGTACACAACGAGGCTACGGCATCGAAGTCATCGAACGTTTTGTGCGCGAGTTGGCCTACGTCGAACACGCCGGCGATGCGTCCGGCCGAGCCGCTCGATTGGCCGAGGTCCAAAAGCTCTCGTACAACGACCTCGCCTCCGACCGTCAAACCGTTGCGGCGGTGCAAGCTCTCGAAGCAATCCTCGCTCACGCGGCGAACGGCAAACCAGACTGTGTTGTTCGAGTCAACGATGCCCGTGGTGGTCTCGTTCTGTATCACTCGGGCAGCGATGAACCCCAATTGCTGTACGCACCGAACGTCTGACCGGCCGATCGCCGAAAGCCGATTGCCGACAGCCGTTTTACCGTTTTTTGTGAGCCTTCCCGCGTGCTTGATTCTGACCTGCTGTTGGCCATCGAGTCCTCCTGCGACGAAACCGCTGCGGCGGTGATTCGGCGAGACCTCACCGTGTTGTCGAATGTCGTCGCCAGCCAGAATGAATTGCACGAGCGGTTCGGAGGTGTCGTGCCAGAGATCGCCTCGCGAGCACACGTCCGCTGCATCCTGCCGGTGATCGACGAGTCGCTGCGAAAGGCAAATATGAAGCTCAGCGAACTGTCGGCCATCGCGGTCGTCACTCAGCCGGGTTTGGTGGGCTCGCTGCTCGTGGGACTGACGGCCGCGAAGGCGCTCGCGCTTGCGACGGGCTTGCCGTTGGTTGCCGTCAATCACATCGAAGCGCACCTCTACGCCTGCCGGATGCAGGCGGGTCGAGACATTTTTCCGGCGATCGGACTGGTCGTCAGCGGTGGGCACTCCAACTTGTACGACTGCCACGGACCGACCGATTTTGAGTGGCTCGGCGCGACGATCGACGACGCGGCCGGCGAAGCGTTCGACAAGGTCGCGCAGATTCTCGGACTCCCCTACCCTGGCGGCCCTGCGATTGAGCAAGCCGCGCTCAACGGCAATCCGAAGGCGTTCAACTTCCCGCGAGTGTTTCTCAAAGAGGAGCGGCTCGAATTCAGCTTCAGCGGGTTGAAGACGGCCGTGCTCTACAAGGCCACCGGCATCCCCGGCTCGCGCGAGCCAGTGCCGGAGCTGACTCCGCAACGAGTCGCCGATCTCGCTGCGAGTTTTCAAGCGGCCGCGCTCGAAGTGCTCGTCGGCAAATGCCGGCAAGCCCTGCGGAAGCGGGATCGCACTCGGCTGCTGGTCGGCGGCGGAGTGGCGGCCAACAGCGTATTTCGGCTACGACTCGAAGAGATGTGTCGCCGCCAGCGGGCTGAACTTTTCATTGCTCCGCGCGAGATGTGTACCGACAACGCCGCAATGGGAGCCATCGCCTGGGAACTGCTCGCTCAAGGGCATGTCGCTTCGCTGGACCTTGACGTGACCCCCGGCTTGGTCCGAAAACCGAAACCGACTGCGACACCCGCGTAATCGAGGCTGCCGTCGAGCGACTCATGCAAACCACCTTTGGAAAAAATGCTCGTGACGATGTGCCGCTGTCGGACCCGACGGCGCTGGCCAAGTTCGGCAAGCTGGAAGTCGTCGCGAAGCTGGTCGTCGAAGGGTACTTGATCGGGCAGCACAAGAGTCCGTTCAAAGGGGCCAGCATCGAGTTCGTCGAGCATCGGCAGTACTACCCCGGCGACGAGATTCGGCACATCGACTGGCGCGCATTCGGCAAGACCGGCAAGTACTACATCAAGGAATACGAGGACGAGACCAACCTGCGGGCGTACTTGCTGGTCGATGCGTCGGGCAGCATGAACTACGCCGGGAAGACGCTGAGCAAGTGGCATTACGCTCGGCAGGTGGCGGCGGCGATGGGCTATCTGTTGCTGTCGCAGCGCGACTCGGTCGGGCTGATGACCTTCGACACGGCAGTACGCGACATCGCCGAGCCATCCACGGCAGCTCACAGTTTTGAACGGATCGCGGAGATGCTCGACGAACGGGAACCGGGCGGCGAAACGAGTCTCGGTGACGTGCTGGCCGGGATCGTACCGACGCTCAAGCGGCGCAGCCTGGTGTTCGTCGTCAGCGATTTGTTTGACGAGGTCGAGAAGGTGCTGGCGGCGATGAAGGAGTTGCGGCACTCGCGACACGAAGTCGTGCTGCTGCACGTCGTCGCTCCGGAAGAAGAAGAGTTTCCGTTCGCACGGCCGACGAAGTTTCGCAACCTCGAACGGCTGACGCACCGAGTGCTGGTGGACCCGCATCGGCTGCGAAAGCACTACCTCGAAAACTATCGCCGCTTCTGCAAAGAGCTGGCGGCAGGTTGCGGAGCGCTCGGCTGCGACTACTTCAAACTGCTGACGACCGACCCATACGATCGCGCGTTGGGCGAGTACCTCGACACACGATCTCGCGGACGAAAAGGTGGGCGGTAATCCGTAGCCCAGGTCCTTGTGGCCTGGCCGATTCCGCCCGAAGGAAAAATCATCCGACCCACAAGGGGTCGGGCTACCCCAAAGACATTTTGAGAGGAACACTCAATGACTGGCTACACGGTTCATTCCGGCACGACGATCAAGTTTTCGGAAAGCTGGGACCGCATCTTCCAAGAGGGAGCGGCGAAATCCACCAAGGCCAAAAAGTCGCCAAAGAAGACACCAGCGAGCGGAACCACGAAGGCGAAAGCTCTCCGGAAGCGTGCCGTGAAGAAAAAGCGTTGAGCGAAGGCGACTCAGGACTTTGCTTTGCCGGATGGCTTCTTGCGACCGGTCAATTTGGAGGCCCGAACGTGTGCCTGGCGAATGGCCAGAAGTAGGTCCAGCCAAGTCACGATTCCGAGGCCCGACGCGAAGATGCCGAGAATCAGGAACTCAGGCCGGTAGTGATAGCCCCAAAACAGCAGACCCGCGCTGAGCACGAACGAGAGCGCCGCGAGGGCCAGTTTGGTTTTGATCGACTGCCTGATTTGTTTCCAGTTTGCGGCTTCGACGTTTTTGACGGTCTGCTGGTTGGCCACATGTCGCATTTGCTCGGTGGCGGCACGAAGCGCGTCTCTGTCCTGCGGACGAATGGGCGACGGCCGTAGCGGAGTCGAGTCGGCCTGCGATTGGCTGCCCATTGACTGCTGAGGCAAATCAGAATTGATTCCACTGGTAACGGCAGGCTCATCCGGCTCATGTCCGTCTGCCGTGATGTTCTTGTCGAGTGGTGTCGCCACCGCCGCAACGACTAACGAAGTTTTCCCGGTTGGCACGGGAACGTACCGGTCGCGGTCCTCGGGGTTTTGCGATCGTGCCAGGAGATGCTGCATGTAGCGCGACACTGAATCATCGACGTCTTCGTCATCTGCGAACGCCATCGATTCCAAAATGCTGACCACCGGACCAGTTGTGGGAACGATCCTCGACTCTTCGGCACGGGCATCATTCGGGGTCTCGTGAGTCGCTGTGAACTCAGAGACGTCTCGTGATGGGTCGGATGCATCTTTCTCCGCAAGATGATCGGGCAGAGCGGTCGCATCTGAGTCCAACGTGTCTTTCAGACTTGTGATGCTCGCCGGTGAGGATGCGGCTGGAGAATCCCAGTCGTCACCGAGTTGTGGCGGTCTGTCGCTCTCGTTTGGGGACTCCACGATCCGTTCGACCACACAACTTTCTCGTGGCGCTGTCAAATCGACACCGATGCTCCAGTCTTCCGTCATCGTCGCTTCGGCCGAAAAGGAATCGGCGATCGGCGTCAGGGTCGAAGTCGCCGCTTCGCTCTTCCAATCGTTGTCCGAAGCTTCGCTGCCATTCGACGAACTCTGTTCGCCTTCCCAGGTCGGCAGGTCTTGAGATACTGCGACATCGTCAGCCACCGCATATTGTCGCTCGTGCTCGAAGTCGGCGGCACGAGCATCCAACTCAGCACACAATGCCTGCGCTTGAGTCCGTTCGTCATTGAGGGCTTGTTGCTGAGCGTGCAGTTCAACGCAAGCGGCCTCCCACTCCTCGTCGCGCGTTCGGCGTTCGGTTTCGAATTGTTCTCGCTGCGAAGCACATGTCGCTTGCTCGATTCGAAATTGCTGCCACTCGGCCGCGAGCGCTTCGTGGTCGGCAAAGAGTTGCTGCGTGGCAGCGTGCTCCTTGTGCCAGAGTTCGCAACTCGTCGCAAACTCCTCACGCTCCCGTTGAAGTCGCTCGCTTTCAGCAATCTCACTTTCGCGCTCGACTTGCCACTGGGCGCGGTGCTGCTGCCATGCCTCTTTTTCTTCGACGAGCTTTCGACGATCGGATTGCAGCCAATTCCAAGAGTGTTCCAGAGTCTGTTGCTCGCGGGTGAAGTTGGCTTGCTGCTGCTCAAAGTCCGTCATGCGCCGCGAGAGTTCGTCAAATTGCTCTGACACGTCGGCCGTCTGTTGCTCGACGCGCCGCTGTTCTGAAGTCAATGCCGCGATCGCCTGGTCCCGTTCGTTGAGTTCGTTTTGCAGTTTCTGTCGCTCGGCTTCGAGTTGTTCAGCCGCTTCTTCATGATGTCGCGATTCGTCTTGCCGTCGCGTGCGTTCGTTCTCCCAAGTGGACTGCTGAAGTTGCCAGCCCGCTCGAAGCTGCTCGCATTCGGATTTCCAGCGTGTCACATCGTCGAGCGTTGTGGACTGACGTTGTTCCAACTCCGCCGCCAACTGTTGACGTGCCGTCGCCAGCGAGACCAATTCTTCTTGCCATTGGTCGCGCTCGGTGGACCATTCGGCGGCTTGCTGTTCCCAAGCCTGGGATTGCTGAGCCGCTTCGGTTCGCAGTTGTTCCTGTTCGCGACGCAACTCGGCCACTTGCTGCTGCGCGATTTCCAGCGCGGGACGCAGGTCATCGGCGACTTGTCGCAGTTCGGCCTCACATCGCGCTCGTTCCTCGCGAGCAGTCGCAAGCTCCAGTTGCGCGAGTTCTGCAATTCTAAGAGCCTCGGTGACCGACTGTTCCAACTCAGTGACTCGCGCGGATGTCTTCGCGACATCTTGGTTGTTGTGCTCGACCGGGACGGAGGCGGCTCGTCGATTCAGTCGCTGCGACAATTCGTCTCGGAGTTCTTGGATTTGTCCGCGCAGCAGTTCCAGATCCCAGCCATCGGGCTGTGTGTCCTGAGTCTCGCTGGCAGCCGTTTCCGTACCAGCACGACGCGCCAGCGAGTGGTCGATGCCAAGGTCGGAGCCACTCGCTGGCACGTCGTGCTGGTGATTGATTGGTGAAATGTCGGGCTGCGTCGCCACTCCCTCGGACACATCCGGCAGTTCGACGGAAAACTCCACCGAGCCAATGGTCACGAGGTCGCCTGGGTGAAGTCGCACTTCGCCGCGCACCGGCTGGCCGTTGTGCCAAGTCTGCGAGTCCCATGCCTTCAAAACCGTGGTTTGTCCACCGCATAGCACGAGCGCATGACGCGGGGTGTGCCCAGAGATATTGGCGGTGTTAAGTTTTTGTGGTGTCGCAAGTTGACCAATAGGGTTGCCATTGATTGCTGTCGCGGAGGTTGGTCAGGGCGGAGACGGATTCGGCGTTGCGGAGATTCCAACGAGCACCAGAGCGTTTCA
>CAMDPK010000050.1 GCA_945904015.1 Candidatus Kuenenia stuttgartensis | reverse complement strand
GCTGCACGAGAAGATGCGTGGCGAAAAGCTGCGGGTCTGGTTCGCTCCGGAAGACATGCAGGGGGGCCAGAAACTCATCGAGCAAATCGACCGGGCCATCCAGGTCAACGACCGCCTGCTGCTGGTGCTCTCGGAGCACAGCATGAACGGCGAATGGGTGCAGACCGAGATTCGCAAAGCTCGCCAGGCCGAACTCCGCGAGCAACGCCAGAAACTGTTCCCCATCCGGCTGGTGAGCATCGACCGCATCCGCGACTGGAGTTGCTTCGACGCCGACACCGGCAAGTGTAGGCGGATTTCGCCGAAATCCGCTCTTTCCCGCTCTCGGCGAGAGCGGGCTACACTCACTCCGCGAATACCACATCCCCGACTTCTCGAACTGGAAAAACCACGACGCCTTCGAGTCCGCCTTCGCCGATTTGCTCCGCGACCTGCTCGCACAGGCGGATCGCTGAAAATGGGCTCTCCGCCATTCCTGTTGACGCCGAGTGAATCAGCCGCAGGGCGCTAGCCCCGGTTACGTCAAACCTGAACCGGGGCTAGCGCCCTGCGGCTAATACGCGGCTATTCCGCCATCCATTTTCGCAACATGTCTCGCAGCGTGATCAGGCCGCGCCAGAGTCCCGGTAGGTCTTCGTGAGCATGCTCGAAGCACCACGGGCCGCGGAAGCCGGACTGCCAGCCGATCGTGAAGCAGCGATGCAGATCGTAAGCCGAGTGCTCGCCGTTTGGTCCGAACTCCTTGGCTTTGAAGTCGCACGACACGGCGAGCGGGAACGCTTTCGCGAGTCCGTCGTATCGCGACTTGGCCGTCCAGTTGCCGGTGTCGGGTTGCGCGTGCAAGCCTGCTCCGACCTCTTTGATGACCTGCGGGATCGCTTCGGGATCGTCCTGCATCCAGGCGTTGTTCTCGATCAACAGTTCGATGCCGCGCGGCTTGGCGTACTCGATCAGTTCACGATACGCCGCCGCGTACAACTTGAGGTCCGGCCGTTTCGCTCCGGGCAACGGTCGTACCCAACGGCAACCCAATCGCTGAGCGGCGTCGATCGAGCGGCGGTACTCGTCCAGCGCCCGCTTCCGCGCGTCGCCGTCGGGGCTGGCCATGTCGAGATCTTTTTGGTTCATCTTCAAGTTTGTGATGACGCATCCCGCCTCGGCGGCTTTGCCTTTCAGTTCGTCGAGGTAGTCCGGTTCCCAAGACGGAATCGTCGCGGTCATCAGGTCCATGACCTTCAAGTCGAGGTCGTCGCGCATGATCTTCGGCAAGTCGAGCAGTCGCAGCTTGCCGTCAGCGCGTGTCTTGCTCAGGTGCTTCACGAACGAGCCGGTCGTCACGCCGAGTTGCCGCGTGAGGTCAACTCGCCGGCGAATAGGCTCGTCGCAAAGAGCCCAAGACACCGCGCAGGTCAAAGCCGTTGCCGACGTGGCTTGGAGGAAATCCCGCCGCGTTGTTGGTCGATTGGGCAAGCGATGTGTCACCGCATGGTCTCCATGACATGAATTGTCCGACAACGTGGCCGGGTCGCGAGGAAAATCGTCGAGATTACGTCGTATGAATCACGACCATCTTTTCTTCGGTCATCTCGCGAATGGCGTAGCGCGGGCCTTCTTTGCCGGTGCCGCTGTCTTTCAAGCCGCCGTAGGGCATGAAGTCGGCTCGCCATTGCGTGCCCCAATTGATGTGCAGGTTGCCGGCATCAACTTCGCGAGCAAATCGCAGCGCGCGGTCGAGGTCGCGCGTGAAGATGCTCGCTGACAAACCGTAATTCGTGCCGTTCGCGAGTGCGAGGGCCTCGTCGAAATCGGTGAACGGCGTGACGGCGACGGCCGGGCCGAAGAGTTCGTCGCAACTGATCCGCTGACTCGGCGAGACATTCGCGAGGATTGTCGGCGCGTGCAACGTCCCACGCCGAGTGCCGCCGGTGACAAGCGTCGCTCCGGCGGCCGTCGCTTCGTGAATCCAGTTTTCGACGCGAGCGGCGTCCGACTCGCGGATCATCGGTCCCATCTTGGTTGACTCGTCGAGTGGATTGCCGATCGTCAGCGCTTCGACGCGCGGCTTGAGAGCATCCAGAAAATCGGCCGTGCGACTGCGCGGAGTCAGAATGCGTTGAGCCGAGATGCAAACCTGCCCGGCGTTTGCGAATCCCGACATCGCGACGAGCTGCGCTGCGAGGTCGAGATCGGCGTCGTCCATCACGATCACCGGGCTGTTGCTGCCAAGTTCCATCGTGACACGTTTGACTCCGGCCATGCGACAGATCGACGTGCCGACTTCGTAGCTGCCGGTGAAGCTGATCTTGCGAACTCGGCGATCCGTGCAGATCGCGGCACCGAGTTCGCTGCCCGGCCCGGTGAGGCACGCAATCGCCTGCGGCGGCAGTCCCGCTTCGAGCAAACATTCCACGAACTTCAGCGCGGTCAGCGGCGTGTCCCCCGCCGGCTTGATGAGCACCGCGTTGCCGGCCGCGAGCGCGGGGCCAACTTTGTGAGTCACCAAGTTCAGTGGAAAGTTGAAGGGCGTGATCGCCGCGACGATGCCGCACGGCACTCGCAGCGTGAATCCAAACTTGCCCGCTCCACCGGGAGCGGCATCGAGCGGCAAGACTTCGCCGGTGATCCGCTTGGCTTCTTCGGCCGAGACCTCCAACGTCTCGCAGCCTCGGCTGACTTCGAGCCGACTTTCCGCCAGTATTTTGCCTTCTTCGAGCGTGATCGTCTTGGCGAATTCTTCGGAGCGTTTCTGAATCAGCTCGACGGTTTTTCGCAAGATGCGGCAGCGATCCGCGCTCGGCATCTTCCGCATCAGCTTCGCACCTTCAACCAACGTCGCGATTGCGGTATCGACATCCGACGCCGTTCCGCGCGGCACGGTGTCGATGACCTCACCGTTGAACGGGTTCGTCACGTTGATGCGTTCGGCTCGGTCGTGCCATTCGGCGGCGAAAAACATGCGCATGGAAAGAATCCTTGGGTGTGATCGAAGGCGGCATCTTCGGCGTCTTGAACGGGAACCTCAACCTTGCGACACCAGCACGACGCGCAAGCGAGTGGTTGTTCGAGGAGAAACCACTCGCTGGCGCGTCGTGCTGGTGTCGTGAGAGGTCGGCGTCCTGTCGGAACTGACTCCAGTGGCCAATAATGCCATCAAGACGCCCCGTCCTCGAACGAAGACATTCGACGAAACTCAAAATTGGCAACGCACGAATGAAGCTTCAAGCCTGTCATTGCTGTGGCCTGATTCACGAACTGCCGAAGATGTCGGCGGGGGAGTCGGCGATTTGCACTCGGTGTCAGACGGTGTTCGGTGACGGTTCGCAGGGGCGGCGAGCGGCGAGTCGCACGGCGGCTCTCGCGGTCGCGGCGTTTGTGCTCTACTGGCCGGCGGTGTTGCTGCCGATCGTCGAAATCGAACGCCTGGGGCATCGGCATACTTCGAGTTTGTTGATCGGGACGCTCGATTTGTTTCGGCACGGAAGCTGGTTTGTCGGCATCGTCGTGTTGGTGTTCTCGATTGTGTTCCCGGTGACGAAGCTAGTGCTGCTGTTGGAACTCTGCCTGCTGAAGCTGTTGCATCGGCGGCACAAGGCGTCGACGTATCGACTGACGGAGCAGCTCGGCCGCTGGAGCATGTTGGACGTGCTGCTGCTGGCGTTCCTGGTGATGCTCGTGAAGCTCGGCAGTTTGATGGAGTTTCACTTCGGCCCGGCGGTGATCGCTTTCGTCGCCTGTGTTGTGCTGAGCATGTCGGCGTCGCTCTGCTTCGATCCGCAAGCCATTTGGGAAGAAGACGGGAATGACCAAGGTCCAAATCCCAATGATCAAGGAATGTCCAATCTCCAATGACCAAAGGGTGCCGGCCATGAGCAGCGATCCGATTTCGACAACTCCAGCTTCACCTGCCTTTCCAAAGGCGGTGATCGCGACGACGCAGCGTGCGCGTTCGACCACGCGGCTGTGGTGGGTGACGCTGGCCGCTGTGGTCGGAGCGATCGCATTGATCGCGATATCACTCAAGTCGCACGGGCCGACGATCCTGATTCGGTTTGCTGATGGACACGGCCTCAAGACGGGAGATGTGTTGCGGTTTCGAGGCATCGCGATCGGAGAAGTCAGCGAGGTGGTGCTGACTCCGGATTTGGGCCGAGTCGCAGTCAAAGTGCAGTTGGAGCCGAAGGCCGCGCATGTCGCACGGCGCGGTAGCCAGTTTTGGATCGAACGTCCGCGCGTCAGCCTGTCGCGCGTCAGCGGATTGGAGACGGTCGTCGGAGCGAAGTTTCTCAGCGTGATTCCGGGGCCGAGCGACGGCCCGGCCGCAACCGAGTTTGAGGGGACCGAATCGCCGCCGACGCTCAATGAGCCGGAGTCAATTGAGATCACGATCCGCTTTCGCGAAGGGCACAGCCTGCAGGTCGGCGATCCGTTGCGGCACCGAGGTATCGCAGTCGGCGAGGTCGCGTCCGTCGATTTGAATCACGAACTCACCGCTGTCGCCGTGCGTGTGCGACTGGTTGGTGAGGCTCATCATTTGGCTCGCGAGGGGACACAGTTCTGGGTCGAGCGTCCGCGCGTGAGCGTCGCGGAGGTGCGCGGGTTGGACACGCTGGTCGGTGGCCGATACCTCGCCGTGTCTCCCGGCCCCGATGACGCGAAGTCGCGCACCGAATTCGAGGGACTGGATGTGGCTCCCGTTGCCGAGGTTCCTGTCGGAGCGTTGGAGATCGTGCTGCACGCTCCGCAGCGTTGGGGCGTTGATCGCGGTGTGCCGGTGACGTATCGCGGTCTGCGGGTTGGCCAAGTTCTGTCGGTTGGCCTGTCTTCGGACGGCACGAGCCTCGAAACTCGTGCGTTCATCGAGTCGCGTTATCGGTTGCTTGTGCGGCAGAACAGCGTTTTCTGGAGTGCCAGCGGTGTCGATGTCAGCGTCGGCTTCAGCGGTTTTCAATTCACGGCCGACACGCTGGCCTCGATCGCTCAAGGGGGCGTCGCGTTTGCCACACCGGCCGAACCCGGACCAGCCGCTAACACCGGACAGCGATTTTTGTACGCGAAGTCGCCGCAGGAAGAGTGGCTCACCTGGCAGCCGCGCATCGCCGCGACGGATTCCGCGCTGCCGAACGACGCTCAGCTTCCGGTGCCGCAGCGTGCGGTGGCTCGTTGGGAGGAACGCTCGTTCGGATTCCGGCGCGACCGCGAACGTGCCGGATGGTTGCTGCTGTTGAGCAACGGCCAGTTACTCGGCCCGGCCGACGTGTTGCTGCCGACCGAGAGCGCGCTGGGTCCGATCCTGCTGGAGATCGCCGGACAAGAATTGGTGCTGACGGCGGATCGCACGCAGCGACTCGGATCGCTGGCGACATTTCGTCCGGCGGACTTCAAACCCGATGGTGTGACCGCTTGGAAGACTGCCAGCATTCGGAGCGACGTCAGCGATCCCGAAGATTGCCTCGCGGTGACTGACTCGCAGTCGCCGCCGATCCCGCTTGCGGCCAGTAGTCTGCAAGCTCGCAACAACGTTTGGGAGGTTCGCAGCGCGACCGGCCTCGGTGCGGCGCATCACGGAGCGGCCATCATCTCAATCAAAGACGGTCGCTTGATCGGGCAGCTTTTGTTCGATCGCGGGAAAGCATCGATCGCGACGGTTCCGGCTAAGCCGTAGGTTTGACACTCTTGCCCGACCCCGGACGGGCAGGAGTGCCCATCCTACGAACGACGCTACCGGTTCGAGAACATTGGCCGGCCGGCGGCTTGTTCGCGGGCGACGTCGAGCGCCTTGCGAATGTCCGGATCGTCTTCGAGTGAGTTGGCCATTGGGCCGCGGTGCAGGACGACGTGATCGGGCAACTCGACTTCGACGTCTGGCTTCACGCCGATCTTTCCAAGCGTCTTGCCAGCCGGCGAGTAAAACTTCGCGGTCGTCAGTCGCAAGCCGACGCTGCGCTGAATCGGGAAGATGCTCTGCACCGACCATTTGCCGTAGGTCTTGCGGCCGACGATGACGCCACGTTGATGATCCTTCACGGCACCGGCGACAATCTCACTGGCACTGGCACTGTTCTCATCGGTCAGCAGCACCAACGGGATGTTCCACTTCTGCTGGCGGTGAGCCGAGTACGACATGTTCTGATCCCCGATGCGTCCTTTCGTCGAGACCAGCACTCCGTTGTCGATGAAGCGGTCGAGCACCTCGACGGCTGCGGTCAGCAGTCCGCCAGGATTGCCTCGCAGATCCCAAATCAGCACGCGCATTCCCTGGCGGTTGAGTTTTTGCAGGGCCTCGTCAAGTTCGGCGGGCGAACTTTTCTGGAAGCCGGTCATCTGGATGTAGCCGATGCCACGCGACTCATCGACGATCTTCGCGATCGGGATGCTCTTCACATGCACGGCTCGGCGAGCAACGGTGACGGTGCGACGGTCAGCCGCGGTCAGGCCGGAAACGTCCAGTCGTACTCGCGATCCGGGCGTCCCTTTCAGGCGGCCGGCGGCTTCGTCCGTGGACATGTTGTGGCAGTCGTGTCCGTCGATGCCGACAATGTAATCGCCAGCGACCAAGCCCGCTTCCGCCGCCGGACTCTCCGGCAACACGTTGACAAGGGACATGCCACGTCCGGCTTCGGCCTTCATCTCGATGCCCAGGCCGACGAACTCGCCATCGATGTTGTCGTACAGATCGCTGAGCCGATCGGGAGTCAGACAGTTGCTGTAGTCGTCCAAAGCATGACAGCCACCGAAGACGTACTCCATCACAACGGCCGTGCTGTTCAAGCCGAACTGAGCTTCGGCCAGGCCCGCCACCTCAGAGACTGTCTGATGCGCCGAATAACCGCTGTTCAGCGACTTATTCCAGTATTGCGTGCGAAGCGTCTCGCGAAACTTTGCGATGTTGCCTTGGACTGCCGTGCGGCGGCCGGGCAAGTGATGTTCGAGAAATTTCTCGTTGGCCAGAGCGATGTAGAGGCTCTCGGTTCCGTGAGCCACGAACGACGTCGAACTGAGCGGATCAACGAAATGCGACTTGATCTTGTTGATGACTTCGTCGAACAAGCTGAGTGCATCGTTTCGCGAAATCGTCAGCATGTTTGAGCGGAAGCTGCTGTCCGAGTAGCGCCTTTCGATTCCGAAGTGAATCTTCGAGCGACGCAGGCCATAAGTTAGATCGCGATCGGCCGGCCACCTTTTGATCGAGGCTTCGTAGTGCTCGATGGCGTCGATCCAGCGACGCGTCCGTTCGAACTCCTCGCCGGCTTGCAACGCTTGCCGAGAGTCGGTGACGTCGGGCCGCAGCTTGGGAGCCGCAAGCGCTTCGCACCGCGCCACGCACAACGCGCACGCTAAACACACAGCCAGACAAATCCGCTGGCGAAACAGTCCGAGCGCCATGCCCCTCTCCCCCGAAGCTGGATGACACGAAACCTGTCGCAGCCGACTTGCGCCGACTGCCACCCACACCGGAACAGGTCCATGCCCCGAACCCAACCTCCGCGCCCTTGAACCAGCCAATTGGCTGCCTCACGACGCCACACCAAAACTCAGGTGTCAATCAATGTTGGTCTGTGGTGTCACCGCCTCGCGAGCGTTTCCGCATCGCCTCAGTCGGTGACGTTGAGATGACTTTAGGCTACTTTTTGGATGATGCAAATTGGCCACGAAAGAAATTGCTGGCGGAATCGTCACGACCGTTGCCACTCGCCACTCCGCTCCGCATTGTGACGGACAACGGGAGTTTCCTATCAAGTCGTCAGGAGAAACTCTGAGCCTCGGCGACGATGAAGACCAACCGCGCCGCCTCACGGTCTTTCCAATCCGCAGAGTCCGCGATTCAATGACCGGCCGTCACGTCTTTAAGGGCTGCCAATGAGTCACGTCCTCGCACCGCTGTCCTCGTCGTCGCCTCGCCGACCGCTCTTGTTGAGTCCGTGGAAGCGCTGGATGTTGATCGTGACGATGCCAACGGTCGGAGTGCTCGTGATGTTCGTCGCGTTCCAGCGTTCGCTGATCTATCAACCGTTTGTCGAGACGTCGCTGCCGGCGAAGCTCGCCGCAATGCCGACCGGTCGAGCGCACGATGTCGCGACGAAAACGGAAGACGGTCTCGAGCTGCGCGGCTGGCTGATCCTGGCAAAAGGACATGTCGCCGGAACGGACCAAGAAATCGAAGCGAAACTGGCCGAGGGCCGGCCGGTCGTCTTGTACTTCGGCGGCAACGCCGCGAATCGCAGGTATCGGACGCTGGAAGTCGCTGCGTTGGCGGATGCTGGTGCCGACGTGCTGATCTTTGACTATCGAGGCTACGGCGACAATCTCGGCGATCCGACCGAAGAGGGGCTGGCACGCGACGCGCGAGCCGTTTGGCGATTCGCGACCGACACGAAAAAGATCGAACCGCGCCGCATCGTGCTGTTCGGCGAGTCACTCGGCGGCGGCGTAGCGATCGGTTTGGCGAGCGAGTTGACGCAGAAGAAGACTCCGCCGACCGGAGTCATTTTGCGTTCGACGTTCAGTTCGCTGACCGATGCCGGTGCGTATCACTTTCCGTGGCTGCCAGTTCGCTGGCTGTTGTTCGAACGCTTTCCCAGCGAGCAACGCATTCGAGACGTGACCTGCCCCCTGCTGCAATTCCACGGCCGCCGTGACACGATTATCCCGCTGAGACTCGGCAAAAAGCTGTTCGCCGCCGCTCCTGAAAAGTCCGCTTCCGGAGTCGCGAAGCAATTCGTCGAACTTCCGAATGCGGACCACAACGACGTGATGGAGACTTCGGGGACCGATGTTTCCAAGGCCGTCAGGGAGTTTTTGCCAGTCGTTGTGCCTCGATAGCGCCGCAATGTTTGCAATGACGCCGTGTGGCCCGCATCATGTTCGGCAACTGGAACAATTCCGTGGGAGGCCGTGATGTCGCTGTTGTCCGTTACCTCGCCGCTGTCTCGACGCAACTGGCTTCGTGCCGCAACTGCCGGAACATTGAGTTGCATCGGTCCGACTCTCTTCGCCGCGCCATCGAAGCCGAGCAAGGCTCGCATTGCGATCACGCTCGACTTGGAGATGAGCGCGCAGTATCCGAAACGCGAGCAGACCGAATGGAATTACGAGAAGGGGAACCTCGACGACGCGACCAAGCGGTACTCGGTCGAGGCTGCAAAACTCGCCAAAGAACTCGGCGGAGTCATTCACTTCTTCTGTGTCGGTCGAGTGCTCGAACATCCGAGCGTCGAATGGCTCAAGCAGATTGCGGCTGACGGGCACGCGGTCGGCAATCACACCTACGACCACGTCTATGTGAAGGCCACGAAGCCAGAAGAGACGCAGTTCCGGTTTCAGCGCTCGCCGTGGCTGATCGAGGGGCTGACGGCTCACGAGATCATCGACCGCAACATTCGCGTCACGACGAAGGCGTTGAAAGCACGGGCCGGCATCGAGGTCAATGGGTTCCGCACACCCGGCGGATTCAACAACGGGCTGACTGACAGGCTTGACGTGCAACAGATGTTGCTCGATCAAGGCTTCACTTGGGTCAGCTCGAAATATCCGGCTCACCTTTACGGCAAAGTGGGTGAGACGCCGACGGCCGATATCTTCGAGAGCATCGTGAAGGCCCAAGCGGACGCGCAGCCATTCGTCTATCCCAGCGGGCTGATCGAAGTTCCGATGAGTCCCATCAGCGATGTCGGAGCGTTTCGCTCGACACGCTGGTCGCTCGATGCGTATTTGAAGGCGATCCGTTTGGCCGTCGAATGGGCGATTGAGAATCGAGCGGTGTTCGATCTGCTCGTGCATCCGTCCTGTTTGGTCGTCGAAGACCCCTCTTTTCGAATCGTGCAGTTGATCTGCGAACTGGTGCGCGCGGCGGGAGATCGAGCCGAGATCGTGACGCTGGACAAGATCGCGGCTGGAATTGGCGCGAATGGAAAATGAGAAATGGAAAATGAAAAGTGCAAAATGCCGGTCAGAACATTTTGCACTTTTCATTTTCCATTTCTCATTTTTCATTGAGCGAAGGAAGCGATCGCTTCTCTGCCTCGATCAAAAACAAAAAAGCCCGCCGGAGTTCGGCGGGCCGAGTGCGGTGGCACAAGTCTGGGACCGGAGGACTCCGGTTCTCTCTCCCTCACTCGCGTTGCCGCAGAATTGAATTGTTGAATTATCGAAGCTTGGCTTGGAAGGTGATCACACCGCCGCTGTGTCCGGCCAGCGGGTTGTCGAGTTCCAATCGCAGGATGTGGCTCCCTTCGCCGTTGTCATCGACGTTGATCGAGCCGGGGAGGTCACTGCTGACGCTGTCGTCCACGTATTCGAGTCGAGGCGTCAGATTGTCGATCAGTCGGACGTTTCGCAGTTCGCGGTCGCCGAGGTTGTCGAAGCGAATCGTGAAGGTGATCACGTCTCCCGGCTTGGCGAATTCCATGTCGGCCAGTTTCACGAGTCGCAAGTGGCCCGGCTTCTTGTCTCCTTCGTCGATGCCGACCAGTTCGGCCACTTTGAAGTTGGCATAGACCTCTTGAGTCGCCGTCAGGCTCGCCACGATGACCGGATTCAACTCTCGCGTCCACGTCGTTGCCGCATTCATGCCGCGATGAAGTTGTGCCATCTCGGACTGTCGAATTTTTCCGTCGTGCAGGAATTGAACGCCCTCGAAGAGGTTCAGCAGCTTGACGTGCTGAGCGATTCCCTTCGCGGCCGAAACGTCTCGGCGAGTCGACTGGCTGAAGATTCCGCTGGCTCGCGAACGCATCCGCACGCCCTGGACTCGGTCGCGTTGCACGCCGGTTTTGCCGCCGACTTTTTGCCGCAGGGCGGCTCCTTGGACTTGGTCCACGTTGCTGATGGGCCGCTGGATGTTGGTCCCCTCGCTGATGCTCGTGAAGCTTCGCACGGCGGCGAAACGCGGCGAGTAGATCGCGACGCGGTTCGAGGCTTTGACTTTACGGTCTCCTTTGTGATCGCGGAACTCGGCGACCGTGTCTTCGGTTTCGACACCAACCATGAGGGCACCGTCGTAATGCACGGGATACTCGCGGTCACCGCCGTCGAAGAGGTACTCGTCTGGAAATTGTTCGGCGAGCGCTGGGCTGGCGGCGATCAATCCGGAACGGTTCTGCTTGAAGCCGGACGCATTGGGGGAATCGTTGTGCGACGCGAGTTGAACTCGTGGCTCGGCGGCGGAGAACGAGACCGCTTGTTCGTGGGGCACGTTTTCAACGTGCCCGTCCCGCGACCGACGGCTCGATTCGGCGGGCACGTTGGAAACGTGCCCCACGAGGATCGGAGCACCGTTGCCGAAGAAAGCTCCGCGAGTTTCATTCGGTGCCGGCAATCGGCCACCCAAGCGGATGATCGCCAGCGGGCGTCCCGCTTTGTCGGCCTCTTCGATCAGATTGGCTCGCGGCTGGACGGTGCGAACTGCGGTGTCGCCACTCAACTCGAACGGCAACGCGAGTTGCGGCTGTTCGAGGTACACGACCTTCGTGATCATCCGGCCTTGGATGGCGGCGTCGATCTCGTCGATCGTGAACGACAACGGCATCGAGAATTTGTCGGCGTGGCCGGCGGGGGGATGCAGGCGGTCGATCAATTCGATCGACGGATACAGCTCGATGCCCGGAAATTCCGGTATGTCGCTAAGTTTGAGTCGGTACGACTGAGCGACTGCGAGCTTCGCATTGGCCGTGATCTGCACCTCGTCACGCGAACCAACAAACCAAGTCACTGTTCCGGTTGAGGGCAGCTTGACACTGACGGATTGAAACTCGAAGCCGTTGACTCGGCCGGCGGTCTGCACCCATTGGCCCCAAGTGCCGGGTGGGACACGATGATCCAACAGCAGACGTGGCGGTGCTTCCGCTTTGGTCTGTGCCTGAGCGGTGCCACAGGACAAACCGCACACCAGCGCCACGCTCATCAGCATTCCCACGAGCCGGCAGCGCTTCAACGCCAACCACAGATCGGTGATCAAACCGAGCCGGCGCAGACACAACAATTCGGGAAGAAGAGATGCGCACATGGGAGATAGAGGATGCCGAATGAGAAGGGTAGGAACTCAATGACTGATGGTCCGAAGGTGGCGACACGCTACCAGGTCAACCCGGCTCCAATACCGCCGGTTTTGTTCCCGGCGGTGTCTATCACTAAGGACAATCTCACAAACCAAGACTGTGAAGGCCGAATGAAGAGTTCATTGACGATGTCATGGTCTATTTGAGGGTCCACTTGAAACACGAACGACGATCGCAATGCCACCAAGTCAATCAAATCGACTTCAGCCCCAAAGCCGAAAAATGTTTTTCTAGTCGTGATCGGAGTTGTTGCAGTCGTCTCGGGAATCGGGGGGTCGGGGGGCGCGGCGGGCCGGGCTAATGTGACAGAGTCTAACTCCGTTGAGTTCCAGAGCATTCCCGCCGTGGCGAACGGGCGAAAGTGTTCCGTCGCGTGAAAAAACATATTGAAACCGAGATCTCCGCCGATGGAATCCGCGTGGTTGGTGTCTCCGAAATCATTCTGAGACGCCATCGTGACACCATGAAGTGTCGCGAAGATGTCCATGGCAACGCCGCTGAATGGCTCTTCGTTCTCAAGCCAGATGATCGGAGCATTGATCTGTGTTTGCCATCCCGTGCTGTAATTATCAAAACGAAATCCGTTGGTAAGATTCGTGTCGAACAGCAAGAACTGCGACGAGACATGCCCCTTGCCCAGAAGCCCTTGCGCGAAGCACTCGCTTCCGAGAAGAAGGCAGAGAAGAAACGCGATCGTGATTGATCGAAACATGATCGCGCCTCGAACCCACACATTGCGAAGTTCACTGGAAGGATCCCACCAAGCTGGCCACTACCGATTCAGATTCCAATTCGGCTGCGAGACTTGTCCCGGTCCGTAGATCGGATGCTTCTCGCTGTACTCGACGTGTTTGACTGGCTTCGGCAAGCGGATACCAGGGTCGTGTTTCACATCCATGAGCATGTGATCGACGGGGTCAGGCAGCTCTTGCTTGGTCAGGTTGCGAACCGTGTGTGACTTGAGTCCGGCCGGTGCTCCGAAGGGCAGGTGCGGCGGGCCGGGCAAGCCAATCGGGGTCGAGGTGTACGGCATGCCCCACATCGGAGTGCCGTTCATTCCGGCGACGGGACCATTCGGGCCACCGGGGCCACCGACGATCATCGGGCCGGGAACTCCGGCGTAGAGGCCACCTTCCATTTCGACGGGCACGGGCGGGACGATCTCGCCTTTCTCGCCGTCGGCGTCGTAGCTGACTTGTTGCAGGCCGTTGTCCAACTCGGCGGTTGGATCGCCGGCACCTTGTTGTTCGAGATTTTTGTTGCCGACTCGCAGGACAACCATGATCGTACCGCGACGATCGGCTTCGGAGACGGGATCGACACCTGGATCGAGCCGCGTTGAAGACAGCGTCTCGACTCCGGCGATCGCCAACTCTTGGAACTTCGCGTCCGGCAGGTAGATCACCTTCGTGACGTAGTTGTTCGATTCGACTTGATCGAGATCCTCGTCGGTCAACTCGATGGGCACGCTGTTGTGGCCGAGGTAGCCGTCGGTCGTCGGATGACCGGGATAGACCTGCAACGTCGGGTACAGCGTCAGAGCCTCGCGGCCGGTGATGTTGGACAGTTTCAAACGGTACGTCGCACCTTGCGAGAACTCCCAACGGTTCGGGGTCACCAGTTGGTTGTTGGCGTAGCCTGGACCAATTTTCCAGCCGATGTTCATTCCGATCGGCCCAACGAAGCGAACTTGCGTCGTCGCCGATTGGAAGCTGCGCGGCTGCCCCGGTCCCATCGAATTGAAGATCGCCGGGTGCGGCAGATCGACCATTGGGCCGGGTCGGGCCATCATCGCCGCAGGCGGAGCAACGTACTCCCCTTTGTCGATCAACCCCTGACCGTCAAGGTGGCAGCCAAAGCAGACCACAACCAAAGTTCCGAGTGCCAGAAAGTAATATCTCATCACGAGTCCCTTCGACCTGAGACGGTCATGCACCCCGACCTTGGGGTCGCTCTGCTGACGTGCTGGAACTAAACTCCGCCGCGTTTCGTTCGTCGTTGCCGAGTTCAGCCGGCAGTTTTGGCCGACTGAGCACCGCTTGATGAACTTGAATGCCAGGACGGCACTCTCCTCTGCGACACATGGATAATTTCGGTTCTGCCTGATCCGAATCTTTGGCAAATCCGGAATCTTCGAGGCGATATGAAAAGTCTTCCCAGATTCACATCGGCCGTCATCGCGATGGCGCTCATTGGATTGTGGCTGAGTTTGCCCGAAGTTTGGGGCCAACGAGCACCCAGCGACGAACAGAAGTCGGTCAAGAATTCCCCCCTGAAGGCTCCGACTCCGCAAATGGTGGATGCTCCCGGCCCCGAGTCAGCGGAAGCCAAGGCGGCTCTTGATCAAGCTCGACAACGGTTGCTGTCCTATCCGTCGATCCAAGCCAAGCTGGTGGAAACCGTGGCTCTGACCAATCGCCGCTTCACGATCAACGGCAGCTACCTGCAAGGGGGCGGCGGTGACTTGAGACTGCGGTTGGAGTTTCAGGTGAAGCTCGGCGACACCGAAGGCTCGATTCTGGAAGTCTGCGACGGCCAGGTGTTGTGGACTCGTCATCAGATCGGCAGCGACGTTCGCATCTCACGCCGCGACGTTCGGCAAATCTTGCAGGCCGCTGCCGACAATGGCCTGTCGGACAACCTGATCACGGTCGAACTGGGATTCGGCGGACTCCCTGGTTTGCTGGCGTCGATTGGCAAGTCAATCCAGTTCGATCAGTACAAAGAAGACGCCGCCGATGGCCGCAAGTTGGTCGTGATCGAAGGGGGTTGGAGGCCCGACATGCTCAAGTTCTGGCAAGGGACGAAGCCCGATGCACCGCTGCCAGATTACGTGCCGGCGCGCATTCGTCTGTACCTCGACGGCGAATCGTTGTTCCCGCGTCGAATCCTGTACCTCGGTCGCAACGCGGAGAATCTGTTGCGTCCCAAGGTCAGCCTCGACTTTTCGGAAATTGAAACGAACACCGCGATCCCCGCTGCGAAGTTCAAGTTCGTGCCGCCCGAAGGCGTGTTTCCCGAAGACCTGACGCCGCAATTCTTGGATCAAATCAAGCAACGCCGACAGACTCGCGGGAGCGACAAGTGATGCCATGCAGCCCGCGTCCGAACTGAAAGTTGGCTCTGGCATCGACGACGGCCGCGTTCGCCTGGAAGTCCTCGTGCCAAGTTGGCTGCTGTCGATCGTCACGCACATCGTGTTGTTCTTTGTGATGGCGCTGATTCTGCGAGGCTGCTCGTCGTCCGGAACCGTGGGGCCGAAAGTCGGCGAAGGCACGTTTCGCGAAATCGGACTGCATGTCCAGCGAGAGGCCGTTGAAAAACCTGTCGACCAAAATGCGGAAGCCAATCCCAACGAAGCGCTGACTCGCGACGATGGGACTCCGCAGTTGGAAAAGTCGATTGTCGGTGACGACAAATCGATCAACGACTTGCTGAGTGTGCCGACAAACTCTGCGTTGCCGGTGCTCGGCCCTGGCCCCGCCACATCGCTGAGGTCTCCGACCGATGCGAAGGAACTCATCAAGTCTTCCGGCCGACGTCCTTCCGGCGGCGAAGAAACTTCGGGACACGGTCAGACCACGTTTTTCGACATCGCCGCGAAGGGCAATCGCTTCGTTTATGTGCTCGACCGCTCCGGCAGCATGTACGATCACGGTGCGATTCGAGTCGCGAAGGAGGAACTCGTCGTGAGCCTCGCGGCGCTCGAGCAGACGCAGCAGTTTCAAGTGCTCTTCTACAACCAAGGCTTGCTGGAGCTGACCGGCAATGGCGATCGTCCGTCGATGCAGTGGGCCACCGACATCAATCGCACGCTCGCTCGGCAGTTCATCTCCAGCGTGCAACCGGACGGCGGCACCGATCACATGCCGGCCTTGAAGAAAGCTCTCCGGTATCAACCGGAGCATCTCTTCTTCTTGACGGACGCAGATCAGCCAATCCTGTCTGCTCGCGAATTGAACGAGATCAAAACGGCCAACAATGGCCGCACGCAAATTCACTGCGTCGAATTCAGCAAAGGCCCCGAGATCTCGGCCGACAATTTTCTGAAAAAGCTCGCCCGCGAGAACGGCGGGACGTACCGCTACCGTGACGTGACACGGTTTGGACGTCGCTGAAGTAGCCCTGTCGCTCCGCGACAGGAAAGCCGAGCGTCTATCGACTCTGAAGTTTTTTTCCGAGCATCTATCCAACTTGCCATTCGGCAATCCTGTCGCGGAGCGACAGGGCTACATTGCTCTTCGCCAATTCGCTCGCCATCATCGCCGCACCATGATTCTCGATCTCTTCAAATTGGATGGCCGAGTCGCCGTCGTGACTGGTGGCCGGCGTGGGTTGGGTCAGTCGATGGCCTGGGGACTGGCCGAAGCGGGTGCGGACATCGTCTGTATCTCGAAGCACGGTCAAGCGGACGAAGCTCGGCGTCTGGTCGAATCGGCTGGGCGGCGATTCTTCGACATCCAATGCGACCTGTCCGAACCGGAGCAACGACGCGGATTGATCGACAAGGCGATCGAACTCGCCGGGCATATCGACATCCTCGTCAACAACGCCGGCGATGGAGTCCGTCAGCGGCCCGAAATCTTCCCCGAAGAGGCCTGGCGACGGCAGCTCGAACTGCATGTCACCGCGATGTTCGATCTCAGCCAGCAAGTGTTTCCGCACATGCTTCGTAAAGGCCGAGGCAAGATCATCAACATCGGCAGCATCATGTCGTTCGAGGCGGGCCTCAACATTCCCGCTTACGCCGCCGCGAAGCACGCAATCGCTGGGCTGACGAAATCGCTGGCGGTGTCCTGGTCGGCTCAAGGAATCAACGTGAACTGCATCGCGCCGGGCTATTTTGAAACCGACATGGCCAGCCCGCTGCGAACCGATCCGGTGCGAGCACCTCAAATCCTCGATCGCATTCCGTGTGGACGTTGGGGCCGTCCCGACGAACTCGCTGGCTTGGCGGTTTATCTCGCATCCGACGCCAGCAACTACATGCACGGCAGCGTGGTCGTCATCGACGGCGGCTGGCTGGCGAGGTGACGACCAACTAGCCCGACGCGCAAGCGAGGGGTTTGCAGCGAGACCCCTCGCTTGCGCGTCGGGCTAGTTTTTCAAAACAAGAAGCCGGTGTCCGAATCATCCTCGGTTTTCTCCGGCTCAGGTGTTGTTTCGGGCTTTGCTTTTCGAGATCGACGTCGGCCAGCGGTCGGCGTTTCCGCATCGGCGGTGGCACTCGCATCGAACGGCTGGGTGACCGGCGTTCCGTCCGATCGCATACCGACCAGCAGTTCGATGCGTTGCTCGGCTTGTTCGAGCGTCGCGTAGCAGGTCTTGAGCAACGCAACTCCGCGCTCGAAGCGAGCCAGCGATTCTTCCAGGCCGACGCTGCCGTTCTCCAAATCGGCGACGATCCGCTGCAACTCGGCGAGAGCGGCCTCAAAGGTCGGTTGTTCGGCATTGGGAGTTGCGGACATGGGAAATGCTCAGTCGTGGTCAGTGAACTCGATACGGCTGGTGAGTTGACCGGCGGCGAGGATTGTCGTGATTCGGTCGCCGATTGCCAGTTGGCCCGATGCGGTCACGAGTTCGCCGGTCTCGGTGCGGCGTGTGATTGAGTAACCTCGGCCAAGCACCTTGAGTGGGCTGAGCGCATCGAGTGTCGCGGCAGCGAGATCGAGCTGTTGTTTGGACACGACCGCTCGCTGCCGAATCGCTCGACGCAAGCGGACATCGAGTTCATCAAGCCGAGTCATCTCATCATGCACGCGCTGAAACGGCCGAGTGAAAACTCGGCGCGAGGCGAGGCCATCCAGTTGCAGCCGAGCTTTTCCGGCTCGGTTTTGCAATCCGCCCACCAAACGCTGTTGCAGGTTGTCGAGCGCACGCGACACCTCCGCGCGGTCGGGGACGACTCGCTCACCCGCCTCGCTGGGCGTGAGTGCTCGAACGTCGGCCACGAGATCGGCGATCGTGACGTCGATCTCGTGACCGACCGCGCTGATCACCGGCAGCCGGCACGCAGCAATCGCGCGAGCGACGACTTCTTCGTTGAACGCCCACAAGTCTTCAAGACTGCCGCCGCCGCGACCACAGATCACGACATCGACGTCCGGCAGGCGATGCACGTTTCGCAGCGCGGTTGCGATCTCTTGTGCGGCTCCGTCGCCTTGGACTTTGACCGGCACGATGACGATGTCGGCCGCCTGCCAGCGGCGTGTGATGACTTGAATCATGTCTCGCACGGCCGCTCCCGACGGGCTGGTCACAAGCGCGATCCGTTTCGGAAAACGCGGGATCGGTCGCTTGCGAGCCGGGCTGAACAGTCCCTCGGATTCCAGCTTCGCGTGCATTTGCCGAAACGCAAGTTCCAGCGCGCCGACTCCCTGCGGAATGATCTGCCGCACGATGACCTGATACGAACCTCGCGGCTTGTAAACCTCGATCGAACCGTTGACGACCACTTGCAAGCCGTCGTGCATGTCGAATCGAAACCGCGCCGCCGTGTTTCTCCACATGACCGCTGCGAGCTGTGCTCCTTCGTCTTTCAGCGTGAAATAGATGTGCCCAGAGTTGGCCTTCAGGCAGTTGGAGACTTCACCGCGCACCCAGACCTCCGGCAAGTTCCCTTCGATCAGGTCTTTGATTTCGCCAGTCAATTCGGAAACGGTTTGAACTTGCGGTGGCATGAACGCATCCCTTCGCCAATGACTGGCACAACACACTAACCCGAAGCGTCAGCGAGGGCGAACGCTCAGCCGACTTGCGACACCAGCACGACGCGCAAGCGAGTGGTTGCTCGGCAAAGACCACTCGCTTGCGCGTCGTGCTGGTGTGCCAGCGCACTTTTCCCAGATTGAAACAATGGTCAACCGCGCCAGTCACGGCAGCCCGTTCCACTTTCGCAGAATCCACTCGGCCGTGAGCAGTCCGCACAGCACGGTCAGCAGCAGCCAGTGGTCCCAGAGTGTGTACTCGTGTGCTTCGCTGATGGCGAGGTCTTCGGGTTGAATGAGTTTTGGCAACTCGATGAGTTGATGCGGCAGCAGGAACTTGCCGCGCGAGACTTGAGCCATCTGCTCCAACAGCGTTCGCGAGGCGGTGACGTCGGCCAGTTCTTTGGTGAGCGGGCCGCGCACGAGGAAGTCGGCGGCGATTTCTTTGTCGGCAGGGCCACCGAGCGGTGGGCCGTCGATTTTGAGGACCGCGCGGTACTCGCCGGCGGTCGGTGCTAGCCAGCGGCCTTGATGCACCGACGGACGAGCTTGATCGGGGGTGAAATCAACCGTCGCGAGCGGCTGATCGGGCTTGGCATCGTGTCGCGGAAAGATGGCGACTTTGGCTTTCACGTCCGGGCGGCGCGCCAGTAGCGGCGGAGTCCAGCGTGCTCGGAAGACGACATCCTGGCCGGCTTGAACGTCAGTTGATTCGAGGCCGAATTTCACGAACTCGTTGCCGGCTGACGCCTTGTTCTGCGCGGCCGTGCGAGCCATCTGGCCCCAGAAGCGGTGATGGTGTTGATCGCCGACTCGATGCCGCCAGCGCCAAGTGCTGTCAAAGCCCAACCAGAAGACTTGGCCGAGGCCGTAGTACTGCTCGACGATCAATGCTCGCGAGCGTTCCATTTCCGGCGGCAGTGGTTGCCCGTCATCAGCGGTCGCGAGCACCGTCGCTCCGGGTTTGAGGTCGCCGATCAACGCCCACGGATGACCGGGCAAAGACTTCCAGGTCGAGCGACTCGCATCGGCATCGCCGCCGAGTTGCAGGCTCCCTTCGCGCTCGCCGTCGGGAGTCAGTCGCAGATGAAAGCCGCGCAGATGCGGCGGAGTTGTCGCGGGATCGAGCGAATTGGCCGCGCGAAGTTTCGTCACCGGCAGCAGCTTGTCGAGCGTCGGCGAGCGGTACTGCATCGGCATGTGCCGCTTGCCGGCCGTGAAGACGACCGTGCCGCCGATATCCGACACAAACTTTTCCAACTGCGCGAGCAACGGCTCTGACAAGTCCAACGGCGCGACGTCGCCGATCACAACGAGATCGAACTCGGCCAGCGGCGATGTCTCGATGGGCGTCCCCGGACCTGGCCAATTGAGCTGACGCGGGAAGAACGTCTCCGGCAGTACGCCCAAATAGGGCTGCTGGAACAAGACTCGTTCGAGTCGAATCCGTTCGTCGCGTGCGAGCGCGGCTTCGAGGAAGCGGAACTCCCAGCGGGCCTCGCCTTCGACGAGCAGCACTTTCGCTTTGTCGTCCACGACCAACAGCGAGAAGTCGCGCGAGTTGTTGTCGTCGCGTGTCTCACCGGGGAGCACATCGGTGTGGACGGTAAATCGCTGCCGGCCGATTTTCGTCGCGTCGAGCAAGAATTCCGCCACGACAACCGGCGGCAGACCGGAGTCAGACTTCGGCACAACGAGCGTTCGAGTTTGCGTTTCGCCGTCCTTCTGTTCGAGGACGACGTTGAGCGATTCTCCTTCGAAACCCGCCGCTTGCAGCGTGACGCGCGCGATCGGTCTGTCGTTGAGGTATGCGACCGGCGGAACGTCAAGCGAGTCCAGCACGATGTCCTTCGGCCGCCGCTCGGAACCAATCAGGACCGGGAACACGGCAACGTTCAAATCCCGCCAGCGTTTCGCGACTGAAACCGGATCGCTGCCCGATGTCTCGCGGCCGTCCGAGAGCACAACGAAGGCTTTGATGGGCGATTGCTCGGCCGATGAGGTTTCCAGCGCCGAGACCAGATTCGTCATCGACTTGGCCAGCGCATCCGGTGGTTTCTGCACCGCTTCGGCGAGTGTTTCCAATTCGCTCGGCACCGATTTGCCGCCGAAGACACGCAGCTCGACATTGAACGATTTCTGCAACTCGGCGAGCCAGCCTTCGGTCTTTTCTTTGTCACCGATCAGTCTCTGAGCGATCTCGGCACGCGGCAGTTTGTCGAGCTTCTGAAATGTCTCGTTGACGAGTTCCTTGCGGGTCTTCGCCAGTGTTGCTCGCTGTTCGGCGTTTGCGCCCTCGTCGTCGTCCACCCATTTCGGTTCGCGCTCGGCTTCAAATTCGGCGAGCACTCGCAGCCAGCGATCGCGGTTCTGATCGTTGCCGATCATGCCCAGACCGATCGCGGTTCGCAGTTTTTCGGCTTTGGTCGCGATTCGATCCGCGGTGGTCATGCTCTCGGACAAGTCGAGCGCGACGACGATTCGGCCGGTTCGTTCACGGTCGATGTTCCACGTCAGCACTGGCTGCAACAGCGCCAGCCAAATGACGGCGATCACGGCCAGTCGCAAAACCAGCAACTCGTAGCCGACATGCACCGGCACAAGTTTCCGCTCGTACTTCGACAGCAAGATGACGAGCGCTGCCGCCGCCACGACCAAAACCAACACGGCCAGACTGGTCCAAGAGGCGTCCAGAGCTTGGAAGACCAGTCGTCGTTGCAGCATGGCTTAAAAAAACCTTCGTGCCTTTGTGTCTTCGTGGTTTTGAGTTTTTAACCACAAAGGCACAAAGACACGAAGGAGACGAGTGATTCGGCAGTCACTCATTGGCGAACTTTAGTACTCGCGACGTGTGTTGATGCCCGGATTCGGGACCGGGTACTTGCCGTTGGCGTCGGCCATCAGCGGCGAGGGGCCGTCGAGCGTCAGCTTGTCGGCGTTCGGAGCGAATTCGTGCTCGCAGTTGAGCATGTCCTCGTAGGTCACGACTTGACCGGTGTGGCAGGCCATGCGGCCCATCGCGGTGACGAGGCTCGACTTCGCGCCGCGCTCCCCTTCGTTGTACGGCTTGTCGGTGCGGATCGCCGTCATCAGGTCGTCCCATTCGAGCTGGTACGGGTCGGCTTCGGGCTTGGCACATTCCCAGATCAAGTCCTCCTTGACCATGCGATGACCCTTGTACATGCGAGCCTTCGACGGATGGTGTCCGGCCTGTGAGACAACCGCCGAACCTTTCGTGCCATGCACGAAGGTCGCGAACTCTTGATGGCAACCGGGCATCGTACGTCCGGCCATGAACATCTTCGTGCCGTCGGCGAACGTGTACTCGATGTTGTAGGTGTCGAAGTTCTGGTCAATTTGATCACCGCGATAATGTCGGCCGCCGTGTCCCTTGGCCTCGACCGGAAAGGCGTCTTTCATCCAGCAGCATTCGTCAATGTTGTGAATCAGGAAGTCGCTGAAGCCGCCGCCGCTCAGCCACAAAAAGCCGTGGAAGTTTTTGATCTGGTAGGCCAGCTCGCTGATCCCTTCCGGCTTCGGTCCGACTGACGCCGAGCCGGTGGGGCCGGCGATGCGATAGGCTCGCAGTAGCGTCAGGTCGCCGATCTCGCCGTCTTTGATCCGCTGAGCCAATTCGCCGCGCGACTTGCAGTGACGGCACATCAGGCCGACGCCGACTTTGAGATTTTTCTTCACCGACTCGGCCGAGAGTTCCAGCATCTTGCGACTGGTCGGTCCATCGACGGTCGTCGGCTTCTCCATGAAGACGTTCAGACCCTTCGAGATCGCGTAGCCGAAATGCACCCAACGGAACACGACCGGCGTGGTGAGGATCACCACATCGCCCGGCTTGAGCAGGTCCATCGCCTGCTTGTAGCCGTCAAAGCCGATGAACTTGTGGTCTTCGGGGACGTCGACTTGATCGGGGAATTTCGTCTTCGTGTTCTGGTAAGCGGTGTTGAGCTTCTCCGGGAAAACGTCCACCATCGCAATCAGCTTCGTCGGCCCTTGCTTGGTCGAGAGTGCATTCGCGATCGCTCCGCCACCGCGTCCGCCGCAGCCGATCAGCACGATCTGAATCGTGTTGCTTTCGGCGGCGTGAGCACCCGGCAAAGCCGAAGCCGCCAAGACCGAGGCGGCAGCCAATTGGCCGGACGTTTTCAACAGCTCACGACGTGACACAAGGGTGGACGAAGTTTCGCTCATGACGAGTCTCCTGGTGAGATTGAGATTCCGATTCGCGGACGACTGCGCGGATGGTTCTGAGTCAGCAGCGGCACGTTATCCAAACACCGGGAGGTTTGCAAAAGTCGGGCAGGCTGAGCGGCTGAGCCGTCAAACTCTTCCCAATCGTTCAAGTTGCTCGTGCCGGTCGCCGATACGAATGAGGACGCATTGCGCGGGGCGTCCCGCGTGAGTTTGCGCGAAGGATATCGGTTCGAGCGACGCGACTTTCTGGGGCAGAGGCCGATCGCCAAGGAGTTTGGGCATGTCGAAGCACATTCGCGGCGCAGTGCTGCTGGCGGTTTTGGGGCTGATTCCCGTTGGTTTTTCGACGACGCCGGCATCGGCTCAGCTTTTTTCGCGAGGCTGCAACAACTGTCAGCGGCCAGTCGCTCACTGTCATTGCCAGTCGCATCAGCCGGTGGTTGAGACGCAAATGGTCCCCCAGCAGGTGACGACCTACCGCAACGAAGTCGTCACGCAGTATCGCCAAGAGGCGGTCACGCAGAACGTGCCAGTCACGACTTATCGAGATGTCGTGGTCGATGAAGGAAGCTATCAAACGGTCTATGTGCCGAAGCAAGTCACGAAGCGCATTCCTCAAGTGAGTTATCAGCAGCAGGTCGCGTATCGCAGCGTGCCGTATCAAATGACTCGCCAAGTGCCGCAAGTTTCCACGCAGATGGTGACGCGACAGGTGGTGCGACAGCAGCCGTATTCGTACCAAACGACACAGGTGGCTCAGACCAGTGTCCCGGTTTACGGAGGATTTGCTCCGGCGGTCGCGCCGATGGCAGTTGCCCCGTGCGGGCCATGCGGAGGAATGGCGTTCGCGCCCGCTCCGATCTATCAAAGCGTGCCAACGATTGGTCAGCCGATGATCGGCACGACGGTCATCGCGGCTCCGATCGTCGCCAATCCGGTGACGATGCTTTCGCCGACGTCGGCCTCGTCGGCTTCGTTGGCATCGGAAACGAATTCGCATTCGACGCCGGTGCCGGACCCCAAATTTCTCGACAGCCCCGGTGCGGCGCGGGACTCCTGGACGACCGTGGGTTCCAAGGCTGGAAAAACGAGCGATTGGGGCGACTCGCGCACGGCCAACACGAGCACAAACAGTGTTCGATTCAAGCCGGCCCGGACGGTGTATCGCTCGTGGGAGTCTCAATCGCGAGTCGCAGCCGGCGACGGTCCGGTACGGCAGTGAACTTCGTCGCAGCGACAGACTCGTGCCGGTTAAGAATTGGCGGCTTCGGCCATTGAACTCTCAATGGCAGCATGTCCGCTCGACGCGATCCGCGTGACTGGTACACCGCGTCTGATTCTTACCACCGGAATGCGACAATCGGTCGCTTCATGCGAAACAGTGGGTTATGCTCACCACGCATTTCGTGGCGAAAGATCGCCGTTTTCGGGAGCAGTCTGACATGCCCGCAGTCTTGGTGCCCATCGAGCAAGGCAAGCCGATCGTGCTGGATAAGCCGATCGTGCTCGTCGGTCGGCATCCCGATTGCGACGCGGTCATCCTCAACAGCCGCAAAATTTCGCGCAAGCATTGTGCGGTCGCGCTGGTCAACAACCATTTCGTGGTCCGCGATCTCGGCAGCATGAACGGTGTGTGGGTCAACGGCACACGAGTCGAGAATCAATCCCCCGTCGGCTTCGGCGACGAGCTGATGATTGGCGATGTTCGATTCCTGCTGGAAGCCGACAAGAACGCGGCCGGAAAGGCGAAGGCGACTGCCGACAAAGCTCCGGTCTCTGCGGCCAAGCCGCGCTCGGCGGAACCTCCGCCGCGCAAAAAGGCGTTGGTCACGCCGCCGCAGTCGGAACTCAGCATGGAGTTCCCGGTGCCAATCGACGATGACGATGGCTTCTCCGTCCCGCCTCAGTCCGAAAAAGCGGCCGGCGTGGACACTGACAGCGATGACGACGAGTTCATTCCGCTCAAAGAAGATTGAGCCGTCCGCATTGGAGCCGACTGCTCACAGCTTCTATCATCTCGCCCGCACATGAACCGCGCGGGAGTGGCGGAATTGGCAGACGCGCTGGACTTAGGATCCAGTGCCGCAAGGCGTGGGGGTTCGAGTCCCCCCTCCCGCAGCTTGAAGGCAGGAATGCAAAATGAGAAATGGAAAATGAAAAGTGCAAAATGCCGTGACAACTCATTTTGCACTTTTCATTTTCCATTTCTCATTTTGCATTGCGGCGAGACCCGCTTTCACCGCACTCAACCCGGCCTGGCTGATGTGCGATCCAAGAAATCTCGCACCGTGCTCGCGACTTCGTCCGGAGCGTCTTCAAAGACGTAGTGCCCCGCGTCCGAGATGATGTGCGATTCGGCTTGCGGAAATCGCCGCTGAAACTCGCAATGGAAGTCCAGCGTGAAGCACCAATCCTTCGCGCCCCACACCAGCAACATCGGGCGATCGCCAAACTGAGCCAGTCCCTCCTCAATCGCCGTCAGTTTCCTGTAGCTCGGATGCGATGGCCGCAGCGGGATGTCTTGAACGAAGCTCGACACCGCGACGCGACTGCACCACGAATCGTACGGCGCAAGCAGTCCGCGCTGGGCCGCCGCCGACAACGGCTTCCGAGCGACCGCCATCGTGAGGGCCGCTCGGCTGAAGGCGTTGAAACCGCGCAAGGCGAGCGGTCCGAGAACGGGGATGCGACACACCGCGACCCGCAGCGGAATTTGTTTTGATCGAAACGCTCCGGTGTTCATCAGCACGAAACGGTTGAACCGATCGGGTAACTCGGTTGCCGCTCCCATGCCGATACAGCCGCCCCAGTCATGGCCGACCAGCGTGATGTTGCGCAGGTCGAGTGACTCGATCAGCCGCCGCAGATTCGTGACGTGCTGCTCCAGCCGATACGAGTAGTCCTGCGGTTTGTCCGAAAATCCACAGCCGATGTGATCGACGGCGATGATTCGTCGGTGTGGTGACAGCTCGCGAATCAGCCGTCGCCAAATGAAGCTCCAAGTCGGATTGCCATGCACGCACAGGACCGGCTCGCCATCGCGCGGCCCCTCGTCGACGAAGTGCATCCGCACGCCATCCAGGTCGAGCCAATGGGATTCAAACGGGTATTCGTCCGCGAAACCGTCGCGACTCGGAAGAGAACTCGTCATGGAACCGACAGGACCTCCTGCAACGCAGCGACCAATTGTTTCAATGCTGACTCATCGTGAGCGGCCGACAGCGAGATCCGTAGTCGCGACGTCCCCAGCGGCACCGTCGGCGGCCGTATCGCCGCGACCAGGCAGCCATGCTCTTCCAGCTTTCGTTGCGCAACAACGGCGGCCTCCGGGTCACCCAACAGGATCGGGATGATCGGGCCGATAGTAGCAGGCACACTCCGTGTGCCGTCTGACGAAGACTGCCCAGCCACGACTTGCGTATCGCTCGAAAAAACCGACGGCACACGGAGTGTGCCTGCTACGAATTCGCAGTTCTGCCACAGCTTGGTTCGTCGTTCCGGCTCAGTGCGAACGATCTCGATCGCCGCTGTTGCCGCCGCGCAAATCGCTGGAGGCAATGCAGTCGAGAACACCTGCGGCCGAGCTTTGTTCCACAACCAATCGATGAGCGACTGCGGTCCCGCGACGAATCCACCCAGCGTGCCGATGGCTTTGCTGAGCGTTCCGACTCGCACTGCGACGCGATCTTCGACGCCGAGTTGCTCGCACACGCCTCGACCATGTTCGCCGAACACGCCCGTGCCGTGAGCTTCATCGACCAGCACGTCGGCCTCGAATCGCGCGGCCAGATCGCAGAGTTCTCGAAGCGGGGCAATGTCGCCGTCCATGCTGAAGACCGCGTCAGTGACGATCAGCCGACGACGAGAGTCGGCCGCTTTGTGCAGCTCGCGTTCGAGCGTCTCCAATTCCGAATGCCGAAACACTCGCAGCTTCGCGCCGCTCAAACGGCAGCCGTCGATCAAGCTGGCGTGATTGAGCCGGTCGCAAAAGGCGACATCGTTCTCGTCGACCAACGCAGCGATCGTGCCGACGTTCGCGGCGTACCCGGTGGGGAAAAGAATCGCGGACTCTTGCCCTTCGAACCTCGCCAGAGCTTGTTCCAGCCGAGCATGCCACTCGGTTCGTCCCGCGACGAGCGCACTTGCTCGTGCGCCAACTCCTGATTCGGCGAGCGCGGTCTGAGCGGCAGCCACCACACGCGGATCACCGGCCAAGCCGAGGTAGTCGTTGCTTGTGAAGTTCCACAGTCGTCGCCCGTCGATCTCGCAAGCTCCGCCCGCGAGCGGCTGAATCTCACGACGACCACGACGCAGCCCAGCCGATTCGAGCGCGGCGAGTTCTTCGGACATCCACGGAAACGGTTTTGGCATGACTGGCGGATGCTAAAGGACTCGACCGGATCGGGCGAGCGGGGGACGTCAGTCCCCCGAGCTCTTTTCGTCGATGAAAACCGCACTCGGAGGACTGACATCCTCCGCTCGCCTGCCCAACTACGATTGATCGCTTTCGTCCGAGCACGCCGGCCACCAGAATGCCGACCATGAATTCCACTCCCCCGAAAGCCGTCGTCCTGGTCAGCGGCGGACTCGACTCCGCCACTGTGCTGGCGATCGCGCGGCAGCAAGGCTTTGAGCTGTTCGCGCTGTCGATCGACTACGGCCAGCGGCATCGCTCGGAACTGGAGGCGTCGCGGCGCGTGTGCGAGTCGCAGGGCGTCACGCAGCATCGCACGTTTCAAATCGACCTGCGGCAGTTCGGCGGGTCTGCACTGACCGACAACATCGACGTGCCAAAGGACCGCAGCGAATCGGAACTCAGCGGCGGCATCCCGATCACCTACGTGCCGGCTCGCAACACGATTTTTTTGTCGCTCGCGCTCGGCTGGGCCGAGGTGCTCGGCGCGTTCGACCTGTTCATCGGAGTCAACGCGGTGGACTACAGCGGCTACCCCGACTGCCGGCCAGAGTTCATCAAGCAGTTCGCCGAGTTGGCTCGGCTGGCCACGAAGGCTGGTGTCGAGCGCACCGGTCGCTTCGTGGTTCACTCGCCGCTGATCTCGCTGAGCAAGTCCGACATCATCCGCCGGGGCGTCGCGCTGGGAGTCGACTACAGCCTCACAACCAGTTGCTACGACCCGGACGCGACGGGACGACCATGCGGCCATTGCGATTCATGCCAACTACGTCTGAAAGGATTCACTGAAGCGGGACTGGTTGATCCGTTGGATTACTAGGATTGATCGTCGATTGGCACTCTGGTCGCTAACTTGGCAACTTGCTGTTCTTGGCGAGCGGAGGGTGTCAACCCTCCGAGAATCAAGCGACGACTGCGAACTCGGAGGGTTGACACCCTCCGCTCGCCAAATCAACGACGTATCCACTCGAGCCCCTCATGTCTCTCGCCTCGCGACGCACGAAATTGATGCTGCTGGTGCCAACGCTCGACCAGTCCGGGGCCGAGAAGCAATTGACGCTGCTGGCGTGCCGCCTGCCGCGCGACGAGTTCGACGTGCATGTCGTCGCGCTGACTCGCGGCGGAGCGTTCGCGGACGAGTTGGCTCAACACGGCGTGCGGCTGACGGTGCTCGGCAAGCGTTGGAAGTTCGATCCGGTGGCGATGTGGCGTTTGCGGCGGCTGATTAAGGTCGAGCAACCCGACATCGTCCACACTTGGCTGTTCGCAGCGAATGCCTACGGACGGCTGATGGTCGGACGTCGCTTGAAATCACGGCCGAAGCTGATCGTGTCGGAGCGCTGCGTCGATGTTTGGAAGGCCGGCTGGCAATTGTGGCTCGATCACAAATTGATTGAGCGAACGGATCGGCTGATCGGAAACTCGGTCGCCGTCGCTGACTTTTACAAGTCGATCGGCTATCCGGCGGAGCGCGTCACGGTCATTCCGAACGGCATCGAGGTGCCGGAGCCGACTCCGTTCGACCGCGACGCGCTGCTGACGGAACTCGAAATCCCGCGCGGCGTTCCGGTGATCGGGTTCGTCGGGCGTATGGCCAAGCAAAAACGAGTCGATGATTTGGTTTTCGCGATGGCTTTGGTCGCGATCCTGCGGCCAGAAGCCCACTTGCTGCTCGTCGGCGACGGGCCGGAGCGAGACAAGCTGATGAAGTTCGCTCGCGACATCAACATCGACAGTCACACGCGATTCACTGGCCATCGAACCGATGCCGCAAACTTGTTGCGGGCCATGAATCTGTTCTGGATCGCCAGCGATTTCGAGGGGCAATCGAACTCGATCATGGAGGCGATGGCCGCCGGCCTGCCGGTGATCGCGACCGACATCCCGCCGAATCGCGAACTGGTCGTCGACGGTGAGACCGGCTTCTTGGTGCGCGTCGGCGACCGAGCGGGATTTCAACAATTTGCCGATCGGATCTTGGCCGATGCGGAGCTGGCGCGGCGTCTCGGCGACGCCGGACGCGAACGGATGCGGCAACATTTCAGCATCGACAACATGGTCGCGGCACACACGCGGCTGTATCAGGAAGTGCTGTCGCAAAAGTAGCTCGGACGCCTACGTCCGAGCCGAGACCGGACGTAGGCGTCCGGTCTACAGAGACAGCAGCTACGCCAGCACATCCTCGATCACATGCCCATGCACGTCGGTGATGCGGCGGTCGATGCCGTTTTGGCGAACGGTCAACTTCGTGTGGTCGATGCCCATCAAGTGCAGCACGGTCGCGTGCAGATCGTAGCTCCAGGTTTCGTCCTTCGCGGTTTTGTACGCGAACTCGTCGCTTTCACCGTGGGTAACTCCCGCCTTGATACCGGCTCCAGCCAGCCAGGTCACGAACGTGCCGCCGTTGTGATCGCGGCCGGTCGCGCCTTGCGTGAACGGCATCCGGCCGAACTCAGTCGTCCAGATGAGCAGCGTGTCCTCGAACAAGCCTCGCTGTTTGAGATCTCGGACCAGTGCGGTGATCGGTTGATCGACGATGCTGGCGATGAACGGCAGCTCTTTGTCGATGTTGGTGTGGTTGTCCCAGTTGTTCGAGGCTCCGCCCGTGCCGCTCCAAACTTGGACGAACCGCACACCCCGCTCGATCAGCCGTCGAGCGGTCAGGCAGCTCTTCGCGAAGTCTGCCGTCGGAGCGGTGCCGGTCCCGTAAGCCTTGTGAGTCTCCTCCGACTCCTTCGCGAGATCGAGCGCCTCCGGCGCGGAGAGTTGCATCTTCGCCGCCAACTCATAGCTAGCGATGCGAGCGTCCAATCGCGAATCGCCGAGCCGTGACTTCTGATGCTCGCGGTTGAGTTCTTCGAGGATTCGGAGTCCGGCGACTTCGCTGTCGTGCGTGATGAACGCGGCGGACTTCGGCGCGAACAGATCGTTGATTGGAGTCGGAGCGTTGGCCTTGATGATCGTCCCTTGAAATTCCATCGGCAGGAACGCGGAGGAAAAGTTGCCAGCATTGTTGTACGGCAGCCCGCGAGCATCCGGCAGCACCACGAACATCGGCAGGTTGTCGGTCAGCCGGCCGAGGCCGTAGGAAATCCACGCGCCGAGACATGGAAAGCCCGGCTGTGTGAAGCCGGTGTTCTGCATGTAGCTGGCGGGGCCATGCACGTTGGTCTTCGTGGTCATCGCCATCAGGAAGGCCAGCTCATCGACGATCGTCGCCACCTGCGGCAGAACGCTCGTGACCCAGCGGCCAGTCTCGCCGTGTTGCTTCCATTCGAACGGCGATTTCATCACCGCACCGGGAACGCTCGTCGCCGCCGACTTCAGGCCGAAGTCCACTTTCTCGCCGTGCTTCTTGATGAGCTCCGGCTTGTAGTCGAACGTGTCCATCGGACTCGCGCCGCCATTCATGAAGAGCTGAATGACGCGCTTGACCTTGGCCTTGTGATGCAACCCGCCGTTGAACTCCGGCTTGGGAGTCGGCCGAGCGTTGCGCGGCGAAGATTCGTCCGCGGCCAGCAGGCTAGAGAGCGCGAGTGCTCCGAAGCCGCCACCGGTCGTCGCCAGAAACTCGCGACGTGACGGCCGGAACAGTTCGGCGGCGGGGTGGCGAATTGGCAACATGCGGAACTCCGAATCTCGGACGAGGCGAGCGTCTCGCTCGTCTCCCACCGCGCAGAATCTAGCAACCGTGCTCATCGTGAGCACGCGAGAACTCCCGAAAGATTTTCGTAGCGACGATTCCTGTCGGCCAGCGCGGTTGTCAGAATGCCCCCGCCTTCCCAGTGGGCCAAGGGAGATTGTTCGATGAAATGGTTGTCGCTGATTGTTGGCGGAGTCACGTTGTTGTCGGCTTCGATGTCGTTCGGTCAATCGCGTGAGCCGCATGGTCCGAAGTGCGCGTGTGGGGTGGATCACTCGCCACGATTTGGTTCGCCAGAAGTGAGTTTTTTTTCTCCGGCGACGCGGACTCCGATGCCGATCAGCGTCGATCCGTATTTTTCGACTTCGCGCAGCATGCGTCCGCCGGTCAAAACGCATTCCGTCGCACGCGTCGAGCACTTCGAGCCAACTCCGGTGCGAGCCGTTGCGGGTTGTGCTCCGCTGCAAATCAGTGTGCCGGAGGGATTGCTCAATCGGTTGTTGACCGACGAGCGTTCGGAGATCGCTCCCGTGCGCGACGTCATCGCGAAAGCGGATGTGACTGGCCAGCAGTTGACCTCGACGCGAGTTGTCGTGGACCTCAAGCCAAGCTCCGATGATGCCGAGATGCACCTCGTACTGACCGGAGCTGTTCACAGCAACACGGTTGGCCGGACGTCGCAGGCGGCGGTCAACACGCTCGGCTGGCATGACGTGCTGGCGGTCAAGCCGGTGATGTTCGATGGCGATCAAGTCACGACCAAACGCCCGCAGGTGTGGGTCGATGTCCACAACGAACACGTTGCTGCGGCGACGGCGTTTGACGGTACGCTGTTCGGCGGAATGGCTCGCAGCGTGGCGCTCAACACGGCGAACAAGCAGCGAGCTCAAGTCGATGCGGAAACCGCCGAGCATCTTTCGGCTCAACTTGGCCCGCAGTTCAATCGTGACGCCGATCGGCAACTCGCACAGTTCAACCGCGAATGGCGAGACGGCATGCGGTCGCAATTCGGCGATCTCTGGCCGCAGCGGCTGACGGCCCGCTCGACGGATTCGGAGTTGGTCCTGTCGGCCGCGTGGGCGGATGCTCCGGAAATGAAATGGCAAGAGGTCAGCAAAACAGGATCGTCGAGTCGCCAAGTCGCCGACAAAGACGGAGTCACCGTCTGGCTGCACGAATCCGTCGTGAATGCGTGGCTGCGGAATCTCGATCTCGACGGCAAGACCATGACGGAATCACAACTGCGCGAAGTCTTGGAATCGTTCGTCACGAAGCTCGGTGGCCGAGTGATGCCACGCGACAAGAAACTTGCGGCGTCCGCCGAAGGCGGACTACCCGGAGCCGCTCCGCTGATTCGGCTCGGCGACAAAGATCCCGTGCGCGTGACGATCGCCGACGGCGAATTGCAGTTAATCGTCGTGGCCAGCATCGAAGTCGCCGGCCAAACAGTGCTCGCCCAAGATGAAATCCGATTGCCGTGGTCATCGAAATTGGAACGTGGCGAGTGGCGACTCACACCGGGCCAACTTGCGTTCGCGAAGGCGGACACCGGCGTGTCGCTGGTCGGCATGCTCGAGACGATGGCTCGGACACAATTGGCCGCCGCGATCCCGGAGGTCACTTTCCCCGAGGCGTTCCCGTTGCCAAGGATTTCGCCGAATCAGCGTTTATCGGAATTGCGACTCGCCAGTGCGGACGCCTCGTCCGGTTGGCTGACGTTTTCTCTGGCGGTCGGCGCGGCGGCTCAGCCGGTTCGCGAATCGCAACTTCGTCAGCCGGTGCCGGAAGAATACCTGCCGGTCGAACAATTTCGTTCCGAGCCAGTGCCGGTCTCGCCGCCGAGGCTGCGTGCTCCGACCGATTTCGAGTCGCGTCGCGACCGCAGCGCCTTTCGGTGATGAGCGGGGGACGTCAGTCCCCCGAGTACCTGTGGGACATCATCCGTGACTCGGGGGATTGACATCCCCCGCTGGCCTGCGCGAGTGCATCACCGACCGATGTCTTCTGGCACATGCTGCAACCATTCCAGAAGCACGCGGCCGACTTTGACGAGGCTCTCGCCCGAACACTGGGACGGCGTGTCTTTCGTCGTGTGCCAGGCGGGATAGTCGAAGTCGATTAGATCAACTGTGGGGATTCGGGCGATCTCGTTGAGAGAAATGTGGTCGTCGTTGATCTCCTGTTTCATCGGCAGCGGGACGAATTCGGTGACGCCGAGCTTCCGAGCTGTTTCGAACAAACTGCGATTCACTGTAGGAGCATATTTCAAACTATTGGGCTCGCGCCGGATGGCGAGCTTCTTATCGCCGATCATGTCAACGAGCACTCCGCAGACGTACCGATGTGATGGCGGACGGTCTCGGTACTGCTGCGAGAAATACTCGCTCCCCAGGAAATACTTGCCGCCGTCCCGCTGAAAGATGAACTCTTCGCCGTCAAAGAACACCACGTCGACTCCAAACGTTGTCTCTAACTTTGGGATCGAGTGAGCCATCTCCATATAGAGCGCCACTCCACTCGCTCCGTCATTCGCCCCCAGGAAAATCCCTCCAGGGTTCAACTTGTCGCGATCCGGAAATGGCCGCGTATCGTAGTGGCAACACAGCAGCACTCGCTTCTTCGCCTGCGGATGCCACGACACGATCAAATTCTTCATCCGCACCGGCCCGCCATTCTTCGGGTGCGGCGTATCGAATTCTTGCCAGCTGACTTGAGCACCCAGTTTCGTGAAGTGCGTGTCGAGCAACTCCTGTTGCTTCGTCATCCCCTTGGAGTCACTCGGCCGCGGCCCCAACTTGCAGATGTCTTCGAGGTAGCCAAAGGCGCGTTGCGGATCGAGGTTGACGACCGGTTTGGCCGCGACCGGCTCCTCAGCCGAAGCGAGAGTGACCATGAGAGCAACTTGCATCACAACGATGAAAAACTTGTTGGGCACCTTTGCACTCCGCACAACGACGACGGGAATTATCGTTTGAACTGCACGATGCGGACTTCACCGTCGAAGTTGATGGACGATAGCTCGTCTCGCATCCATTCCAGAACTCGCACCGCCTTGCCACCACCGGAACCAGCGCCGATCAGTGGAAAAGCAATCGACCTGTAGCCGTTTTGCGTCGCCAACGCCATCGCGTTCCGCACGGAATCTCGCACGGAGCGTTCCGACGATCGCCAGAGCAGATTGATTCCGGCGACATGGATGATCGCCTTAAACGGCAACCGCCCGGCTCCCGTCACGACCGCGCCTCCCAACGGGATCGCACGCATTCGACCCAGCTCGCGAAACGGTTCCAAGCCTGCTCGCCGCTTGATCGCACCGGAAACACCTTGCGACAAAAGCAGCCACCACGGAATCACATTGCGATTCCAGGCGTTGACGATCACCTCGACATCCTGATCGAGCAGATCACCTTCAACGACCACGAGATTCATGCGGCGGCTCGATGAGTTGGAGCGAGGCTGATCCACTGTCACGCTGGCGGAGGCGATTCTGGCTACCTAAGTTGCGTTCGGTCAATTGGTGCGGTGAGTCTCCGTTTGTTCCCCAAGTCCGCAAAGGAATCACTCATGCCAGTTCAAAGTACACGACGAGAGTTCTTGGCGGTCGGAGCGGCCACGATCATCGGAACGTCCATGACGTCGTCGCGAACCGCTCATGCGGCGGCTCCGAAGATCGAGGTCTTGGAACGGCGGGTCATCAGTTGGAAGCCGCCGTTGTATCACGGGTGGCCGACATTGGCTCGGCGGAGGAACGGGGAATTGTTGCTGGTCTTCTCCGGCGGACGCGAGAAGCATGTCTGCCCGTTTGGTCGAGTCGAGTTGATGCGGTCGCACGATGACGGCAAGTCGTGGGGTTGGCCGCAGGTGTTGATCGACGGGCCGATTGATGATCGCGATGCGGGCGTGGTCGAGACGGCGAAGGGTTCGCTTCTCGTGACGACGTTCACGTCGTTGGCTTACGAAGCCGAGATGCAGAAAATGGAAAAGAAGTCGCTGCCTCCTGGCAAAGAGAAGGACGAGCATGACAAGCTGTTGGCCGAGTGGCGGGCCGCTCATGAGCGCATCACGGCGAACCAGCGCAAGAACGAAGTCGGCACTTGGATGATTCGTTCGACCGATGGTGGCGTGACGTGGTCGGCGCGGTACGCGGTGCCGCTTAACAGTCCACACGGGCCGACTGCGCTGCGCGATGGGCGGCTGATTTACGCGGGACGCGCGTTGTGGAAGGATGATCGCATCGGCGTTTGCGAATCGAAAGATGATGGTGTGACGTGGGAGTGGTTGGCGACGATTCCCGCTCGGCCGGGTGATGATCCGAAGCAGTATCACGAACTGCACGCGGTCGAAGCGTCGGACGGCACGTTGCTCGCGCACATTCGAAATCACAACTCGCCGAATGAGCGCGAGACTCTGCAATCAGAATCGACGGATGGCGGACGAACGTGGTCGGTGCCGCATTCGATGGGCGTGTGGGGCTTGCCGTCGCATTTGCTACGCCTGCGCGATGGCCGCTTGCTGATGAGCTACGGACATCGACGCAAGCCGCTCGGAAATCTTGCGCGAATCAGTGACGACAACGGTCGCAGTTGGAGCGAGCCACTCACGATCAGCGATGACGCAAAGACTGGAGACATGGGATATCCCTCGACTGTCGAGTGCGATGATGGCACGCTCGTTACGGCGTGGTACGAGTTGTTGGCGATCTCGCCCTTCGCGCAGTTGCGTCAAGCACGCTGGCGCTTGAGTTGACGTGGAGCGCGTTTTCAACGTGCGTCTACCGTCGATGAGTTGCCAGGCACGTTGAAAACGTGCCCCACGGTTCTCCGGCAACATTTGCCGTGGATTCGCACGTTTTTCCGATTCTGAAAAAACGCACGAAAATCTGGAACAAGACCCGTTGACCCTCTTCGTGAGGATGTCATAGGTTCCCGCCCACATCTCTCCGGCACGGGCTTCCTGCTCGCGCCACGGTTTCCTGTCGATCACTTTCCATCCTTTCCTGTCCTCAGAACCTCTCCCACCCACGGCGACTCGCCGGCATCACGTACACCTTGAGACTGTCATCGTTGACCGTCGATGCTGAAACGTCGCTGATCTCTCCCGCCAGTTGGTTTCAAGGAGGAACTTACTTTGCGTAAGGCACTCGGACTTCTCGCCTGGACGTCGTTGGCCGCATCCGGCCTGTGGGCCACTCTCCCCGGAGGGACCACGCGACCTGCGTCGGCTGATCAACCGGCGTCCACCACGACCCCTGTTGCGGATCGTGGCTCATCGCTCGGCCGCATCAATCCGTTCACTCGGTCGCGGTCGAGCAAAACTTCGACCAACAAGGAAAACGATGCCTCGTATCGCGAGCAAGCTGAGAAGCTGCTCAAGGATGCCCAGGCGTTGGCGCTGCGAGGCGATCTTTCCGGTGCTCGCCAGTTGGCCGAGCGGGCGCAGTCGTTCCCGGTCGAATGGGGTCCGAAGGAACGCTCGCCGGAGAAGTTCATCGCGCAGTTGGACTCTAGCCTGTCGTACCGCGGAACAGGGACAACGATCTCGGAGAAACCGAGCGTCAAACCCAGCACGACGACGCCCGGTGCTACGAAGACCGCTCAGGCGACTCCGCCGAGCAAGCCGACAACCAGACGACCAATGAATATCGAGGACGCCCTCGCGAATACTCCCAAGGACGAGTCGGCACGCACACCAATTCAACAGGTCAAGAAAGAGGAGCCGACCGACGACGTCACCGAAGTGATGGTCGAGGAACCGATTGCCGAGGTGTCCGCTCCGGTCACGAAGCGTCCCTCTGATTCGTCTTCAGCGGGGAATATGACGGCGGTCAAATCGCTGATGCAGCAAGCTCGCCGAGACATCGCGAAAGGTGACCTTGCGGGGGCTCGTGACAAGGTTGGGCAAGCCGCCGAAATCGACGTGGCCTATTCCGTTTTCGATGAACGCCCGGAACAACTCTTGGCCGAGATCGATCGACAAGCGAATAACGTCGGGGAAGGCGCGCCGCGCACTCAAAACCTTGCGCAGACTCGAAAGGCGACCGCCCCGACGAAACCGGCCGCAATCAAATCTCAGCTTGCGGAACCTGAGTTTGATGACGTTGAACCACTGCCAGCCAAGACCCCGGTGGCTGCGACCACGAAAAAACTGGCGGCCTCTTCGTTGACTAACGAGAGCCCATTTGATGAAGACGTTTCCGAAACAAAGCCACTGACCGAGACGGCGGAATTGCCCGCCGTCAACAACGACAAGCAAATGGCTCAGCACCTGCTGAAACAGGCTCAGATTTCCGCCAGCAAGGGTGACTTGGAACAAGCGCGGGCACTGGCACTGGAAGCCAATGAACTGAATGTCACGTACAACTTGTTCGAAGTGCGTCCGGAGCAAGTGTTGGCTCAAGTCGATCGTGCATCAAACAACCTCACGATCTCGAAGGGGAACTCAAAGGCGAAGTCCGCTGCAAAAGAATTGCTGGACACTGCCGCTCCGATCGCGAAGCCGTCAAACACCCAAGAACCGGCGTTCGATCCCGACGACCTGCCAATAACAGAGCCCTCGTTGGCTGACAACGCCAAGGCAGCAGCCGACTCGATCCAGAATCAGGCGAAGGAAACGATTCGTCGGAAAGCCGCACCGTTGAAGTCGCTCGAAGAAGAAATTGCCGACCAGTCCGCGCAAGGAGCGGCTCGCATCGCCGCGGCCAGCAAGGCCACCTCCAAACTGGCGAACACGCCCAAGGAGACGGACGACCAAGCCACGGCGAAGGTTCGTCAGCAAGCGATGACGGCTCTCCAGCAGGCTCGACAGGAATTGCAAGCGGGCCGAGTCGAAACGGCTCGTCAGAAGGCGCTCACGGCTCAGAAGCTCAACGCGACCTTTGGGCTATGGGACGACCGTCCCGAAGCCTTGTTGGAGGAGATCGACCGACTGGCCGAGGTCCAGAAACCGGTTGTGCAGAAAACAACTCAGACGAGCGAACCGAAGGCTCGTGCGATGACCTTGCTGAAGCAAGCTCGTGCCGATTTGGCGGCGGGCCGAATCTCGGAGGCTCAGGACAAAGCCACGCAGGCCTCCGAAATGAACGTCGCTTTCGACAGGTTTGACGATCATCCGAAATCCGTGCTCGCCGCGATTCAGCAAGCGACTCGCAACACGGCCAAGGCTGCGGTGCCTCCACAATCGGAGTCAGAGTTGCCGTCGAAACCTGCGACGCTAGTCGCGAACAAATCCGAAATCGACTTGCTTCCGGCTCCGGCCGCCGAAGAGGACACGGACTCGACCACTGCTGCCGTGATCCACCCGGAAGGGCCGTCGGCCGAGCAGCTTTTCCGCGAAGGACAGATTCATTTGCAAAGCGGCAACAGGGCTGCCGCGCATCAAGCGTTCGTCCGAGCCTATCAGTCTGGCCAGAAACTGGACGGCCGACGCAGCCAGCAATTGCAAGAGTACCTGCGAGAGCTGAGCCCGCGCCGCAAGGCGATCCAACTGACCAGCGGTCAGGCGGGGCAACTGGCGGATGGCGACACCGCGGACGGCGGGAATGAACCGCGCCCGCTCGATCCGCAACGCCCAATCGACATCGCGGCCGAGCGACAGAAGGTGCAAGTCGATCGGCTTCGCAGCGAAGTGCTCAACGCCGTCTTCCGCGCCGACCGGCTGCGTGAAAAAGACCCGGCCAAGTCCATCGAGATTCTCGACCAGGCATTGGCCAACGTCGAAAGCGCTCCGCTGGAGAAACAAGTCACGGCTTCGCTGGCCATGACGCTGCGAAAAACGCGCTCCGAAATTGAGAGCTTCCAGAAACAAATGGAACCGAACCTCGTGCAGTCCAAACGCAATGACGAGGTCAAACAGGCCATCAACATCACTCGCAACACAAAGGTGCGAGTCGAGCGTGAGTTCTCCAATCTTGTCAAAGAGTTCAACGAGCTGATGGACCAGAAGCGATATGCCGAGGCCGAAGTCATCGCCAAACAGGCGAAGGAACTCGCTCCGGACAATCCCGTCTCAGAGACGCTGATTCTGAAATCGGTCATCGCCCGCCGTGTCGACAGCAACGAGAAGCTCAAGGATTCCAAGGAAAGGAACTTCTGGGCGGCTCTCGATAGTGTCGAACACGCTGCCATCCCGTTTGACGATCGCATCTCCGTCGAGTTTGGCAAGGATTGGGAAGAAATCACCAAACGCCGCAAGGGCAAGTTCGGCACCGACGTGCGCATCCGCACGCCGGAAGAACAACGGATCGAAAGCAGTCTTTCTCGGCCGATCACGCTGAGGTTCGAAAACGAGCCGCTCAAAAAGGTGATTACGCACATCGCCACGTTGGCCGACGTCAACGTCGTGCTGGACGAGTCCGGCTTGGCGGATGAGAGCCACACCATCACCACTCCGGTGTCGATCGATGTCTCAGGCATTCAACTGAAGAATGCCTTGGTGCTGCTGCTCGAACCGCTCAACATGGGTTACACGATCAAGAATGAAGTGCTGAAGATCACCAGCGAACAACGGCTGCAAGGCCAAGCGGTCGTGGTGACTTACTCGGTGGCGGATTTGGTCGTGAACATTCAGCCCGGCCAAGTGAGTACTCCCAACTTCGCAGGTACGGGCATCGTCGCCGGCAATGTTGGAGGTCAAATGAGCGTGCCGTCCACTGGCGGCCTGCAAGGCGGACAATTCCAAGTGGGCGGCTCGACAAGTTCCAGCCCGTGGATGGCCGGCAATTCTCAGCAGTGGCAACTCAATGGTGCCGGAGCCTCTTCGGGACACGACTTCCGCAACTTGATCGATCTGATTACTTCAACCTGCGAACCAAACTCCTGGGAAGAAGTGGCCGGCAACGGTCACATCAAAGGGAACGAGACCACGTTGAGCCTCGTCATCCGCCAGACTCAGAAGGTTCACGACGAAATCCGCGACTTGCTGGAACAACTGCGTCGCCTGCAAGACTTGCAAGTGACGATCGAAGTCCGCTTCGTGTCGGTATCGGATAACTTCTTCGAGCGGATCGGCGTCGACTTCGACTTCGACCTGCAAGACAGCCTGGGCGGACCGAATCTGTACAGCGGCCAACAACAGGGTCAGCAACAAGGCGGCGGTGGCGGCGGTGGTCAACAGGGTCAGCAACAAGGTGGTTTGATCCCGATCCCGCCGTTCGGCTCTCTGCTGCCAAGTCAGCAACAGGGTCAGCAAGGCCAGCAAGGAGGCGGCCAGCAAGGCGGTCAGCAAGGCCAGCAGCAAGGTGGACAGGCCGGAACATTCTTCACCGCTGGACCGCAACGCGAGTTGACGGATCGGGACAACTACAACAACGGTCAGGTCGTCGGCTTGGGAAGCGCGAACTCGTTCACGCAAGACATGGACATCGCGTTCCGGCAAGGCTCGTTCGGCATCGGTGTGCCGGACTTCGGCCGGTTCGATGCCAACGCCGGCCTGAATGTCGGCTTCGCGATCCTCAGCGACATCGAGACGTTCTTCTTCATCAATGCCGCTCAAGGAGATCGCCGCAACAACATCATGAGCGCTCCGAAAGTGACGCTCTTCAACGGACAAACGGGAAGCGTCTTTGACGGGGCGTCACGTCCGTTCGTGACCTCCTTGATTCCCGTTGTGGGTGCGTTCGCCGTGGGCTATCAGCCGGTCATCACGCAGGTTTTTGAAGGTGTCGGCATGCAGGTGCAGGCCGTGATCTCTGCGGATCGCCGTTACGTTCGGCTGGCGGTGACGCCGTCCTTTTCGACCATCCGCGAAGTGACGGCCTTCACATTCGTGTCCGCCGGCGGCGGCGGCGGCCAGCAAGGCCAAGGTGGCGGCCAAGGTGGCGGCCAAGGTGGTGGTCAAGGTGGTGGCGGCGGTGGCCAGCAAGGAGTTGGCGGTATCGGCGGCGGTGCCGGCATGGAATACGGTGGCGTCTACAAACACGGCCTGTTCGGCCAAGCGATGGGAGATCGGACGGATCTGGCAATGGCCGCTCAATCCGGCTTCGGCGGTATCGGCGGCGGCGGCGGCCAAGGCGGTGGCGGCCAAGGTGGCGGCCAAGGTGGCCAAGGTGGCCAAGGCGGTGGTCAGCAAGGTGGCAACGTCCAAGCAGCCGGTGCTGGTGAAATTACCGTGCAGCAGCCGATCATCGCCCAGACGAACATCTTGACGACTGTGGCCGTGCCTGATGGTGGCACTGTGCTGCTGGGCGGTATCAAACGGCTGAGCGAAAGCCGCAACATGGCCGGCGTGCCGATCCTCAACAAGATTCCGTACCTCAGCCGACTGTTCAAGAACACCGGCGTCGGACGTGAAACGACAAGCCTGATGATGATGGTCACTCCCCGCATCGTGATCCTTGAAGAAGAAGAATCGCTGCTGGGAATACCGAACTAATTCAAAGTCATTCCCACAACCCTGAGGCCAACTGTCTCATTGTCGCTCAGGGTCCGGGGCCGTCGCGGATGGCGGGAGTTCGCGGCGGCCCTTTTTGTTTTCACAGCACGATCGAGAAACTTCGCGTCGTGCCAGCACAGGCTTGAGACTCCGCACTCGCTCTGAGAGAGTACGCGCCGCCCCCAGTTCGGCGCAACTCTCAGAGACAGTCAAACATGGCGAACAATTTGGACGAGTCGGCAGCCCAAGTCGCGGCAGCCGTGCAGAGTGGCCAACTCTCTCAGGCGGCGGCGGACAACCTGCGGACGTGGCTGATTCAACCGCAGTATGCGGCATATTTGCCGCGGCTCTCGCAACTGATCGCTGGCGGCGAGTGGTCGGTCCTGCAAGATTCGTTTTGGGAGCGCATCCCGTTCGGCACGGCCGGTCGCCGCGGGCCGATGGCAGAACTCGGCACGGCCACGATGAACGAGCGGACGATTGCCGAGTCGGCTCACGGCGTCGCGGTCCACGTCAAACAATCATTGCCGATGGAATGGCATCGAGCGGTCATCGGGCACGACACACGGAACCGCTCTCAGGAGTTCGCTCGCATCACGGCGAGCGTCTTCGCCGCTCACGGCATCAAGACGTTCTTGTTTCCGTCACATCGCTCGACGCCGGAGTTGTCGTTTGCGGTGCGCCAGTTGAAGTGCGGAACCGGCGTGATGATCACCGCCTCGCACAATCCGCCGGCGGACAACGGCTTCAAGGTTTACGCGAGAACCGGCGGACAAGTGCTGGACGACGAAGCGGCGACGATCATCGCCGCTGTCGAGTCAGCCGTGAACATTCCGATGGTCGATTTTCTGACGGCGCTCGGAGACGGCCGCATCGAGTTGGTCGGCGAGGAAATCGACTCACCGTTCATTCGCGCGGTCATCGGCAATTCACTGTCGGACAAGCGAGATGTCATCGCCCTCTTCAGCCCGTGTCATGGAGTCGGCGAGACTTCGGTGTATCGAGCAGTTCTCGAAGCCGGTTTCACGCAGGTCAGGATTCATCCGTCTCAACGATTGCCGGACGGCAATTTCCCATTTGCTCCCGACCGCTTCCCGAATCCCGAACGAAAAGTGGTGCTCGAAGCACTCGTCCCTGCGGCCAAGGCGATCAGCGCCGATTTGATCCTCGCGTCCGATCCGGATGCCGACCGAGTCGGCCTGTCAGCGCGAGCGGCCGACGGCAGTTACACGATCATCAACGGCAACCGCACAGGGATGCTGCTGGCGGATTACATCTTGAGAAAACGTCGCGCAGCAGGATCGCTGTCGCCGCACCACTTTGTGGCAACGACGCTGGTCAGCTCGCCGATGATCGAGCCGATTGCTCGATCTCATGGTGTCCGCTGCATTCGCGATTTGCTGACGGGCTTCAAATACATCGCCGAAGTCATGGACCGCGAAGGGCCTGAACGATTCGTGTTCGGCTTCGAGGAATCGATTGGCTTTCTGGCCGGCACCCACGTTCGCGACAAAGATGCGACCATCGCGTCGCTGCACTTGCTGGAGTTGGCTGCGGAACTCAAAGAGTCCGGCAAGACGATGCTCGACCGATTGGATGAACTCTTCGTCGAGCACGGCTACTTCTGTGACGGACAACTTTCGAAGACTTGCACCGGCGAATCGGGGCGGCAGCAGATTCAGAAAATCAGCGCGACGCTGCGTTCCTCTCCGCCCACGACCGTCGGTCCGGCTCGGCTGACTCGCGTCGAGGACTACAAGCAACATGAGGTCCGATCGTTGCCCGACAACCGCGTCGTCGGCCGAATCGACCAGCCGGTCGGCGACGTCTTGATCTTCGACGGCGAGGTTGATCTGCCGGGAGCGACCACCGGAGTCCGAATCTCGGCCCGGCCATCGGGGACCGAGCCGAAGATCAAATTCTACCTGTTCGCTCACCCGGCCGAGGGGAGCCGCGATCAACTGCCGCTGACCGAATTGAAAAAGGCTCGCGAAGAGGTTCTCATGTCCGTCCAGAACGCTCTGTCGAAATGGATTGACGCGACAGTCGCGTGAAATTGAAGAAAGCAAAGCTCACGCAGAGGCGCGCAGGCGCAGAGGGATGGGAACGGAGTCTC
>CAMDPK010000049.1 GCA_945904015.1 Candidatus Kuenenia stuttgartensis | reverse complement strand
GTCCGCGTGGTAGACCGGCAGGTCTTTTCGTTCGCGAAACGAGATTCCGTAGAGCTTGTTCATCGTAAAGAACACGCCGTTCTTCAGGACCGAATCCAGCTCGAAGTAGGGTCGGACGGCTGCCTCATCAATGTCAAAGCGAGCTTTGCGGACTTTCTCGGCGTAATACTCCCAATCCCACGGGGCCAATTCGTGGCTCTCACGGCACTCCTTGATCATGGCCTCCAGGGCGTGAGCTTCCTGCTTGACTCGTTCAACGACTCCGGGAACGAGGTCCGTCAGCATCTTGCGGGCGGCGGCGGGAGTCTTCGCCATTTGATTCTGCAGCTTATAGGCGGCATGGTTTTCATAGCCCAGGACTTTCGCTCTCTCGGCGCGCAGCTGGGCAATTTCCAGCACCAGTCCGCGATTGTCGATTCCGCCATCACGTCCCAAGCCTCGATAGGCAGAAGCTTCCCACACACGCTGACGCAAGGCCCGATTGTTCAGCGAAGTGAGAACCGGCACACGCGTGGTGTTCGAAATCTGGAGCAGATACTTCCCGTCCAGACCACGCGCCTTGGCCGCTGCCGCCGCCGCAGCGATTTCGTCCGCCGACAGGCCGTCAAGTTCCTTCGCCGTGTCGACGACAACCGCCCGCTCTTTGGCGATCGCCAGCAGATTCTCTTCAAACTTTGTTTCGAGCTTTGACAACTGTTCGTTCAGCGATCGAATTCGCCCCTGGTCCTGGTCACTGAGTCTGGCCCCTGCCCGCAGGAAACTTTCATAACGCTGCTTCAGTACTTCCGCCTGCTCGCCGGTGAGCGCCAGAGACTCTCTCTTCTGCCAGAGAGTCTCGACACGCTGAAACAGCTTGCGGTTCAGCAGGATGTTGTCCGAATGGGCCGCCTTCAGGGGGGCGAGTTCGGTTTCGATTCTCTGCAGAGGCTCGTTTTTCTCAGCCGAAGTCAGATTGGAAAAGACATTGTCAACGCGGGTCAGCAGTGCTCCAGACCGTTCCATGGCCGCGATCGTGTTCTCGAACGTGGCCGCTTCCGTCTGGCTGGCGATCGCATTCATTTCGGCCAACTGCTGCTTCATCCCAAACGTGAACGTCGGCAGAAAGTGATCAACACGGATCTTGTCGAAGGCCGGGGCGTGCAGCAGCAGGGGACTGGGAGAGGCAAATGGATTGTCGGCAGCCAACGCCGCCGCCTTTTCGGGCACGTCAGCCGCAACAACAGTTTTCAAAAACGACCAGAAGCCGGCGAAGGTGACGCCAAGGACCGCCACCACAGCGAGTTTCCTGAGCCGTTGCGAATCGTTCAAAGTCAGGGGCAATTTCACGACAACCTCTCTCTGGTCACGAGATGGACAGGTTTCAGAGCAGCACCGCACTCCGAACAGAACTTGCGCGTTTAAGCATTCTCGCCTGAACGCGAAGGGGCGGGCGGCCACGGATGACGCATTGTAACAGCACAGCGTCACACGATCCCTGCCGTTTACCAATCTGGTTTGATAGGCCGACGTCTTGAACCGTAGGCGGGGCGACAGAACACCAATTGAACTTTTTCTAGCGGGGCTATCAAGCTGGTCCAAGACGTTGTTCCGTCCCGCTGCCAATGTCGCCAGTTACGCCGCGTGCCCGACGCAGATATATTGAGTGCAATGACAAAGGTAGGGAATACGACACCAGCCATGGGAGACTCCGGTGCTCGCTAACCTTAACGAGGGGCAGGCAATCGACCGCCGCCGGTTCGTCCAGACGTTGATGCTTCCGGCCGCCTTGCCGGTTGCCGCCGCACTGGTCGGCTCCGCGGCGCAGACGGCGGAGCCGACGGCGGCGGATGGCCTCGACATCATCGACTGCAACGTCCACTTGTTTGATTGGCCGTTCCGCAAGTTGAAATACGCTCAAACCGACGCGCTCGCGGAGAAGCTCCGTCGGCATCGCATCACGAAGGCTTGGGCCGGCAGCTTCGAGGCAGTCCTCCACACGCAGTTCGACGCCGCCAACCGTCGCCTGGCCGAGGAATGCCGATCCAAGGGAGACGGGATGTTCGTTCCCATCGGCACGGTCAATCCCGGCGGGCCTGACTGGGAAGAAGATCTTCGCCGCTGCCATGAAGCCTATCGCATGTCTGGCGTGCGGCTGTACCCCGCCTATCACGGCTACGGACTCGACTACGCCGACTTTGCGAAGCTGCTCGCGGAGACGGCCAAGCGGGGAATGCTGGTGCAAATTGTCCTGCGGATGGAAGACGAGCGGTGTCATCATCCGGCGCTCGTGATCGAAGCCGTCGATGTCGGGCCGCTCGTGGAGGCGCTCAAGACGCTGCCGCAGGCCAAGGTGCAGTTGATCAACTCGGCGGGACGCCTGCTGGGAAAAAACGTCGCTGCTCTGGTTCGTGAGACTCAGGTCACGTTCGACATTGCCGCCACCGAAGGAAACGGCGGCGTCGGTCAACTGATCGCAGGCACGAACTACAGTTACACGGGCGCGATTCCCATCGAGCGGCTGGTGTTCGGCTCGCACGCTCCGTTCTTCCCGTGCGAAAGCGCGCTCATGAAGCTGTTCGAATCGCCGCTGGACCTCGCTGAACTCGAACCGCTGATGTACGCGAACGCAAAGCGGTTGATTGCATGATGGGAGAGTTCCCGCACCCTCTCGACTCGTCATTCCTAACGTCATTTCGAAAAGCCCTCCCATGCCTTCCTCTCCTCGCGAGTTCGTTCTGAACCCGGCTGCATACGGCCTGCCCACGCGCGACGATCTGGTGAAGCTCCGCATCTGGGACATTCACTACCACGGCTTTTTCAAGGGCGGCATTCCGGCCCACGAGGAGAACTTGTTTTACGTCGAGCGGATGGGAATCGAGCGGATGCTCTCGCTGGACATCGGCGGCTCGCCCGAGGATCCACTGGGCACGACGATTCCCGCAGAACAGAACCGCGAAATGCGGGAGTATCTCGAGCAGCACGCCGACAGCGTTTCGGGCCTGATTCCCGTCGATCCGGGCCGGCCGCTCGAAAGCTGCCGCAAGATGGAGGAATGGATCGCCAACGGGCCGTGCATCGGTATCAAATACTACGGTGGCAATCCGAAGGGAGTGCTCTGCAGCCATCCGGATAACGATGTGATCATCCGCCTGGCCGCGCAAATGAAAGCCGTGATTTACATTCATACTTGGCTGCAGGTCGGCGGTGAGCCGCGCCGGCCCGGCGGAAAAAACGCACCCGGCGAAGCGACGCCGCTCGATGTGGCGAAGCTCGCCGCGCGGTTTCCCGATGTGAATTTCATCTGCGGCCATTCCGGGGGCGACTGGGAACTGGGCGTCCGCTACGTCCGGCCGCTCGAAAACGTCTACATCGAATTCAGCGGCTCCGACCCGCACTCAGGGCAAGTCGATTTCACCGTTGCAGAAGTGAGCGCCGCCCGTCTCGTTTGGGGCGGGCACGGCCCGTCGCGCTCGTATTCGACAGAGCTAGCCAAAGTCTTCGACGCCGACCTGACCCACGACCAGCGACTCGCCATCTTCGGCGGCAACCTGCGCCGCTTGGCTGAGCCGATCTTCCGAAAAAAGGGGTATAAGCTGTGAATGCCGTTCGGCTATTGGCCGACCTCAATCGAGAACCTCCGCGTGGCGCTGCCCACCCGCTCTGTCGAGGTGGAAATGACCTTCTCGACGCCCCAGCCGAGTCTGCCGTCGTCCAGCTTTCGTACTTCCTGGTCGATCGTCACGGTGATCGCTAGGTCGATCTTCCCGGCAGCGTCAGGCGTGCCGGAAAGCACGCCTGTCGCCGGGTCGATCTTCAGCCAAGCTGGCCCCTCTGCGATGGCGAACTTGGGCTTCTCGATGTCCCAGAAGTTGGCCGTCTCCTTGCCGTTGACCATCCGTAGCTGCAGGTCGCCCAGAGAGCGGTTGGTGTGAAGTTGGCCACGGTATTCTGTGCCGACCTTGGCCTGCGTCGCGGGCTTGCCGTAAATCGTTGGCCGCGGGGCCGTCGCGTAATCGGAAGGCCCGCTGCGCTTGTCCCGCGAATCAACGGCCACCACGCGATAGTAGGTTTTGTTGGCGCTGTGCGACTCGACGCCATCACCCATCACGGCCAGCTCGGTCGCCGTGGTCTCGGCAATGAAGTTCGCCGGGAATTCAGGCGTTAACTCCTTCGATATCCCAATGGTGACTTGGTGGGGCAGGTCGCTCACCGAAAAGCCTTTCTCGTCGCTGCCGTACACGCGGTACTTCACTGGCTTTTCGCCGAGCGAGTTGGCCTGCCACTTCAGAGTGCCAATTCCCTTGTCGCCGTCGTAGCTCAGCGCGACCTCCAGCGGGTAATTGGGTGCCCGCGACGTGAAGTGGAAGGTCTTGCTCCACGAGCCCCAAAGGCCCTTCGCGTCTTTCGCGCGCACGCGCCAGTAATACGTTTTGCCGCCGCTCAGCAGGCCAGTGCCGGGCAAGGCGTATTGTGCTTTGCCCTTGTCCGCTGTCCGCGAAATCAATTTGTCAAAGTTTGTCGACAACGGCCACCGCATATCTTGGCGGTTGGCGAGCATGAATTGGTAGTCGGTAACCTTGTCGCCATCAGGATCCTTTGGCACGCTCCAGCGGAAAGCAAAGTCCGTCCCCTCGGCCTGGCCTCCATTGGGTGGATAGACCGCCTCCGGGGCTTCCGGCGGCTTGCTGGTGGATCGCTCCACCCACTCGTGTGTGATCCGTACTTTCCGCTCGCCGGACGAGTTGTCGGTGTAGGTGAAGCTGTTCTCTCCGACCGTCATCTCGGGCAGCGCGAGCAGTGCCATTTGCAGGTCATTGATGACTGCCAGTCGCTTCAATTTGGCTGCGGCGGGGAGTTCGCAACGCAGTTGGTACTCGTAATACGGATTGCCTTCCAGCGGAAAGAACTTGTCGAAGTTGCTGCCCGCGATGTCCGTCCATTTGGTGCCATCGGGCGAGACGGCAAACCTCGCCCCGTTGCCTTCGGTTTCGAGATGCCCGCCAACGAAGGCATAGGGACTGGTGATCTGCCACACGATCGTGCCCGTCTTGCCGTTGCCCGCCGTCAGACCCTCGGGGTCGGAGGCGACGTTTTCAACCTTCATCGCGCCTTTCTTCCACACCTCGGCGCCGAAGTCCGGCCGATATTCCCACAGGCCGTTACAGATGTTGTCTGGGTAGAGGAATTGGCTGGGCGACATGTACTTGGCCGGCTTCAAGTGCCCCCAACGCCAGACGAGCGCCTCGCCGGGGCGCAGAGTCATCTGCATGGTCGTGTCCTCCTTGCACGCGCGGCTTCCCTGGATCGGCTCTTCGCTCACGAACATCGCCGCGGCGCGCTCGTCCCGCGGGCGGCTGTCGTCGACCAGAATGCCCATCGTGTGCGTCCGCTTCACCAGGTCATGGTCGCGGGCCAACTGCCGGTCGCTCGCCAGCGCCTCGTTGTCCCGCAGCAGGTAGATCATGCCCAGGTCGCCATCCATCACGTGCCACCCGCCGTCGTAATTGACCTGCGCGATCGCGTGGCCGACCAGCCGGACCGGAGCCCCCTTCAGTCCCACCTGTTTCCACAGGCCGCCCATCATCATGGCGTCCTTCCCGCACGGGTTGAGGCCGTAGATGTTGAACACCTTCACCGGATCGCCGAGATCCTCGCCGCCGGCCGAGGCGTGGTACCGATGCTGGACCTGCTGGTACCAGAGGGCTCGTGCTTTCTCGCCGTCATTCATCCCGGGGGTCACCGCAGCGGCCACCATCTCCTTGATGTTGCGGAAGTTGTTCCGTCCGTCAGAGAGCCAGGGATCGACCACATCGGTCTGGCCCACGTTCTCCATCCGTACAGCGCGGTTCGACTGCCAGCTCTGCTCGATGGCCCCTTCCCGATTCATCCCGCAGCCCATCGGCGACCGACAGTTCGTGCCGTCCATCGTGCCTCCGTGCATGACGACGTATTTGTGCTGTCCGGTGGTGATGTTCACGACGCGGCTCTTGGCGACGTCGCTGGGCAGAGCCTTCGAGGCCCAAGGCTCCAGCGCAATGTCGGAGCCGGGAGCCACCAATAGAGCCGCTGATAAGATCGTTAAGAACATGTGAGTTTTCTCCTCGGCATCATGGGTGTCGTCATCCACCTCGGCACGAGCGGACACACGCGGCGTTACTTCGCGGGTTCTGCGTTCCAGACTTTGATGTCCTCAAACCAGCCGCTTTTGCCGGCCACCCCGAGTTCGATCTTAGACTTGGTTGGATGACCGATGCCGGGAGACTTGAAGTATGCGGCGGGCGTGCCGTCGATCGTCACTCGCATTTCGTCACCGACCGTTTCAACGCCCAGCGTGTAGGTCTTGCCCGGTTCGAGCTTGGCCGGATAGGTCACGCTGTGAGCGGCGATCAGCTTCTTGATTTCCGCTTGATGCTTCTCAGGCTCTTTCCGCCACTCGACGACTTTGTTGTTCTGAGTTCCTTCGCGCTCGTCGAGAATGGTCACTCCGTTGAGCTTGGCGATCGCGCGACAGAGGTGGCCATAGTGCGAGCCTTGGTATTGCCGGTCGTCAAACTCAATGTCGATCATCGTGGCTCCGTCAAAGCGAATCTTGGCTTCGATCACGCTGTTCTTGGTCGGCAACTCCAAACCAAAGACCGCCGCATGAGCCCGGATCTCCGGCTTTCCATTCGCCGCGGGGATCGTCTTGTCGCGAGTCTGCGTCCCCTTCAACGCGCCGTTCTCGAACGTGAAGGTATCGACGACTCGATGCCAACGCTTGTTGCGATCCTTTCCCTTGAAGTCATCGGCGAAGAGCAGCTCCTTCTTCTTCGCGATCGGCTGAGCAGGAACCGGCGGCAGCTTGGCAGGTTCGTCGGCCCGCGCCGCAGACAGTGGAGCAAGCAACAACGCGACGAGAATGCTTTTGAGTAACAACGTCATGAGATGTCCTATCGGGTTCACGCCAGAATCTTCGTCAACAAATTTCCCGCGACGTCGGTCAGGCGGAAGCGGCGTCCGTTGTGGAGATGAGTCAGACGCTTGTGGTCGATGCCGAGCAGGTGCAGCATCGTCGCGTGCAGATCGTGAACGGTGACCGGATCAACGACCGCCTTGTAACCGATTTCGTCGGTCTCGCCGAAGCTGGTTCCCCCCTTGATTCCCGCGCCGGCCATCCAGGCGATGAAGCCGTGCGGATTGTGATCGCGACCATCTTTGCCCTGCGAAACCGGCATCCGTCCAAACTCGCCGCCCCAGATCTCGAGCGTCGAGTCGAGCAGACCGCGCTGCTTGAGGTCAGTCAACAAGCCGTCGATCGGAACGTCGGTCGCCAGGCAGTGGCCGGTGTGATTGCCGGTCAGATTGCTGTGAGCATCCCACTCGCCATCGCTGTAGACCTGTACGAACCTCACGCCGCTTTCGACCAGTCGCCGAGCCAGCAGGCACTTCGATCCGTAGGACTTCGTTTCCGAGCGATCGAGTCCATACGACTTGCGCGTAGCCTCGGTTTCTGTCGAGAAGTCGATGAGGCTCACTGCCTCTGACTGCATCCGATAGGCCAGCTCGAACGAATGGATGCGCCCCAGCAACTCGGCTTCGCCCGGATGCGATTGGAGATGTTCGCTATTCAGACGCGCGAGCAGATCAAGTTGGCGTCGCTGATCCTCGCGGGTGACATCGCCTGGACGGTTGAGGTTGAGGATCGGATTCCCTTCGGGGCGAAACAGCGTTCCCTGAAATGTTGATGGCAGAAAGCCGGCATGCCAGTTGAGCGGTCCTCCTTTGATCCCCTGATTGTTTCCGAGCACGACGTAACCGGGCAGGTCTTGATTCTCGCTTCCCAGTGCATAAGTCACCCACGCACCGGCCGACGGAAATCCGGGCCGCGCTAACCCCGTGTTGATCTGGTACAGCGCCGGCACATGGTCGTTCGACTCGCTGTGCAGTGACTTGATGAACGCGAAGTCGTCGACATGTTTGGCGACACTGGGATACTTCTCGCAGACCCACGCGCCGCTTTCACCATGCTGCTGAAACTTGAACGGCGACTTCATCAGCGGGCCGGGATTGCCGTTGAAGACATTGATTTGAATCTTCTGACCGTCACGCTTGGTGAGTTCCGGCTTTGGATCGAAGACGTCCACGGCACTAGGAGCCCCTTCCATGAACAACCAGATCACGGACTTGGCTTTCGCCGGAAAATGCAGCGTGCGCGGCGTCAGTGGGCCTTCGACAGCCGCTTCGTTGGCCAGCAACCCCTGATGCGCGAGCATGTCGAGCAGCGCCACGGAACCAAAGCCCGCGCCGGCTCGTTGCAGAAAATGCCGTCGATTGACGATGGATTCAAATCGTCCGCAGTGGGAGCTGTTGTGTGTCTGCATGATCTCGATCAGTCGATATAGAGGAACTCGTTCAAGCTGAACCATGCCTGGCAGAGATCGGCGAGTGCTCTTCGTCGAAGCTCTTCGGGCGGACTCTTCGGAGAACGGCGCGTTCGCTCATTGATCTGAGTTTGGACGAACTCCAGCGATGCACTCCGTTCGGATTCGCTCGGAGATCGGCCGAGCGTCAGTTGATAGCCGCGATCAATCCATCGAGGCGGATCGTCGCCCGCTTCCTTGATCAGGTGATCGGCCAAGTCGAGCGAGACCGTTCGGACAAACGGATCGTTGAGCAGTGCCAATGCCTGTGGAGCCACCGTCGTCGGGTCTCGACGATTGCAGCTTTGCTGCGCGTCCGGCTTGTCGAAGGCTTGCAGCAGCGGATACGGAACGACTCGCTTGTGGAACATGTAAACCGATCGCCGCCGCACGTCTGCTGAATCCTCAACCTTGGCCGGATACGGATCCTTGGTATTGCGAGCGACGATCGCTTCGGAACTGATCGGCGGCTTGAAGCCGGGGCCGAACTGCTTCAGGTTCAGTGTTCCGCTCACGGCCAGCATCGCGTCTCGCAGAACCTCGGCTTCCAATCGCCGCGGACGCATCTTCCACAACAACCGGTTGTCCGGATCGGCTGTTGTAGGATGGGCATTCTTGCCCGTCGCCGTGCCAGAGACGGGCAAGAGTGCCCGTCTTACAGATGCCTGTTGATACGCCGCGCTCGTCAGGATCAGGCGATGCAGCCGCTTCAGCTTCCAGCCGTGTTCGACCAGATCGTGAGCCAGCCATTCGAGCAACTCCGGATGAGTGGGCGGATCCGATCGCACTCCGAAATCTCCGACCGTGCGGACCAGCGCCTCGCCAAAATGATGCTGCCAGATGCGATTGACGATCACTCGCGCGACCAACGCTCCGGCTCCCTGTCCGGCGTCGGTCATCCATTCGGCCAGCGCTCGCCGCTGAAGCGTGCTGGTTTTTGCGGGACTACTCTCGCGAGCCTGCTTCCAGTAGTCCTCGGGCGCTTTGTCTCGCGTCAAAACGGAGACGAATCCGAGCCGCACCGGTTTTTCGTGGTCGTAGAAATCGCCGCGCCGGAACAGCCAAGTTGTCTTCGGTTCTGAACTCGAATCGCGATAAGCGTAGATTTTGTCCTTCGAGGCCAGCGTCACTTCGCCTCGATCGCCACTGTGCAGCGCGCTCAGCATCGAATAGTAATCGCGAGCGGGAATCGCATCGTACTTGTGATCGTGACAGCGGACGCAACCCAGCGTCAGTCCCAGCATCCCGGTGCCGATCGTCGAAACGATGTCGTCCAGTTCGTTGTACCGATTGCGGAGCCGCTCATCTTCGAGCAAGTTGTCGCCCAGACCTGCAAACGTTCCGGCGGTCAGAAATCCGGTTGCCGCCACGGCTGCGGAGTTGTCCGGTTCGTACTCATTGCCCGCGAGTTGCCAGCGCACGAACTGATCGAATGGCATGTCGTCGTTCAAAGCGCGAATCACAAAGTCGCGGTAAAGATACGCCAGTGGTCGGTCCCGATCCGTCTCCTGGCCGTCGCTGTCCGCATATCGAGCGACATCCAGCCAATGCCGCCCCCACCGTTCGCCGTAGTGCGGACTCTTCAAGAGACGATCCACCAGAGCGGCCAGCGCTTCTTGCGGATCACGCTCGGCCGCTGCGATGAACTCGCGAACTTCGTCGGGCGTGGGAGGGAGGCCAATGAGATCGAACTTGACTCGGCGGATCAGTTGCCGAGAACTGGCAGGACTCTGTGGCCGGATCTTCGCCGATTCCAGACGCGCCAGAATGAAACGGTCGATCGGCGTGCGAGACCAGTTGGCATCCCGCACCGGCGGCTCGGCAACCGAACGTAGCGGCTGAAACGCCCAGTGATTCTTCGCTTGCTCAGCGCGCGGATCGAGCACGTCCGCACCGTCAAGCCACTTGGCCCCTTGGTCAATCCAAGCACGCAGCACGCCGACTTCCTCTTTGCTCAACGGCTTCCCATCGGGTGGCGGAGGCATGGCCTCTTTCGGATCGAGCGCGGCGACCAGATGAATCAGGCGGCTGTTCGCGCTGTCCCCCTTGATGAGTACCGCACCATGATCTCCCCCTGCGAACACTCGTTGCCGAATGCCGAGATTGACGCCTCCCTCTTCATTCCCCGCCGCATGGCATTCAAAGCAATGTTTGCGCAGCAGCGGCTGCACGTCTTTGACGAAATCAACCTGCCGCGAACTGGAGGGCGGCAGCAACGCCGCAAAATTCACAGCGGCTGGCACCCCGGCCGCGAAGTTGCGGGCGACTTCCTCCGCCGACAGTGCCCGGCCATAAATCGCCACGAGGTGCAATTCCCCCAGCCACGGCCGGTCCCCCGTCAATTCGTTGACCAGTGACAACCGAAAATCATCGCTCCAGTTGCCAAGCTGCCCCGCGACCGTCGCCGTCGCGACTTCCTTCCCGCTCCGATAGATCCGCGCGGCCCCATTGGGATCGCGAGTGAAGACGACGTGCGTGAGTTCCGCTCGAACCGAATCCTCCGAGCTAGCCGTCGAGGGGATGCCGTTGCCATTCGTTGACGTCGTCCGCAGCCGCACGTCGTAACGTCCGGCATCCTGTCCCAGCGTGAAGTTCCGCTGCCCCGTATCGGCCGAGAGAGACACGATGCGAGCAGGCCCCGTCTGCCGTGTGTCCCGCGGCTTGATCCAAACCTCGATCGTCAGCGCGTTCGATTGCCTGACGGCGGCCACGATCTTCCGAGCAGGTTCGACGGATGAAATCTTCGCGGAGGAAGTCACGATCAGTCGACCTCCCCGAAACGTGATCCCCTGCGATTTGTCAAATCGCAGATTCAGCGGCTCTCCGGTTCCTGACCGGTCGTGAATGACGCCGTCCGTCGGTCGTTCGAAGGTGTAGAGCGCCAGCAAATCCTGCGCGACACGCTCCGCCGACTCCGCGGTCGAGACACGCGCCCCTGCCCAGCCGAGGATTACCAACAGAGCGATGAAAAGTACCCGCCGAGAAAACGATGCAGCGAGTCGAGATAGCGTGCGCAAGGTTCAACTCCTACCACGGCGAAGCCGCCACCAAGGTCGGTTGGTGTTTCAGAAACAAGCGGACCTCAAGAGTTTCGCAATCACCATGCGGAGATTGTAGTCAGCTCCCAACGAACCGACGATCTGCCCGGCAATCCACGACTTGGACTAACCTGCGAATCGCCACGCTCGCCAAGTGCGTGGGATTTCCGTGATATTCTCGTGAGTTGTCCTCCTGCTTCACGAGCAGTGCTGACACCAAGCCCGGAGACGCTCACGCACTCGTGACGACCAAGGCCGCGGCCCGCGCGGAAATGACCTGCCGCCATGAAAACGAACGCCGCTCGCCTGCTGGACTCGATGAAGATTGAGTACGAACTCCGCAGCTACGAGGTTGATCCCGAAGATCTCTCCGCCGAGACGGTCGCGCGCAAGGTCGGACTGCCGCTGGAGCAAGTCTTCAAGACGCTCGTCGCACGCGGTGATCGCAACGGCGTCTGCTTCGCCGTCGTTCCCGGCAATTGCCAATTGGACTTGAAAGCCATCGCGAAGCTGACCGGAGACCGCAAAGTCGAACCGGTGACACTCAAGGAAGTCCAACCGCTCACGGGCTACATCCGAGGTGGAGTCACAGTCCTCGGAGCCAAGAAGGCGTATCCGGTCTACATCGACGAAACGATCGAACTCTTCGATGTCGTCTCCATCTCTGCCGGTCTCCGCGGCTTACAAATTTTCATCGCGCCGGCCGATTACCTTCGCGCGACAAACGGAACTCTCGGAGACATTAGCTCTGCGGAGTAAGCGACTGAGCGTCGGCCGTGCAACCGGGTGTTATGGCATCCTCGCTGACCGACGCTGTATCAGAGATGCTTCTTCACGAACTGCCAGGCGGAGTCGTCGTGGAATTCGTGGCCACCCTCGTTGTGGTTGCGGAACAAAAGACCGACCCAGCAATGGGAAGTCGCCGAACTCGTGAGAGTTTGGTTTTCGTGGCAGCGCATGACCTCGGCGACCAACAGATCGTTGCTAGCTCACCGAGTCCCCGGCAGTTTGAGCGTGTTGGGCGTGTGGCTCTCCGGGACCGCGAGTTTGGCGAGCGTCGCTTTGAGGCGGCCTTCTTCGTCGGCGTTGGCCAGCAACGCGGCGGCGTAGAACGCGGGGAGGAGTTTGTCCCAAACGACGTTGAGTTCGGCCTGCATGTCTTTCGTGTCGGCGGTGATGGTGATGACCGCGTCTTGTTCCGGAAGCACGATGCAGAATTGCCCGAAGGCTCCGTCGCCGCGGTAGGCTCCGTGACGGCAGCGCCAGAACTGAAAGCCGTAACCTTGATCCCAATCGCGAGCGGGGTCGCTACCGTTGGAGACTTGTTTCGCGGTCGCTTGCTCCACCCAAGACGCGGGCACGAGTTGCTTGCCGTTCCACTTCCCCTTCTGCAAGTAGAGCTGCCCAAACTTGGCGATGTCCTCGGTGCGCAGCATCAAGCCCCAACCGCCGGTCGAGATCCCTTGCGGGCTGCTCATCCAGGTTGGGTTTTCAATGCCGAGCGGCTCAAACAATCGCGGTTTCAAGAACTCCAGCACCGTTTGCCCTGTGACCTTCTGCACGATGGCTGACTGCATGTAAGTCGCGGGTGAGTTGTATTGAAAGTGAGCTCCCGGTTTATGCGGCACCGGATGCGCCAGAAACGTCTTCACCCACGGATCATCAGCCGTGAACTTCGGCTCGGCCTCATGCCCGGTGGACATCGTCAGCAGATCGCGGACGCGCATCTGCTTCAGCTTGTCCGACGGCTTTTCTGGTGCATCGTCCGGGAAGAACTTCAGCACCGGGTCGTCGATGCTCAGCTTCCCGTCCGAGACGGCCAGTCCCACCGCCGTTGAGCAAAAACTCTTGCTGAGCGAATGCAGGACATGTGGCTTGTCGGCTGATTCGGGCTTCCACCAACCTTCCGCGATGACGTGCCCATGCCGCACCAGCATGACGCTGTGCAGCGTGTCGATCTTCTGATTCGCCGTCTCCACGAACTCGCGGATGGCCTTCGAGGAAACACCCTGCGACTCCGGTGAACTGCGCGGCAACCGCACGTCGTCTGCGACCGCCAACGACATCACCGAGACTAAACTCAACACGGCAACGAAGAGAAATCGACTCATGTTTCTGGGTTCCCATTGAGGCAAATTGTTCGCGACAAGATCGCCACCAGCGACGGACTTACGGCCGATTGTAGAGCAGGCACGAATCTCCGTCGCCGTTACCGACGTGCGTGACATTAGGCAGACTCGATGCCATTCAAAGCCTCCGTCACTTCCATCAAATCAGCCGGCTTACTGAGCTCAATCTCCGTTTCAGCGAAGCCCACGTCCGTAAACTTGGCTTCAAGCTGGCGAAGATGTTGTCCCGTGGCCGTGTGGATTATGACCGCTTGATTGTTCCCGGCAGTCTCCACCTTGCGGACACCGTGGCCGAACCCTTTCAAGCGACGACGAGCCTGAGAAGCTCCAAGGTTCACGAACAGTTTCGCATTCTTGGGATCAGCCATGTTGCGCCGCTATGAACGAGAAGGATTGCCCAACGCTTTTTTCAGCGGGCACGCTTCAGTAATCGAGTCTCCACGACGATAGCACGACAGCAACTCTTTGGATCGCTGGGCCAGCAGTCGCCGAACCTCTCGCCGCTGGCCTTTGATCCGAGCGATCGGCATCGAATCGTAGGCCGTTGTTTGGTGCCGCATCCACGCAATGACAGCGGCCTCGGCTCGTTGCTCGACGGGAATCCGTTTGGTTCTCGCCACAGTTCCGCTTCCGACAGGAGTGGCGTGATCGGACACGGCTCGTGCCAGACGGTTGGCAAGCTCGGTGTAGTTTGGATGGAAGGCCAGATACGTCACCACCGCACCAAAGAAGTCCTCGACGTATTCGGCTTGGACCTTTTCACGTCGTTGAGCAGCCGACTCTTTCCGTTTGGCGAACTGTTCTGTGGATCGCTCGGTTTCGAGTTCACCCCGAATTCGATCAATGGTGGCAGCCGATGCCCACACTCCTTTGGAAAAGGTTTTGCGGCCCTTCTTTTCCTGCACGACCCAATGATCGCCAGCAGCCTTCACACGACGAGTGAGAGCGGCGTCTCCGGGCGGGAGCAGAATCCAACCCTTCGGAGCCGTCAGAACTTTGCCGTCGGTTGACCGAACAGTGTTGGCCGTGGGGCCAGGGAGGAACGGTTGATTGCCGTTTTCAGGACTCATGCGAATTGCGGTTCCTTCCTGATCGCTTTGCTTCCCACTCGTGGGCCACCGTCTGGCTGCTTTTCTGCGATGTTGGGCTATCCTACGCTGCGCCAACTGGTGGCAAAAGTCGGCGGCAGTCTCACGTTCTTGAGCCGAGTCGGACCCATGCAAATCCTTTTCCTTCACGGTTGGCAATCCATCCCTGATGGCGTCAAACCGTCCTACTTGATCCAGCACGGCCACAAGGTCATCAATCCCAAACTGCCCGATGACGACTTCGAGCAAGCTGTCCAAATCGCTCAACACGAGGTCGATGAGCACCAGCCCGAAGTCGTCGTGGGATCATCACGAGGCGGCGCAGTTGCGATGAACATCGACAGTGGCGATGCCAAGCTCGTCCTGTTGTGCCCGGCTTGGAAGAAGTTTGGAGCCGCTGAGACCGTGAGGCCCAGCACCGTGATCCTGCACAGCAAGAACGACGAAGTGATTCCGTTTGCCGACTCGATGGAGTTGGTCAGAAACAGCGGGCTGCCTGCATACACGCTGATCGAGGTTGGGAGCGATCACCGACTCGCCGACCCCGAATCGCTCGACATGATGCTCGCAGCGTGCCTCATCGGCGAAGACGAACCGGATGATGAGGAACTGGCTATCTTGGAGATGGATTGGGAAGGGCTTTGTTATACGGGAGCGATTCGCTGGGCCTCGGAGGCAAAAGAACGTGATTGGGTTCTCGTCCACGGCACCGTCTTGAGCGCAAGGGTCGGCAAGCGAATCGAACACGCATGGTGCGAATGTGGTGAAGTGGTCGTTGATCTCGCCATGCCGGTCGGTTTGAGGATCATTGAGCGAGGACGGTATTACCGAGTCATCAAACCAGAGGTCAGTAAGCGGTACTCTTCCGACGACGCTTTGTTTCTGGCAATCAACACGGGGCACGACGGCCCTTGGGACGAATCCGAGCAATTGAAGAAGTAGGAGCTGTGATGAAACTGGCGACCGTCTGCATGAGCTTGACCTTCCTGATCATTGCGTCCGTCTCAAACGCAGATGACGGCCAATGGCAAAGCATCTTCGACGGGAAGTCACTTGATGGCTGGAACGCCGAAGACCATGACGAGTGCTTCAAGGTGCAAGATGGTTGCATCGTCGCCGGTGGTGGGCCTCTGGCTCGGCTGTCCTACGTCGGGCCGGTCAACAAGCATGACTTCAAGAACTTCGAGCTCAAGATCGAGGTGCTGGCGAAGCCCGGCTCCAATGGGGGCGTCGTCTTCCACACGGGGCCGCAAAGCAAGTTCTTGAAGAAGGGCTACGAGGCACAAGTTTGCAATTCCTGCGGAGACAAACGAAAAACCGGAAGCCTGCTCGTTGTTGAAGATCACGACACGCCACCCGTCAAAGACGACGAGTGGTTTGAGTACCACATCCTCGTGTCCGGCAAGCGGATCATTCTCAAAGTGAACGGCAAGACGACCGTCGATTACACCGAGCCAGCGAATCCGAAACGGCCCGACAGTTGGGAGGACCGAGTTCTCTCGCACGGCCTGATCGCCCTCCAAGCCCACGATCCCAACAGCACTGTGCTCTATCGGAGAATCCGAGTGAAGGTGCTACCGGATTGAACAATGACTCTGAATGGATCAAGTCCTCAAATGCTCAACCTCTTCACCGATATCCCCGCGACGATCCCTGAAGAAATCGTTCAAACGCTCCTGGCTGACTCCAATCTGCGCATCGAACGAATCGTCTCGCTGGGCCATTCATCACCAGACGGATTCTGGTTCGACCAAGACAAACACGAGTGGGTAGTTCTCTTGAAGGGGGCGGCACGGCTGCGCCTTGAAAACGCCGACGAGCCGATCGAGATGTCGCCCGGATCATTCGTCAACATTCCCGCACATCAGCGGCATCGCGTGGAGTGGACCGACTCGACTCAGCCAACAATTTGGTTGGCGATTCATTACGGGGGGTGAAGGAGTTCAACGAGTTTTGGGAGGAGCCACAGACGAGCGTTGTGTTTGAATCAGCAACTTCTTTTGCTGACGAGACAGAACTTTGATCGCCACTTCGCGTTTCAGAGCCAGACTTCGGCTGGCTTGCGATTCTTGGTAGACCAAGACAACGGGAAGACGGCTGCGTGTGTAACGAGATGCAGTCCTGGCGTTGTGCTGCTGGCATCGTCGGATCAAGTCGTTGGTGATCCCGGTGTAGAGCGTGTCGTCCGCGCACCGCAGAATGTAAACGAACCATTCAGCCATTTGTTCCAACGATCATCCGCTGAGACTCTCGATATCCGGTCAGCAAGAACTCGCCATCAGGCGTGAACGGTTCCATGTGGATCACTTGTTGGAGGCGCGTGGTCGTCGTTGTTGGAACATCCAGTCCCACATTTCCGTCGTCGCATACGCGGCACCCCAGCTTCCGTGTCCGATGTCGGGGTACTCGGTGTAGCGCGGCGAGCCGCCCGCCGCCTTCATTGCTTCGATCATGCGCCGCGAACCGTCCACCGGCACGGTCGGGTCTTTGGCTCCGTGAAACGCCCACACCGGCACCTTGGCGATCTTCGCCGCGTCGCTGGGTTCCCAAGCTCCGCACACGGGAACGGCGGCGGCGAAGCGATCGGGATGAGCGACGATCAAGCCCCAAGTTCCCAGGCCGCCCATCGACTGGCCTGTGAGATAGACGCGGTCGGGATCAATTGCTGCATCGCGCAGCAGCGCGTCGAGGGCTTCCATCAATTCCGGTTCGACCGCTCGCTGATCCGGTTTGTTCCGAAACGTGCCGATCACCCAGCGGCTCTGCTTCGCTTCGCAAGCCGGTGCCACGATGAAGCACGGATGCTTTCGCTGCTGTTCGGGCGCGGCCAAAACTTTGGCGGCCTCGGTGTTGCCACCGGCTCCGTGAAGACAGAGCACCAGCGGCAGCTTCTCACCGGCAGCGAAGTTTTTCGGTGTGAAGAGGCTGTATCTCAACGTCTGCTTGTTCGACGCTTGAAACTCGCGGACCTCAAAGGCCGATGTCGCACCACCCGGCCGCCGAGTTTCGCTCGTCTTTCCTTTCAACGAATCGAGTTCCTCGCCGGACAACACGCCGTCGCCATCCGTGTCGTGAGCGGCGATCCGCTTCCACACCGTCTCCGACACTTCATCGCGTGCAATTTTGCCATCGTCATTCGTGTCGAGCTTCTCAATTCGCTCCGTTTTGTCGGCAGCGGATTTTTTCTTGGACTGGCTCAGCGCTTCGCGCGGTATGCTCCAGCCGAACGCAACGAACACGATGCTCAAGGCGATTGCTCTCATGGCTTGTTCTCCGACGAGGTGGTCTCATCCGGTTCGGAAACTTAGTTGGAGCCTGTACCGTTCGTGAGTTGTGGCAGCAGCTCGACATTGGTCTGGCGTTCGTGGTCGATCAGGATGCGCAGGGACCGCGCCTGCGAACCTTCGTCTTTGGAATTGCTCTTGAGCCATTCTCGCATCTTCGTCGCCGAGGGTGCGACGTCGATCCCCACTCGCGGCTCGGCGACGAGGCCGAACGCGGCCAACAGTGTGGAGACTTCCTCCGGGTTGCGGAACGGCGGGTTGCCCAAGAACGGCATCCACGAGCCGTCGGCTTGCTGCTTGGACACCAAGTGCTCCGCCGCGACTTTCATAACCTCTTGAGCGGCTGGTTCCGGCCCCTGGCCGACATCGCGGAAGCTGAGGATCGTAAAGAGAGCCATCAGCGAATACCCGTTGCCCGCCCGTTCGGGGTCGCCCGGTTTCGGGATGATGGCACCGCGATTCTCCGCCGCGAGCAAAAAGTCCGTCGCCTCTTTCAAGCCCGGCTCATCGACCTTGAACCCGCGCTGCCGAGCCTCGCGATCCACCCAAATCATCAACCTCACATGATGGCAGGACGCGCATTTCCGCTCGCGCAGCCAAGTCATCGACTTCGTTTCGACAAAGCCCAAGCCTTTGCAAATCGCCTCTTCCTGATCCGCCGGTTGTCCCGCCGGCTCATCGGCCCGCGCCGCAGACAGGGAAATCAGAAGGCAGAACATCGCTAGGAAAGACTGCGAGCGCATGGAGTACCTCTCGATCAGGGTAACTCAACACTGATGGCTGTTGGGGAGAGCGTCGGAATGGACTCAAAGGAGTTCTTCCACATTTCGATCATTTTCTCGACGACATGAACGACCAGCGGCCACGGAGTTGCCGCGATCACGCGTGTGCCTTCGTCCCAACTGCTTTGAATGCCGATAAGACATAATTGCATTACATTTTCGTTAGTGACGCACGCAGCGATAATTGGTCCGCCGCTCATACCCCCTGGATGATCGAACTGCCTCGGCTTACCGTCGGAATGTCCGCTGACTTTCGGGAGAAGAAAGAAGAGACGCTCAATCGGCTTTATGAGTTTTGCTGGGGGCTCGTTGGTCGGATAAATGGGAACGATCGGTGCAATAAGTCGCATCCCGACAGTGACCTGGCCTGCATTTGTCTCTTCATCAATCTGGGCCAATGAAGAAGAAACCCCGGCAAGATAATGGATATCGGGACGAGTCGGCGGTTGTCTCCAGGTCGATTCATGAAGCGCTTGGATGCCCCGAAGCTCAAGAAGATCACGCAGGCCATTGGTGACAGGAACGACGAGACAATCCAAGCCGTCCTTATCGATTGCCAACGCGATCAGGTCAGCATTCAGAAATGTCGGGGATTCAGGATCAAATAGTCCGAATTGGATCGGCGGAACGTCGCTCTCTGAATTCGCCAAGGTAATCAGGCGACACGTCAGGATTCGATCGCCGAGTTGGTGTCTTCTGTGAAGGTCATTCACGAGATGCCCTGCACTTATGAGAAACCATTGCTCGAAGATCGAAACGACAATGCCGGTAGCAATCTCAGCGTCAGCCATGCGTCCGCTCGACTCACGGTGGGATTTCGAGAGGTCGATCGGCACTTGAATACCAACGATATGCCGCAGAATTTCCTCGGAATGTGTCGGTTCTGGAAATCCAAGCTTCGGGAGCGATTTCTTCATCCGTCAACTCCGTAATCAAACGAGTCGGTCCGTACTGTCTCGTATCTCGACTCATCCTATCGTCACCGTTATCCGCACCCCAGCCTCTGGTGACGAGTTGGACTTTGCGCTGGCCGGACGATGAGAGTGAAGTAGGGCCGGCTCGTACCGGCCTTCTTCCGCCAGATCATTTTGGTCGGCAGGAGCCGACCCTACTCAACGACTCAACTGGCGGTCGGCAAGCGAGTCTTTAACTCTGGCAGTTCGTTGTGGAGGACGTGCCAGATGATTTCCCAATCGAGGCCGAAGTAGTCGTGGACAATCCGATTTCGCAGACCGGCAATCTGCGGCCAGGGGACGTCCGCGTGAGCCTGTTTGAAATCTTCGGGCATTTGGCGCACGGCCTCACCGATGATTTCCAGATTGCGAGCCACGGCGTCCTTGCGCATGTCATCGGCCAAGAATTGATCGTGATCCAACGTCGCGATGTACCGCTCGATCTTGCCGATCGCCATGCGAACGTCTTCGACGAGAATGAGCGGATCACGTTTAGACATCGATCAACTCCGGCTCGATCAATTTCCACAAGCGTGGCTGAATCGCTCGCTGAGACACCAAGTCCACACGCTGTCCCAAGACGGCTTCCAATCGCTCCGCCAGTGTGACGAATCGCAGCCCGATGCTCGGATCGACTTCCACTAACAGGTCAATATCGCTGTTGGCCGACGCTTCCTCGCGAGCCCAAGAGCCGAACAATGCCAGACGTCGCAACGGAAACTCCCGTTCGAGTCCCGGCTTGGCAGACTTCAGTTGCAGCAAAATCTCTTGACGGCTCCGCGACATGGCACCTCTCCAAGAGTCACATTCCACAATCACCGCAGGTGGGACCGTGCTTTAAACTGTGTGCGTAGCATCGGTCACATAAGGTTGTCGGTCAATTCACGGCCGCTTCCGGTCGTAAATCCCAAAGTCGTCCAGCTAGCTTGCTGAAGGGCCAGGATGATACGTTGGCCCGCCTCAAATGATGGCCTTCGACCACGGTGCCCTGAATTCGAAATGAGCTTTCCATGGATGTTTCCCGTCAGAAAAAGATGCCCCTCGGTGCCAAGATGATTTTGGGGTTCGTGTTCCTGATTTTTATGGGGAGCGGCGGCCGACTGTTGTTCCTGGCCTTTGACGGTATGCGCGAGGCGGGCGAATCCGCGTCTTGGCCTCGTGCGGAAGGGAAAGTCATCCGCTCGGAGATGAACGCTTCGACTCGAAACGATGAGCCCGGTCGTCGGACGAGATCGGGCACGAAGTGGTACGAAGCCACGGTCGAATATGAATTTGAAGTCAACGGGATGAATTACCGTGGATCACGCATCGCGTCCGTCAAAGACATGAACGCCAAAGAGTCCCGAGCGCAGGCGACTCTCGACAAATACCCGGTGGATCGTCACGTCATGGTCTCTTACAAACCGGACGATCCCAGCATCTGCGTATTGGAACCCGGCAGTTGGGGAGGCGCGCTCATCCAGTTGGGACTGGGGGTGTTCTTCGTTCTGGTGCCTCTCGTTTTAGCGTTCACGCTGTGGAGGCTCTCCCCCAAGAACTCGGCTCCCCCGCCGCAGACTCGGGACGACGACCAGTTCACCGCGCCACGCTTCGACGAAACGGAGTAGCCGAGTCGGTTCGGCTCGCGCTAACCGTTTGAGAAATTCGTCGTCCCTCAACCGGCAAGAGCTGTCCCAATCTTTTCGGACGGGTGACACGCCCTTCGATGACTCAGTGAAGTAGGGCCGGCTCCTGCCGGCCTTTGATGATTCGAGCACAGCCGTTGGCCGGCAGGAGCCGGCTCTACTCAACAGGAAGATTCTCTCCGATCTCATGGGAGGTGCCCGCAATGCGTTTTCCGCCATTTCAGCTTGTGGACTGGTTCGCTGCCGCTGAGGGACGGTTCGATCTCTCGCTGAGCCATTCCGACTGCGAGCCGTTGTCGCTTTCCGATCTGTTCCAGGAATCGGAATTCGCGAACCTCGCAGACTTTCGCCTCGGATATGGGACGTTTGCCGGTCTGGAGCAACTCCGGAGTCTTGTCGCACGCCAATACACGACGATCGACAAGAACGACGTGCTGATCTTTAGCGGTGTCAGCGAGGCGATCTACACCTTCATGAGGACCATGCTCAATCCGGGAGATGAGGTCGTCGCTCAGAGTCCGCTGTTTCACACGCTGCACGCCATTGCCCGATCTCTCGGCTGCAAGGTGACCGAGTGGCGTCCCACCGATGAGACGACGTGCTCGTTCGATGTTTCTGCCTTGATCGAACTTTGCAATCCGCGGACCAGACTCATCGTCTTCAACTTTCCGCATAACCCGACGGGGCAAATGATCTCGGAAAGCGATCTGCGGCGGATCATCGAGACAGCACGCCGCTGCAACGCGTTCCTCTTCAGCGACGAGCAGTTTCGACTGTTGGAGATGCCTTCCGTTGCGACGCTGCCAGCCGCCTGCGACCTGTACGACAAGGCCGTCTCCGTCACCGGCATCTCGAAGACCTTGGGGTTGGGCGGTTTGCGAATCGGCTGGCTCGCCACTCGCTGCGAGGAAGTCATTGCAGCCGCCAAAGAGTATCGGTTCTATACCACCGAGATGGCCAACACTCCTTGCCAGGTTTTTGCCATCCGCGCGCTGGAACGTGGCGACGAAATCCTCGCGCGCAATCGCCGCTGTCTCGCAGAAAATGTTGAGCGACTGCGTGCCTTTGCCGAACAGCATCGGGAACGGCTGGTGTTCCACTCGCCGAAAGCCGGGACGATGACAATGGTCGAACAGAAGTCTCCGCTGACGAGCACAGAACTTTGCGAACGGCTGCTCGATGACAAACGAGTGTTCCTCGTGCCGGGAAATGCGATGGGCATGTCGGATCGTCTGCTGCGTTTTGGTTTGGGCCGAGATGATTTCGTACAAGGCCTTGATCGGTTGGGAGACTTCTTACAAGGACGAATTCCGGACTGATCGCTGACTCAAAAGTGAGAGGGCGACAACTGCGCTTGGTGTGGGTCTCCCGAACTCGCCGCTTGATGGAACCGAAGGCAACTCGGCACTGACGACCGCATTCAACAACAACCCGACTTGGTCGATCGTCTTCGCTGACCTGACAGTGATGAAACAGCATACCTTCGTAACCATCGCGTCACCCAAGCCCCTCCCTGGTTGATGCACGGTTGCGTTTTCCGACCTTTCGGTCGTCCGACCGCCATCAATTCGCCGACGGACCATCAACCGGAGGCTGTTTGGTTTGCCTTCCCTGCGCGAGTTTCGCACCCCAAAAGCAGGAAATGGGAAAGACGACCAGATTGACCCAGAACCAAGTCGGATACGGCAGCATGGCCATATTGAATACGACAGCCGCGAACAGGATCGCCCCGACCACAAGACCGTGTGCCAGCTGTCTTCCCGTTCCCAGCCGTGTCGCCAACCACGAACTCACGAAGACCGCCATTCCCCATAACGGGACAACGAGCGCCAAGACGCCTGCGGGATATCGAGCGACGTGTGCCTTGCAGGCTTCAAAGTCCGTCGGATCAATCCCCGGAGGAAACGGATGGAGGATCGAACTCATTCCTTCGACACCGATGACCAACATCAATGCCACAATCAAGCCAGCGACAACGCTGCCGACGCTGCGAATTATTGCCCCGATCATTTCCCCTCCGCCGATTTGTGCTGATTTTCCCAACATTGAAGTGTGCCGCGCGCTGGGTTTGGTGGCTCACTGATCGGACGCGGCCTACGGAAACTCGAAAGCAAACTACCGGCTGTAAACCAGCGAATCAACAAGTCGTTTGCTCCAAGCTCAGAATCGGCTGCTTACCAAGAATGTCATTCGCGAGAGTTGTCGGGCGGCGCATGGCGATGACTTCGGAGTCGTTGCCAATCCAGACCGAACCGCGTCAGGTACTTTCGCAGGCGGTCAGCATCATTGGCGATCTTCTTGGATTGGCGTGAGGCATGGAACAATTTGCGTCCGGCCTCAGAGAGTGTGTGGCTGCGCTGACATATCGCAATCACCTCGGCAAGCTGTACTCGGTCGAAGTGGTCGATCGCGGCGAGTTCATCAGAAGTGAAGACCGACCGCAGCACGTCGTCGCGAGTCTCGACGGTGGGATCAGTAGGAGTCGTCCACCCGCGCGTCAGGCGAGCGACTTCCTCAGCCACTAATTCCGTCGTGATGCGGCCGCCTTGGGCCAGTGTGGCCATGCGGGTGATCGCGGCGTTGAGGTCGCGAAAGTTGCCGGACCAGTGAGCATCGCCGCTGGTCGCGAAACGGAGAAATCGCTCACGGGCTTCTTTGTTGAAAGTGACGCTCGCACCGCGACGCTGGGCGAACTGGTCCAACTCGTAGCGCACGTTCGGCTCAATGTCCTCGGAACGGTCGCGCAACGCCGGTAGCTCGAACGTCCAGAGATTGATGCGGGCCAGCAAGTCTTCGCGGAAGTTGCCCGATTGGATGGCTCGCCAAAGGTCACGGTTGGTGCCGGCGATGAGCTGAAAGTCGCTCTCGACTTCATTGTCGGAACCGACGGGCAAGAAGCGTTTCTCTTCGAGAGCGCGCAGCAACATCGCTTGTTCGTCGATGCCCAGTTCGCCGATCTCATCCAGGAAAAGCAGGCCACCGTCGGCCGTGCGAAGCAAGCCGGCCCGGTCGGTGGTCGCGCCGGTGAATGAGCCTTTGACATGCCCGAACAGCGCGGACATGGCGGCGTCGCCTCGCAGCGTGGCGCAGTTGACCTCGACAAACTGACCTGCCAACTGGCGACGCTGTTTCTTCAGCTCGAAGATGCGCCGCGCGAGTTGCGACTTGCCGGCCCCGGTTGGCCCCATCAGTAACAGCGGTTCGGTCGAAGCAATCGCCACACGCTCGATCTGGTCGATCAACTGGTTGAACTTGGTGCTGCGAGTCTCGATGCCCGATTTCAGAAATGACGTGCCCTCTTGCTGCTCGGTGGCAAATCGCGACGCCAGTTTGTCGTACTTCGACAAGTCGAGGTCGATGATTTGAAACTCGCCCGGCTCATCAGGTCGGCGGCGATCTGGTGGCGACGACTGAATCAATCGCCCCGGCAGGTAACGCGACTCGGTCAGCAGGAACAAGCAAATCTGCGCGACGTGCGTGCCGGTCGTGATGTGAATCAGGTAGTCCTCGGCCTCCGGATTGAATGAGTATCCTTTGGCGAAGTCGAGCAATTTGCCGTAGACCTCTTCCAAGTTCCACGCATCTCGGAACGAGACTGCGTGTGTCTGCACCTTGCTCTCCGGCGACACCTGCTGGATGTCGGCGACCACGGTATCGCACAGCGTCTGAAATTTCGGATCGACGATCAGCTCCAGCCGGCTGACCAGAAAGTCCTCGCGTTGGAACAGCGAGACAGTCGGCCGCCACTTCTCCCAACGCTCCGGCTTCGTCCCGCCGTCGAGTTGCGTTCCCAGCAACCCGATGACGACGAGCGGTTTCGTGGGAGCGTCTGGACGATCGACGGCATTCATCGCGTTCTGATCCGCGGCCAGCTTTTTTGACGCGGCAAATTTCTGTTTGGCCATCGGCGTGATCCTCGGAAACTCGGGGCTGACGTGTAAATCGCAACGGCTAAGAGACTATCTCATGGGATATGAGTCGCCAAACGAGTCGGCGTCACCAATCACCTCTCGTGAACGCCAAATATGACCTATTAGTCAATCACGTCAGCCAGTTACGGCGTTCTTTTCGCCGACCGACTCCGGATTGGCACACCCGCTGCTTTAGCCGACTGCTCAACAGAACGACTTCCAGAACAACGAACCACGGACAACTGACAAAGGAGCAAGATCATGGCCAGCAAGACGCTCTTCCAATCTCTCGTCGGAAAGCTGCTCCCGAAGGCGAACACGGTGAATGAAGCCGGAGGCTCGGCGTACTCGTTCAGCCGCAAGCACGCTTTGGCTCAGTACGCATCGACGGGCTGCTTGAACTCGACCTTCTATGCCAGCGACGACGAGCAACTCGCCAAGGCGCTCGAACTGTGCAACGGCGTCGAGCCGGAGTTCATCGCGCGGGCGGCGTTGTACGCTCGCGAACGAGGCTTCATGAAGGATCTGCCGGCGTTGCTGTGCGCCGTCTTGTCGGTGAAGTCACCGGGCTTGATGGCCGAGATCTTCGATCGGGTGATCGACTCGCCGAAGATGCTGCGCAACTTCGTGCAGATCATGCGTTCGGGAGTGGTTAGCCGAAAGAGCCTCGGCACGTTGCCGAAGCGGTTGATCCTGCAATGGCTGGAAGGCCGCTCGGACGAGCAGCTCTTCAACGGCTCGGTCGGTAACGATCCGTCGTTGGCGGACATCATCAAGATGGTTCACCCGAAACCGGCGTCAGCGTCGCGAGCGGCGCTGTTTGGCTACTTCATTGGCCGCGAGGTCGATGAAACGGCTCTGCCGGAGATCGTTCAGCAGTTCGAGAAGTTCAAGCGGTCGGTCAAGAGCGGCAATGAAAAGCTCGACCCGCCGGCAGTGCCGTTCCAGATGCTGACGGCACTGCCGCTGTCGCAACGACAATGGAAGCGGATCGCTCGTGATGGAAGCTGGCAGATGACGCGCATGAACCTCAACACGTTTGCTCGGCACGGCGTGTTCGGCGATCAAGAGTTGGTCGCTGAGGTCACCAACCGGCTGCGTAACGAAGCGTTGATCGAAAAGGCCAAGGCATTTCCGTACCAGTTGATGGTCGCGTACCTCAACGCCGGAGACGACGTGCCGACGGCGATCCGCGAGTCGTTGCAGGACGCGATGGAAGTCGCGATTCGGAACGTGCCGCGCATGGCCGGGAAGGTTTTCGTGTTCCCGGATGTGTCAGGTTCGATGCAGTCGCCGGTGACTGGTCTTCGCAAAGGTTCGACGACGAAGGTGCGGTGTTTGGACGTGGCGGCGTTGGTCGCGGCGGCCGTGTTGCGAAAGAACCCGGACGCTGAGGTCATCCCGTTCTCGGACAACGCCATCGACGTGCGGTTGAACCCGCGCGACTCGGTGATGACGAATGCTCAGAAGCTGGCGTCGTTGCCGAGCGGCGGCACGAACTGCAGCGCTCCGCTGCGGTTCTTGAATGATCGCAAGGCCCGTGGCGATCTGGTGATCTACGTCTCGGACAACGAGTCGTGGATCGACAGCAACCGCCACGGAATGTTCGGCGGCAGCGCGACGGAAACCATGAAGCAATGGGCTTCGTTCCAATCGCGCAACCCGCAAGCTCGGATGGTCTGCATCGACATCCAGCCGAACGGAACGACTCAAGCGGCCGAACGCGAGGACATCACGAACGTCGGCGGCTTCAGCGACCAAGTGTTTTCGTTGATCGCCGACGTGGCCTCGGGCCAGGCGAGCAAAGACCACTGGGTCACGATGATTGAGAAGGTGAGCTTGTGAGAAAGTAGCCCTCTCGCTCCGCGAGAGGAAAGCCGAGCGCGCGATGGACACTGATTGGCGTTTGAATGTCAGTCGCGCGGCCGACGCCAGGCGACATTCGGCTTCCCTCACGCGGAGCGGTGAGGGCTACATTAAAACAACCATGACGAATGCCGGCGGAACTACATCCTTGTTTCGGACGAAGTACGGGTTCGATTCCCGTCGCCCCCAATTGAAAGCACTCACGAGTCTGTCGGGGCGTGGTGTAACGGCAGCACGCGGAAAACGTTTCGTTACTTTTGTCGTCGTGGCTTTTTCGTAACACACAACTTTTTGGAACACGCTGGCGAATGCCCTGTGGAACTACATCGGACCCGGAGTGCGAGGCAACTCGCGCCGGGCGAGCGAAAGCTCGGTTGTTTCACGCCCTTTTGTCGCCGTCGTTTGGAATCTGTGGCGAATGCTGTCGGAACTACATGTCGTGGGTTCGAGTCCCACCAGCTCCACTTTCCGCCGATGAGAAATCGGAAACTCTTCGGGGCTGTAGCTCAGCGGGTAGAGCAGTACCGTTTCACAATTCTCGTCGCCACGATTTGGAATGACCGCCTGAAGGCGGAACTATGAACAGAAAACGAACAGGAGCCGAATGCTCGCCGGGACTACATCTGTAACATGTCGCGTCTCGGCAAAAACACTTGTCGGCTCTTTTGAAACTGGAAATACCTCGGCGAATGCTGGTGCGGAGTACATCGGTAAAGCGGGTTCGAATCCTGCCTCGGTTGGCGGTCGCAAGACACCGATCGTGAACTCTCATCGAACTTGTCGCCGAGTCTTGCAATCACGAAAGAAGAATCATGTCAGAGGAAATCACAACTTCGGAATTCATCGCAACCGGCGAAGCCACTGCGATTTTGCCGGCTCGGAATTCGAGCATGAAGCCGATCACGGTCATCGGGACCGAGGCGATTCGGAATGGGTTTGATGCGGGGTGCATTGAGCAGGCGTTGAATTCACGCGGGGCTCCGGGAGTGACTGAACTCGTGCTGAACCCGGATGCTCACATGGGGTACGGTGCTCCGGTGGGCTGCGTGATGGTTTCGCCGACTCACATTTATCCGGGGCCGGTCGGCGTGGACATCAAGTGCTCGATGAGCCTGTTGCAGATGGACCTGCCGGTCGAGCAGATTGCCGATCGGCCAGTGCGGCGGTCGCTGATCAACGCCATCGTCGAACGGACCCCGACAGGAGCTGGAAGGGGGCAGAGATCGGTGAAGAAGTCTCGGCGAGTCAGTGGCTCGCTCGGCCGGAAGATCGTGATTGAGGGAGCGTCGCGCGAGGTGTGCGAAGCGCTCGGCATCCCGCCGCACTGGGCGGATTACTGCGAGGACTCGCATCATGTCGGCCACGACGGCTCGAATGGTTCGTTGGAGAAACGCGTTGACACGATGATTGGCAATCTCGATACCGAAGAAGAAAAGTGGTTCGTCAAGAAGGTCGAGCAGCTTGGCTCATACGGTGGCGGCAATCACTTCGGCGAGTGCGAGGCGGTGGAGTTGGTGGAAGGCGGTTCGACGTCCGTTGCGGACGTCTTCGGCCTCAAGCACAACTGCGTGGCGTTCTTGTCACATTGTGGATCGCGGGGTTGGGGACATCGACTGGCGACGGGGCAGTTCAAGGCTTTGCAGGACAAGTTCAAACGGTGGGACATCCCGCTGCCGGGCGGCGACCGCGAGTTGGTTTACGCTCCGCTCGGAACCGACGAGGCGAACGCGTACCTCGACGACATGGCACTGGGAGCGAACTTCGCGACGGTCAATCATCTGCTGATCAACGCGCTCGTGCTGGAGGCGTTTCAGGAAGTGTTGCCCGGCGTGAAAGGTGAGTTGGTGTATTTCATCAGCCACAACATCGCTCGGCGCGAGGTCGTCAACAACGAGGTCTCGTGGGTGCATCGCAAGGGAGCGACTCGCGCGTTCCCGGCGGGGCACCACGGTCTGAAGGGGACTCGGTACGAGGCGACCGGTCATCCGATTCTGCTGCCAGGCAACCCGCGCGACGGCAGCGTCGTCATGGTCGCCGAACCGGGTGCCGAGAAGAGTTGCTACAGCGTGAACCACGGAGCTGGCCGAGCACTCGGCCGCAAGCGAGCGATCCGGGAGTTGGATCAGAAGTCGATCGACAGCGAGATGGACACTCACGACATCCTCAGCAACTGTCGTCAGTATCCGAAGGACGAGGCTCCGGCCGCGTACAAGGATTTCGGCGAGGTGCTGCGTTCGGTCGAGCAGGCGGGACTGGCTCGCACGGTCGCCAAGTTGAAGGCACGATTCGTCATCAAGGACTCTTCGGAGGCGGACGACTAATGGGCAGCATTCTGGTCATAGACGGTTCGCAGGGCGAAGGAGGTGGGCAAGTGCTGCGCACCTCGCTGGCGTTGTCGATGGTGACAGGCCGACCGTTTCGGATCGAAGGGATTCGTGCCGGCCGCGCCAATTCCGGCCTGTTGCGTCAGCATCTGACTGGCGTGCGCGCGGCTGCTGAGATTTGCGGCGCGACGGTTCAAGGTGCGGAGCTTGGCTCGAAGCAATTGACCTTCGAGCCAAGCGATGTCCGCGCGGGGGACTATCAGTTTTCGATCGGCACTGCCGGCAGCACGACGCTCGTGTTGCAGACGATCTTGCCGGCGCTGCTCACTGCCAAGGGTCGATCGACCTTGTTGCTCGAAGGAGGCACGCACAATCCCGCCGCGCCACCGTTCGACTTTCTGCAACGAGTCTTCTTGCCGCTGATCAATCGCATGGGGCCGCGTGTCGCGGTTGAACTTGAGCGGCACGGATTCTTCCCGGCCGGTGGAGGTTGCTTTCGCGTCGTGGTTGATCCGGTCGAACAATTGCAGCCGGTGGAGTTACTGACTCGTGGCGAAATCCGTCGCCGCACCTGTCGTGTCTTGCTCTCCAACCTGCCGCGGATGATCGCCGAGCGTGAATGGCAAGCGGTCGCATCGAGCTTGAACTGGTCGGACGACTGCCTCGACGTGCCGGACCTTCCGCCCGGACATGGTCCTGGCAATGTCGTGATGCTGGAACTCGAAAGCGATTCGCTGACTGAGATCTTCACTGCCTTTGGCCGCAAACAAGCCTCGTCGGAGCAAGTTGCTCACGAGGCCGTCACTCAAGTGCGCGGGCACCTCAAGTCTGGCGCTCCCGTCGGAGAACACCTCGCCGATCAACTGCTGCTGCCGCTCGCACTGGCTGGTCGAGGTTCTTTCGTGACGACTCGATTGACTCGCCATGCCACCACCAACATCGACGTGATCCGACAGTTCGTCAATGTCGCGATCGAAACAACGCGAGAGACTGGCCAAGTCCGAGTTGTCATTGGAAATTGACATCCAACAGAGTGGCCTCTGCATTGTTTTCCGAAGACTTGAGGGACTTGCCATGATGGTGAAGTCGCTTCGATTGCCAATCGAAGCTACTCCCCGAGCCACACCCAGCGCACCGCGTCGATGGCGATGCGGCCGTCGGTGCCGCGATTCGTGAGGTCTACGCTGCCGCTGTTGCCGGCTTTGAAGGTGAACTCGCCGACGGGGACGAAGGCGAAGGGCGTGGTCTCGGTGCGTTGATCGAGAGCGAGTTGGGCGGTGCCAGCGGCGTGCTTGATGGTGATGGGCGTGTTCGTGGCCTGTGCTCTGGAGGGGCGGAAGCCGATGCAGACCTGATAGCGGCCGGTGCGTGGCAGCGTGGGCTGGAAATGAATGCGCACGGGACCGACTTTGCCCTTCGTCACGACATCGCGATGCGTGCCGGGGCCGGTGAAGACATCGGAGAAGCGCAGCGGCTTGGCGACCACATAATCCGGCAGCGTGCCGTTCCAGCGACCGGACATTTCGGCGTCGAACTCATCCACCGTGATGTCCCGCGCCTCGCTGCTGCCGACGGGGACTTCAGCGCTGAGGAGGCGTTTGCGGCCGGCTTCATCCGTGACGAGCAGGCTGATGGTGTGGACTTTTTCGAGGTCGAAGCTGCGCACCACGCGTTCGCCTTCGCCGCCGACTTTGCCAGTGCCGTCGAAGTCCCACACGATCTGCTTCAGCGGGGCTTTGAGCGTGCCGGAGACGGCTTTGAAAATGACCTTCTCACCGGGCTTTGGATGCTTGGGAGTCCAAGTGAGCTTCACCTGCGGTTGATAGCCGCAATCGAGCACGGCACCTTCCGCGAGCAGCAGTTCGCGCAGAGCATTGGCATCCACTTTTTGCACGCTCTTCTTCGTGGTGAGCGCGAGGTGCGCGGCATCGCCCGCGGCGTGGCCGAGCATCATGTCGACCGGCTCCATGCGCAGCGAGCAGTAGGCGATGTGCGTGGCGGAGCAGCACACGGGCACGAGCAGGTTCTCCACATCCGGCGGGGTGAGGCTGCGATACGGGATGTCGTAGTTGTTGCACGCGACGTGCCGCGTGTGTTCGGGGACGAGTCGGTCGCCCTCGCGCAAAAACTGGACGGTGTGGCAGTCGATGCCGTAGCTGCCGGTGGCGATGCTGTCGGCCTTCCAGCGGTCTTGCGTGAGATCCTGCTCGCGCAGGACATACGCGCCGACCATGCGGCGGGCCTCGCGCACATAGAGCTGGAAGGGGAAGTGGCCGTTGTCGGTGAACTCATCCTTCGGCAGACCCCACTTGCGTGATTCGATGAGGAATGCCTCGGGCAACGCGGGATCGTTTTGCGCATAGTAGAGCAGGCTCAGCGCGCGGTCGCGGATGCGCGCGGCGATGCGATCGCGCAGCTCCCACGAGCCCTCGGCATAGCCTTCGCTGTTGCCGGGCCAGTCGAACCAGTTGGCATCGTATTTCAGGCCGGGATGCGCCTTGTCGATGGTGGTGAAGAAGTCGCCGAATCCCTGCGCGCGGCCTTCTTTGATGCGATTCCCATGCGTGGCGATGAACGGCGCGGGGTCGTAGAGTTCGGGCTTGGGAAAGAGCACGCGGTTCGTCGTGTCAGAGGTCACGGTGACGCGGTAGTTGTAGGCCATCGTCCGGTGATCGCCCATGCCACGCTGTTGCTTCGGCCCCATGCTCACACCGGCGAGATACTCGCCATATTCCGCACGGCCTTCGCGTCCCACACGATACGGCACACGCGCTCCGGCCATGAGATCGCCCTCGTAGCTGGCATCGATGAAGAGATCGCCGTGGAAGGTGCGCGTGGTCTTCGTCGCGATGTCATCGACGACGAGCGCGGTGACGCGGTCGGAGCCTTCCGTGCGGTCAAACTCCGGCAGCACACCGCGATAGCGGCAACTGCGCCAGACCCGGATGCCGGGCTGCTCCTTGAGCATCTGCTCGAAGATCAACTCCGCCACATGCGGCTCAAAGGTCGCGCCATTGCGGCAGGCTTTGAACTCCTTCGAGTCCGCGCCGTATTTGTCGATGTAATACTTCACGATGCGCGTGAAGAACTCCTTCGAGAGACCGCCGATGGTCGCCCTGTCGCCCATGTCCGAGGAGACGAGTCCGCCACTGACCACGCCGCCGATGTGCGCGTTGATGTCCACCAGCGCGACCGTGTGCCCATGCCTCGCCGCCGCGATGGCCGCCATCACACCCGCAGGCGTGCCGCCATAGACGACAACATCCGACTTCTGGATCGGTGGTGGCTCTGCGGCATGAAGGGAAGAGGCGAGCGCGAAGCCTGCGATGATGATCAATGTCTTTGTCATGGGTTGGCGATCAATGGGTTTGGCGTGGCTATTCGATGTGAGAGTTCAAAGGATGCGGTCACTTTACGCCACTTCTGGACCATCTTCTTTCCGTGATTCGCTCGGCACCTGTGACAACCCGCGTGAGTCGGAATCGTCGAGCACGAGCTTCGTTGGCGTGCTTTGCACTCGTTGCTCGACCTGCTTGATGTGCTCGGCCGGCGGAACATTCTCCGGCAAGGTTCCACCGATGCGCTGAATCGCCGCGCGGACTTCCTTGCCGACATCGTTGTGAGTTTGGATCGCTCGCTGTTCGCCGCGAATTCCGTCACGGGCCAGCTTCTCGCGAGTTTGCGTCATGCGAAACTGATTGGCCGCCAACTCGGTCGCGTCCATGCGATCCATCAAGTTGTCTTCGCGAGAAATCCGTTTCCTCTTCCGAATCGCCTCGCTACCCAACCCACCGTACAAGCCCTTGTAACCAGCGTCATGAAAAATGCCGAAGTGCTGGCTCTGCACGCCCGCTTGCCGAGCGGCCCCAGAGAGCATCTTGAACTCCTCCGAAGCCTGTTTGCGAAGCTCCAACCGTTCGAGATCGGCGGCTTGCTGATCCGACAATTCCTGCCGCCGCGTCTGGATCGCAAAATACTTCTGCGCGAGCGCAATCTCCGGCTTTCGAGCATCGCCGTTCTGGGCGATCAGATAACAAGCAAAGCGCGACAACTGAAAATCCGGCACTTCCCGCTGCCCACCCTTGCCGACGGCGATCATTTTGCCGGCGCTGGCAAAATGATGTTCCGGTTCGTTTTCCGATTGTTTGCAAGACGTGATGGCCTTCTGAATTGCCCCTTCAAATCGCCGCCACTGGCTATATCCCAGCAGCGATTGCAGATCGCGAGCACTCCAAAACTCGGCTCCGTGCTGATTCGTTTGCTTCAGCACTTCAAACGACCGATCGCCAATCGCAGGCAAGTTCTCGGATGACATGCGGACCTCCTGTTGCGTCAATGATTTCGTGGCTCAATGTGGTGGCTTGCCTTCCCGGGCGATCTTCATCAGCTCAGTGCAACATGTGTCAGGGCCCATCCTCATTGACAGCGAAAGGGAGTCGATCGTCAGTCGCTTGCCTCCGACTGTTGTACTCAACAATCTGCGAATCGGCGTAAGTGACTCGCCCGGGTAGACCAATGAAATTCGATCCGCGTCGAAAGCGACGGCGTAGGCACACATTTGAAATCGATCGGCGCGGCTCTCGATTCCAAATTCGGCCTTGTACTTACTATCCAACACCCATCGCTTCCCCACTCGTTCTACTATGGCGTCAGCAGTGAGCCACCGCTGTGTGCCGCCGTGTTCGGTTGAGTCGTCCCAACGTCGCGTGCAGGAATTTCGCGGCGCGAGTTTCCAGCCTGTCTCGCCTGCGGACTCGCTGAGCATGCGCCGTAAACCGCCCTCCCAGATCGCAGGCATTGACAGGGTGAATGCCTGACCGCCCATGATTGATTCGGGGTCGAGGACCGCGCCAATCAGGATGAGTCGAGCCAATTGCAGGGCTTCCCGATAGCCGGGCGGCTCCGCCGACTGCGCCGCGATGGCGGCAGTGACGGGATCGCTGATGTCGCGTCGCACGGCGGCCCACTGCTCGCGAAGCATCGCCATTTTGCGACGATCCTCAGCCCTTCCATCCGAGAGCAGGCTCGGCAAGCGATCAAGAGCCAAAGCCAAAACGATGTTGAACGGCGTATCGAACGTTCGTTGTCTTTGAAGTTGCGGAACTCGCGGCAGCCGATACAGCTCTTGCCCGAGCTTCGACATCACAATCCGTCCGCGAATTGCAGAGTCACGGGCGGACACGACGACGTAGCCTTTTCGCAAATGTTGCCGCGTAACTTGCTCCATCGCGTGCAAAAACAACCGTGCGATGCAGAGATGCCAGTCATCGTGATCCGACTTGACGGCAGCAACACCGGACTCTGGTAACCAATGCGAAAGCCGAGGGAATCTGCCGAGATACGCGAGCCAGTCTAAAAGCACGATGTTGGGGATCTTGGACCGAATCACCAATCGGCGTCCGCTGGGAAGAATGACCAGACCGACTCGCGTTGTCCCACGAATGGCAACCTCGTTGCCGACGACGTTCAATTCGATCAGGCGACGGTCCGCAAGAATGCCGAGCATCGCGAGGTCGTCGCCGACGGTGTCGCGTGACCCGATCCACGGTTCGATGGAGCCGCTCCCTGCTTCGAAGCATGTGATTGGATCAAGCTTGCGGTCCGCCATCGTTCAGCACTCCAGATGCGTCTGAGGTTGGTCGGTCCACACACTCCAGCAACAAGTCTTCTATCTGTCGAAGCAAGTCCGAATCAGCCTGCCCGAATTGCATCGTGAGCAACTCCCGCACATACGGCACCACGCTGAAACGAACAATTTGGCGTAAGCGGCGTTCGCTCAGCGGAATGTCGAGCATCGGTGAAGTCACGTCGTCTTCGCCGCGACGCTGGAGCATGAAGAGGGCATGCCCGATGTGCTGTTCGGGCGGGATGCCGTGCTCTTCCAGAACTTCGTTGACTCGCACAAGTGACTCCGCCTTGAAACCGAGTGGATTGTTTCCCGCCCGTTTCAGCCAGCGGGCCAGCGTGTCGGGCTGCGAATGGAGATTCAACCAAAGGAACCGACGTCGCAGTGCCAAGTCCAAACGACCGATTGAGCGGTCGGCGCTATTCATGGTGCCGATGATGTAGAGATTGCTCGGAAAGACAAAGCTGCGGCCGGATAACAGTCTCACTTCTGTGCCACGGTATTCGAGTAACTGCAACAACTCGCCCAGCACAGCCGCCGTATCGCAGCGGTTGATCTCGTCCAACACCAGCACATGGCGCGACTCAGGCGCGTAGTCCTTCAGTTGCTGGACCCATTCAAGAAAGAATCCGAGTCGAGGCTCAAAATTCAGGACGCCATCTTTTGACGTCGGCTTCAGTCCCTCGAAGAAGTCCTCGTAGGTCCAGTTCGCGTGCATGTAAAGTACGTCTGACTTTCCTTGCGGGCGGCCACTTCGTAGACGCGCGAAGTAACGGGCGAATTGCCGCGCAACGAATGTCTTCGAGGTTCCGGGAGGTCCGACGAGGATCGCTTGTTGCCGCGCCCACAACGCTTCCTCCAAGTCGTCCAAAAATGCTTCCGGAAGCGCGGTGAGTTCGGCGAGTTCCTTCAGCGTCTCAGGGGCGTCTTCGTCCACATCGTCAATGATTTCGGCCTTCGCCGGCTTAGAGGCACTCGCATTCCAATGCCCAGTCCGCGCCGCTTCAAAGAACGGCCAAGCCCATGTGAAGTAGTCGCCGACTTCGTCCACAAACGTCGCCGCATGGTCCACCAAAGTCGCGAGCGGAAACTCGCGAATGATCTCGATGTCCGTCAGCGGTCCATCCAGGCCGAACCGAGCTTTCGCGGGCTGAGCTAGCGATTCTGCAAACTGCGAGGGTGAGAGTTGAACCGTGCCCTCACCGGAATAGAGGCGAATCAGTGTGTCCGCCGGAGCCGACCGGATGTAATCCGCGACCAGAGATCGATTCGCCTCGACCACCGCGACCAGTCGGTCAAGATACTCCTCGCAATAATTCCCCATCGCGAGGCCGTACCTCCAAACTCGTTCGCGTCCGAGAAATCGCACATAGAGTTGGACCGACTTCGTCTTGCTCCCTGTCGCTGGGTCGTAGAACGCATACCAATAGTGATCGTGATAGCCGCCCTTGCCGTAGTCGTTCTTTTTCAGGATCGAGAGATGTCGCTTCCCGCCAGCAACGGCGGGACTCAATCGTTGGATGTACTTGGACCGAAGCTGGTTGACGATCTGCTGACTCGGATCTCGAAGGACCGCTTTGTAACGCCGCTTGTTTTGCTCATGCCAAGCACCGTTTGTTTCGTGGTCGGGCAAGTCGAGAATGAATTGGACCGTGTCCTTCGTGTACGTCGCAGCGACCACTTCATCGGTGCTGTCGTCATCGAGTGCCGTCTCCGGCACGTCACTGTCAACGTTTTGCGACACTGCATCATTCGGAAGTTCGGAAGCAAGTCGTTCTTCCTTGAGGTTGTCATCGGTCTTAATCGCTTCCAGCAGTTTCTCACGCTCAAAGGGACTCAACTCAACGCGCGAGTAGTAGGGAGCAAAACTTGGCGCATCTGGCGAGTTCTTGAGTTGGTGGTCCTCCGGGGAAATGAGAATAGTCCTTCGGCCCGTTACAGCGTCGCGTGGGACGTCAGCGACGGCAGTGGCGGCAATGTCCTCTGGAACCGCCCACGCATGAAAAACACCTTGCTCCAAATCCCAATGAAGAAAGAGGTATGCAACCGGACCGTTGTCGGCGAGCGAATGCAATTCCTCCGAAACTGAAGGAAATAGGTTCGTCCAGAATTGATCGGCGACTCGTGAGTTGCGCAGCCCGATGACTCCACCACTCCATTCAAACAGCGAATGACGGACATGCTGCGGTTGATTGCCGGACTGCCCGAGCCTCGCGCAAGCCAGAGCCGTCATACATCGCCCGGCATTTCTCCGCCGTCGATCGTCTATCGCGATGGCCGAAGTATCGGACGATGGCTGAGCCAGGTTACGCAGGATGGTCGCTGCGAAATCAGAGTGCGTCATTGGAAATTCAACTCTTCGTAAAAGTCGGTGGATGTTGCACGCAACGCAGTCGGTTGTCGAGTTGTTCAAGCATCGGTGCGTCTCCGGCGTTTCGGTGGCTTTGTCGGCGCGGGTTTGCGGGAGAGTTCGGCTTCGAGTTCCTCGATTGTCGGCAGGCTGCCGCGCAGGTTTTTAGGAAGAGACTCGACGAGCTTGGTTTCCCAACCGGCGACGCCGATCGGTTTGTGGATGTCGCGCAGGGCGTATTCGGCGATCAGCCGGTTCTTGTCGCGGCAGAGGATCAGGCCGAGGGTCGGTTGATCCACCGCCGGGTCTCGCAGCAGGTCGTCCACCGCCGACAGGTAAAAACTCATCTTGCCCGCGTGCTCCGGCTCGAACGACCGCATCTTCAAGTCGATGACGAAGTAGCAGTGCAGCCGGCAGTGATAGAACAGCAGGTCGATCACGAACTCTTCGCCGCCGACTTCGATCGGGTATTGCTGACCGACGAAGGCAAAGCCGACTCCCAGTTCCAACAAGAACTGGCGGATGTGAGCCATCAGCCCGGCTTCCGCCTCCCGTTCGTGGGCGTCGGTCGCGAGGGTCAGGAAATCGAAGTTGTACGGATCTTTGAGCAGTTGCTGCGCGAGGTCCGACTGCGGTGCGGGAAGCGTGCTGTGGAAGTTGGTGACAGCTTTGCCTTGGCGAGCGAAAAGATCGGACTCGATCCAGTGCAGCAGCATCGAACGAGACCAGCCGTTGGCTGTGGTTTGCTGGGCGTACCAAAGGCGCTGAGCCTGGTCTTTCACCTTCTCGATCAGAACGACGTTGTGGAACCACGGAATTTCTGCCGCAAGCTGCGGCAGAATTGGGCCGTCCGATTCCCTCGCAGGTGGCGCGGGAATCTCGGTGCTCGATGACGGACGATTGCCGCGAACCAATTGTCCCGCAGGCTGTGGGACAATTGCCGGTGCGGTCGCATACGCCACATAGAACGCACGCATTCGCCAAATGTTGCGTGCCGAGAAGCCGGACATCTCGGGAAACGCTCGCTGTAGGTCGCTGGCCAATCGGTCAACAACAGACTTCCCCCAACCCTCACGCTCCTGACGCTGAACGATGTCGCGACCGATGCTCCAATAGAGCATGATCAGTTCGGAATTCACGGCCAACGCGGCTTTGATCTGAGCCGAACGGATGCGGCCCTTGATCTCGTCCAAAAGCTCAACATAGCCAGTGGGAATTGAGAGTTGTTCCGACGACCGTCGCGGAGCGAGTGAAGTCGTTGATGTCTTCGATTTCGCCGCCTTCTTACGAGCCATCACCCAGCCCTCTCAGATTCGCCTTGATCGCCGACTCACGTTTTGCAGCATACGCGGGACCGACGTTTCCTTCGATCCTGCGATTGCCCAAGTACATCATGGCCGTGACTGCTCGGCAGCTTGAACGAAGTTGCGGATGACGGTGCGAACATTTTCGCCGCCGCATTTGCCGCCAGCGGTCGCTTTCTCTTTCCAGTAGGTGGCGGAGCGGAAGACCTTGCGCTGAAGGAGCACTTGGAGGCCGTCGGTGGCGGTGGTCTCAGGTTCAAAGTGACGCGCCATGTTGTGCAGCATTGTGGACACTCTGGCCCCATCGCATGATCCGCGCTTGGTGGCGTTGGCCAGCCAGTAGTCGGGTTCATCCACGATCTTTTTTGCCACGAGGAACTTCACGTCGGAGACAAGTTGTGCGTCAGTGGCAGCGACAGGCGAGGCAGGTTTCTCATTCACGGCAACGTGTACCTTCTTCGCTTCGACCGTCGGCCGCGTTGACCCGGCGCTGAGCACCATGCCTTCCTGGCTCAAGATCTCGCGCAGCTTGCCGGTGTCGATTTCCTGTACCGTCGTCCTGCCGGCGATGGCGAGATGCGCCGCCGCGCCCGAGGCGTGGCCGAGCATCATGTAGGTCGGCTCCATGCGCAGCGAGCAATAGACGACATGCGTGGTCGAGCAGCACACGGGCACGAGCAGATTGCCAGGCTCAGGCGGCGTCAGGCTGGCATACGGGATGTCATACGGATCGACCGAGATGTGCGGCGTGCGATCTACGCGCAGCTTTCCATCGACCATGAGCCGCTGAATGATGTGGCAGTCCACGCCATAGCTGCCCGCGCACACGCCATCGGGCTTCTGGCGGTTTTGCGTGAGGTCGCTCTCGCGCATCACATAGCGGCCGACCATGCGACGTGCCTCGCGCACATAGAGCTGATACGGAAAATGGCCGTTGTCGGCGAACTCATCTTTCGGCAGGCCCCACTGCTGCGCGTCCGAACGAAAAGTCTCCGGCAGTTCGGGATCGTTTTGCAGATACCACAGCAGGCTGAGGAAGTAGTCGCGATGCTGCGCCTCGATCTTCGCCCGCGTCTCCCAGTCCGCCTCGGGGTAGTCGTGGCTGCCGTCCACGAGGTCGCACCAGTTCGCGTCATGCTTGTCATTCGCGCCCGGCTTGCTGATGAAGAGATCGCCGAAGGTTTTTATTTTTTTCCCGCTCAGGATTCGCGCGCCATACCTCTCGCGGAATGGCTCTGGGTCATAGTGGCCGGGCTTCGGGAAGTGTACGCGGTTCTCCGTCCGCTTGGTGATGGAGACGCGGTAGTTGTAGGCCATCAGCAGCTTGTCCGCCTTGCCCTTGTCCGGCCCAATGCTGATGCCTGCGAGCGTCTCGCCAAACTCCTCCGTCCCCTCGCGCCCGACGCGATACGGCACCTTCGCGCCCGCCATCAGATCGCCCTCATAGCTCGCGTCGATGAACACCTCGCCCGTGAAGGTACGCGTGCTTTTCGCCGCCAGATCATCCACCACCAGCGCCGTGATGCGCCCGCCCTCCAGCGTGACGGAGTGGTAGCGATGCCCCTTCCACACGGTGATGCCCGGCTGCGCTTTCAGCATCTTCTCAAAGGTCAGCTCCGCCACATGCGGCTCAAACTTCCGCCCGTTCTTGCACGCGAGATACTGCGGCGACTCTTTGCCATACTTGTCCCGGTAGTAGCTCACCGTGGTGTCGATGAACTCCTGAGCCAGTCCGCCCAGGGTCGCGCGATTGCCGATGTCCGTGTTCGTCAGCCCGCCACTGATGACACCGCCGACATGATTGCTCACATTGATCAAGGCCACCCGATGCCCATGCCGCGCCGCCTCGACCGCCGCCATCACCCCGCCCGGCGTCCCGCCATAAACGACAACCTCCACCTTCTCGACCGCCGCATCCGAAGCATGAAGTGGCTGTGAGGCAAGCATGAGACATGCGAGGATGAGTGATGGGTGTCGCTTCATGGTCATCATGGAAATGTCCTTCGGGCTGCGTTGCAATTTGAACTGAGGCTACCCAAGTGACAGGGTAACCACGAATCTCATCGTCACCATTGGAACAATCTATGAAACTTCGCTCGATCATTTGTGTGACGCTGCTTCTGGCAACTCGAACATCGACCTTTGCCGCCGAGAAGTTCGAGGCGGACGTCATCGTCTATGGCGGCACGTCGTCGGGGGTCATCGCCGCCGTGCAGGCGAAGAAGATGGGGAAGTCGGTGATCGTCGTTGGCCCGGACAAGCATCTCGGCGGGTTGTCGAGCGGCGGGCTGGGGTTCACCGACACCGGCAACAAGGGGGTTATCGGCGGTCTGTCGCGAGACTTCTATCACCGCGTGTGGAAGGAGTATCAGAAGGCGCAGACGTGGCGCTGGCAGAAGCAGGCCGAGTACGGCAACAAGGGGCAAGGGACGCCCGCCATCGACGGCGAGAATCGCACGATGTGGATTTTCGAGCCGCATGTCGCCGAGCAAGTCTTCGAGGTTTTTTCTAAGGAGTTCCAGATTCCCGTGCATCGCGACGAGTGGCTCGATCGTGCCGCAGGAGTCAAGAAGTCTGGCGACCGCATCACCAGCATCACGATGCTCTCCGGCAAGACGTTCGCCGGGAAGATGTTCCTCGACGCGACCTATGAGGGCGATCTGCTCGCGGCGGCCGGGGTCGATCATCACGTCGGCCGCGAGGCGAACTCGGTTTACGGTGAGAAGTGGAACGGCGTGCAAACCGGAGTGCTGCATCATCGGCATCACTTCGGGGTGCTCAAGACGAAGATCAGCCCGTATGTCGTTCCCGGCGATCCGTCGTCCGGCGTGCTGCCGCGAATCAGCACCGAACCGCCCGGCGAATACGGCTCGGCCGACAAGCGCGTGCAGGCGTATTGCTACCGCTGGTGCGCGACCGACCATCCCGAAAACCGCATCCCGTTCCCGAAGCCCGACGGCTACGACCCGCAGCAATACGAACTGCTCGTCCGCATCTATGAGGCCGGCTGGAAGGAGACCTTCGACAAGTTCGACCCGCTCCCCAATCACAAGACCGACACGAACAACCACGGCCCGTTCAGCACCGACAACATCGGCATGAACTACGACTATCCCGAGGCCAGCTACGAACGCCGGCGGGAAATCCTCGCCGAGCATCGACGGTATCAGCAGGGTTGGCTGTACTTCGTGACGAACGATCCGCGGGTGCCGGCCGACGTCCGCGAGCGGATGCGAAAGTGGGGCCTGCCGAAAGACGAATTCACCGACAACGGCCATTGGCCGCATCAAATCTACGTCCGCGAGGCTCGCCGCATGATCGGCCAGTTCGTGATGACCGAGAACGAACTGACGAAGAAGAAGCCGACGCCCGATTCGGTCGGCATGGGGAGCTACACGATCGACTCGCACAACGTGCAGCGGTACATCACGCCCGACGGCTCCGTGCAGAACGAAGGGGACATCGGGGTCGGAATCTCGCCGTATGTGATCGCGTTCGGGTCGCTCGTGCCACAGCGCGGCCAGTGCGACAACCTGATCGTGACGATCTGCCTGAGCAGTTCGCACATCGCGTTCGGCAGCATTCGCATGGAGCCGGTCTTCATGATCCTCGGCCAAAGCGGCGCGACAGCGGCGGTCCTGGCGATCGACGGCAACCTCGCCGTGCAAGACGTGGCCTACGCGAAACTCCGCGAGCAACTGCTCAAGGACGGCCAGGTGCTCGAATACGCCGACGCCTCCAAACCGAAAACCGCGAAGTCGTTCCTCGATCCGAAAAAACTTCCCGGCGTAGTCGTGGACGATGACGACGCGCAGCTCACAGGCGACTGGCAGGCCAGCAGCGCGTCATCGAACTACATCGGCAACGGCTATCGCCATGACGGCGCGGCCAAGGACGGCAAAGCCACCGCCCGCTTCACTGCCAAACTCCCCCAGCCCGGCCGTTACGAAGTCCTCGTCGCGTGCCCGCCGAATGCGAATCGCTCATCGAAAGTTGCCATCGAAGTCCACTCCACCGAAGGCAAGAAGGTCGTTCACATCGACCAACGGCGAGTTTCAGTCGCTCGGAATGTTCGACTTCACGAACGAAGGTCCAGCAACGGTGACGATCTCGAACGCTGATTCCGACGGCTACGTTGTCATCGACGCGGTGCAGTGGCTGGCCAAGTAGCCATCAAACTCCAAGTAACATCGACTATCACGTCAACAACTCGTGCAACACCTTGCCGCTGACGTCGGTGAGGCGGTAATCGCGGCCGGTGAAGCGGTAGGTGAGTCGTTTGTGATCCAGGCCGAGCTGATGCAGGATCGTGGCGTGCAGATCAGGAACGGAGACGCGGGCTTCGATGGCTTCGTAGCCGAACTCGTCGGTCGCTCCGTGAGTGACGCCACCCTTAATTCCGCCTCCGGCCATCCACATCGAAAAACCTTTGGGATGATGGTCGCGGCCTTTGCCGTTCTCGGCGACTGGTGAGCGTCCGAATTCGCCGCCCCAGATCACGAGCGTCGTGTCGAGCAGTCCGCGGGCGTCGAGATCCTCCAACAACGCCGCGATCGGCCCGTCGGTTTCGGCGCAGTGCAAATCGTGATTCTTCTTGAGGTCGTCATGAGCATCCCAGGCTTTGGGGCCCTCGTTGCCACCGCTGTAAAGCTGCACGAACCGCACGCCACGCTCCACCATTCGCCGAGCCAACAGACAGTTCTTTCCGAAGTGTGCGGTCACCTTGTCGTCGAGACCATACTGTCGCTGAATGTGATCCGGCTCGCGGCTGAGGTCCGTGCATTCGCTGGCACTCGTCTGCATGCGAAACGCCAGCTCGTAAGCTCCGACCCGCGCGGCGAGATCGCTTTCCGCCGGATGCTCGGCGGCGTAACGCGAGTTCCATTCTTTGAGCAGGTCGAGCCGTGATCGCTGTCGCTCGGTCGTCACGGACTTCGGCGGCGTGAGATACGCGATCGGCTCGCCACTGCTGCGGAACGGCACCCCTTGATACGCGGCGGGCATGAACCCGTTCGACCAGTTCATCGCGCCGTTGACCGGTGCTCCCTGATGATCGAGCAACACGACGAAGCCG
>CAMDPK010000048.1 GCA_945904015.1 Candidatus Kuenenia stuttgartensis | reverse complement strand
GAGCAAACACATCCGCCAATTCTTGCCGCCGGAGGGAACTCCGCCCGATCTGATCATCAGCGTCTGCGGCCACGCCGAGAAGGAATGTCCGCTGTTCCCCGCCCGCGTCGAACGCTGGCACTGGCCCTTCGACGATCCGTTTCACGCGGGCGGCTCCGACGAAGAACGGCTCGCCGAGTTCCGCCGCGTGCGTGACGAAATCAGGGCGAGGATTGAAAGCAGCCTCGTTGCCGTTACGTAGCCGTCATCGCTCCGCGTGACGAGCCTTACGCGATGCAGCAACGAACGTCTCGAAGCATTCGAACGTCAGCGGCAAAAGGCTCGTCACGCGGAGCGATGACGGCTACGTTGATCACTCGCGGCACAGCGCTTCGTCGAGATTCAGCAGCACGTTGGCGAGCACCGTCCACGCAGCCAGTTCAGAGCGATTCATCTCCGCCGAGACCGGCCATTCGCCGACGGACAACAACGCATCGGCTCCCGCACGATCTTGCTGAAATCGAAGTCGCTCGGCGGACAGCAGCCGCAGCAGCGATTGCGATTCCAAATCCGACGGCTCGCGAGCGACCGCTCGGCGAAACGCAGCCGTGATTCCAGCGTGATCCGAAGCCGGCATTGAAGACAGCACTCGCTGAGCCAGCACACGCGCGGCTTCGACGAACTGCGTGTCGTTGAGCAGCGCGAGCGCTTGCAGCGGGGTGTTTGTTCGCTGACGGCGCAGGGTGCAGGTCTCGCGCGTCGGCGCGTCGAGCTGCAACATGCTCGGCGGCGGCACTTGTCGTTTCCAATAGGTGTAGAACCCGCGCCGATACAGTCCGTCACCGGTCGAAAGCACATACTCCTGAGTGCTCTTCGTGTCGTAAGTGATTGCCTTCCACAGATCGGCCGGCTGATACGGCTTCACGCTCGGCCCGCCGATTCGTTCAGCCAACAAGCCGCTGGCGAAGAGCGCGGAATCGCGAAGCGTCTCCGCATCCAGCCGATACCGCGGCGCGCGAGCCAGTAGACGATTCTGCGGATCAACGCGGCGATGATCGGCCGTGATTGAGGACGACTGCCGGTAGGTCGCCGAAGTGACGAGATCGTGGAGAAGGCGTTTGATGTTCCAATTGGGGAAAACGGTATCACGGCCATCGGCCATCGGCTCTCGGCTTTCGGCCGAACCTACGAATTCCACCGCCAGCCAATCGAGCAACTCCGGATGCGATGGCAGCTCGCCTTGCACGCCGAAGTCCTCGGTCGTCGCGACCAAGCCGCGTCCGAAGAGTTGCCGCCAGTGTCGATTCACGGCAACGCGCGCGGTCAGTGGATGTCGCGGATCGACGAGCCATCTCGCGAACGTCAGCCGATTCGGTGGTGCGTCGTTTGGCAACGCGAGCAGGAATGGCGGAACTCCGGGAGTGACCTTCTCTCGCGGCTGATCGTACTGGCCACGTTCGAGGATGAATGTGTCGCGCGGTTGAGCTTGATCCTTCATGACCATCGTCGTCGGAATCGTCGCGAGCAATTTCGACTCGTCATCACGAAGTTGTTTGAGTTCGGCGTCGAGCGTCTTCTTCGCGGCGGCATCCGCTTCCTTCGGCAGCGCGGACAACTTTGCTTGTGCCTCGCGAATGCGACGCTGCAACTCTTCCTGCCGAACGGTTTGCTCGGCTGTCGGCAGCCACAGTTCGGGAGCGGCGTTCTTTTGCTTGCCGCCGGCGATCCCTTGTTCTGGCAGTTGATTGAAGTACGCGAAGAGCTGATAGAACTCGCGCTGCGTCAGCGGGTCGAACTTGTGATCGTGGCACTGAGCACATCCAGCGGTTAGCCCCATCCACACGGCCGAGGTCGTGCGGACTCGGTCGGCGACGTACTCGGTGCGGTACTCTTCGGGAGTAACACCGGTCTCTTCGGTAATCATGTGATTGCGATTGAACCCGGTCGCGATCCGCTGCTCGATGGTCGCGTTGGGCAGCAAGTCGCCGGCGAGTTGCTCGATGGTGAATTGATCGAATGGCATGTCGGCGTTGAAGGCATGGATGACCCAATCGCGCCACCGCCACATGAACCGCTCGTGGTCCGTGAAGTAGCCGTGTGTGTCGGCGTACCTCGCTTGATCGAGCCAATCCCGCGCCTGATGCTCGCCGTAGCGGGGCGAGGCGAGCAGCCGATCGACGACCCGCTCGAACGCAGTCGGTTGCGTGTCCGCGAGGAATTCATCGACCTCATCCAGCGACGGCGGCAAGCCGGTGAGATCGAGCGTTACTCGTCGCAATAACGTGACACGGTCCGCTGCGGGCGATGGCCGCAGTCCGGCTACTTCGATGCGAGCAAACACGAAGCGGTCGATCGGATTGTTTGTAGTTCCGCCTTCAGGCGGTGATTTGATTCCGCCTGAAGGCGGGACTACGAACTGCGGCGCGACGAACGCCCAATGTGTCTGAAAGTTCGCCCCCTCCGCGATCCAGCGTTTGAGCGTCTCCTTCTGAGCCGGCTTCAGCGATTGCTGAGTCTCTTTCGGCGGCATGACGTCATCGTCGTCCGCGAAAATGCGCCGCACGAGTTCACTGGCTTCTGGCTTTCCCGGCACGATCGGCGTGCGGCCGGACTTCGCCGCGCGAATCGCCTCGTCCCGCGAATCGAATCGGACACCTGCTTGCCGCTGCTTCGCGTCAGGGCCGTGACAGCGAATGCAAAAGTCCGCGAGGATCGGCCGCACGTCGCGCGCGAATTCGATGGCTGGCGGAGTCTCTGCTCGCGCATCGTCGCTCGCGATTGCAAACACGCAGACGATCAAACCGGCGATGCGCATGCCGCCCTCATTCGTGGGTCACACCAACAACCGCCCAGCGTAGCCGACGCAGCGGGACGTGTCGCCGCTCGTTTCGGCGGAGGTTGCGTAGCCGACGTCGACCGACCGACTCAAGCGGCCGAGCTTCTTCAGCGTCTTCATCACGATCACCGCCGGGACGAGGCCGCACATGCTGATGTGGTTCGCTTGGCAAACCTCGAAGAGGGCGTCTTCGTTGAGCCGGTCGAACTCGGCGAGGGCCAGTGTGTCGAGCCGCCGCGTTTCGGCATTGTTGGCGTAGTGATTCATGTCGCTGGAGATCAGCAGCAGCGGTGGATCGAGCAGGAAGTTTTCCAGCACCGACGCCAGTCCGCGCGAGAAGTCCTCGCAGCGAGCGAGCGTTGCGCCGCTGATGCAGATGCCGACGACTTTCGTTTGCGGCGCGAGCCGATGAATGATCGGCAGTTCGACTTCGATGCCGTGCTCTTGCTGATGTGCGGCTGCGTCGAATTGCAGGCCGGGGATCGCCGCGACCAACGCGCGAGCCAGTTCGAGATCGGATTCGAGTTGTCCGCCTGGAAACGACCAGACGCGATTCGGAGCGACGGCCCAATCGAGACCATTCGGTGTGTGCTTCGGCCCGATGACGATCACCGTGCGCGGCAACTCGATTTGCTTGAGCACATCAGCCGCCAGCCTGCCGGAGAACCGCCAACCGGCATGAGGCACCATCGCGGCCGCACAACGGAGCGGCACGGCGCTAGCCGCCGGTGTATTGTTGATCGCCACGGAATCGGAACCGGCGGCTAGCGCCGTGCCGCTCACGTCATCGCCCAACATCCGATCCAACTCTGCCGCCACTCCCGCCGCATCACCCGGATAGAACTTGCCTGCCACCGCCGCAGGCCGTTCACCTGCGCCGCTCGCTGGCTTCGGAGTCATCTCGACCGTGAAACGGTCGCATGAACTCAACGCTCGCAAGCTGAAGAGTTGCGACCATTCGGGAGCCACGACTTGCGCCAGTTGGCTGGCGTCGCGCAGGAGTTGTTCTGGCGACAGCGTGCGGTCGAACACGAAGCCGTGCTTGTTGCGTTCGGTGACGAGCACCCCGCGCGTCGCCGAGTCGATGCCGTTCAGGTCCGGCTCTGCGACCGTCCCGTGCAGCGCCGTGTCGTCGAGAGCGAGAATATCGACCCGCAGTTGATCGAGCGGCAGCTTGCGATTCGACAAAGCCTTCGCCAGCGTCTCGCACTGCGTGAACAGCGTCGTTTGCAGAGGGGATTTTTCTTTGGGCGACAAACGCGAGACCGACAGCCAAAAACTCGTCCCCGGTTGAGTGATCATCACCGCGACACCGTGAATGTCGGCGTCGGGAACTCCGGGGCAGAAATAGAGCGGCGTCATGCCGCTCAGCAGAGACAAGACTGACTGTCGAGCGAAATTCGTGAGCTGCTCGAATTCAGACGCAGTCAGCAGCGGTCGCGGTGGCACGCTGACGCTCATCGGGCCGGCGCTCGACATCGGGCCGTGAATGACGTCCCCCTCGAAGCGAAACAACGTCGTGTCGTCGGACTTCCACGCGGTCGGTGGCAGGCCGGCCTTCACGCAGACTTGATTCAAAAACTCTTCACTGTCCCAGCCGTTGTCGGTTGCAACTCCGGGCAGCAACAGCCCGCGCTGCTGGCCGCGAATGATCTGCAATCCGTGTTTCCCGATCGTGACCGTGTTGATGCGATCGAGTCCCCGCTCGTTGACTTGCTCCGGCGCGAACAGCAGCCAGACATCCAGATCGAGATGCGGTAACTCACTCACGGAGACATTCGGAAAGCGTGGATCATTCGTTGCCGTGCGATTCGCCGCTTCTCTCAAGCACTGATTCAACTGCATGGCCTGGCCGAACGATCCGCAGCAGGAACGCAATCGCCCGCGACGTTTCAGACTGACGAACGTCCCCGACACGATGTTCAATCTCATGCCGCTGCGATCGAAAGCGGAGGTTTCCGGTGCTCGTCCTTCGGCGGCGGCTCGCACCAATTCGGCAGCAGTCGCGAACAGAATCTGCCGCTGCGTCGGTGAGAGGTTCGGAGCAGTCTTGGGAATTTGCACGGTGATTCCTTTGGCATCGGACTTTGGCTGCGCGGGACGAAGAAGTGGTGATTGCACCAGGATCGGAGCCGCCGAAGACCCCAAGGCGGCACCGCTGCGAGGACGCTCCGGCAATACGAGCGGTTGCTCGCGATCCGGCGAATGGAACTGCTTCATATCAACCGGCTGCCGCTTGCGGCCCCAGTTACCGGGACGAGTGGCGAACACTCCAGCGATGTGCGTGCCGCAGTGCCGGCAGCGGTCGCGGTCGAGCGCGTACTCACCGAGTTCGTACCAGTTGCGTTCGATCAGTAATTTTTCGCAGTTCGGGCAGTAGGTGCTCTGCCGCGTCGCGTCATCGACGTTCCCGACGTAGACGTATTTCAGCCCGGCTTTCATCGCGACCTCGCGTGCGGCGATCAGCGTCTCGTGCGGCGTGCGCGGGCGGTCGAGCATTCGGAAATCGGGATGAAACGCCGAGAAGTGCAGCGGGACTTCGTCACCGACCGCTTCCAGAATCCAATCGCTCATCTGCTGAATTTCGTCCAAGCTGTCGTTTGCTTGCGGGATGACGAGGTTCGTGATTTCAAACCAGACGTTGGTCTCGTGTTTTAGCCAGCGCAGCGTGTCGAGCACCGGCTGCAAATGTGACAGAGTCGTGCGATAGTAGAACTCTTCGGTGAACGCTTTGAGATCGACGTTCGCGGCGTCCATGAATTGATAGAACGCCTCGCGAGCCTCCGGAGTGATGTACCCCGCCGTCACCGCGACCGACTTGATGCCGAGTTCTTTGCAGGCGAGCGCCGTGTCGATCGCGTACTCGGCCCAGATGACCGGGTCGTTGTAGGTGTAGGCGACGCTGGCACAGCCAAGCTCCAGGGCGGCGCGAGCGATCTCGTCGGGCAATGCTCGCTGGCTGAGCCGTTCGGTTTCGCGAGACTTCGAGATGTCCCAGTTCTGACAAAACTTGCAGCCCAGATTGCAGCCAGCCGTGCCGAAGCTCAGCACGCTGGTCCCCGGTAGAAAATGATTCAGCGGCTTCTTCTCGATCGGATCGATGCAGAACCCGGTGCTGCGGCCGTAGGTCGTCAGCATCATCTGCCCGCCGAGATTCTGCCGCACGAAACAGAACCCGCGGTCGCCGTCTTTCATCACGCAGCGGCGCGGGCAGAGATCGCACGCGATGCGATCGCCGTCGCGATGCCACCACCCGCCCGGCACGATGCCGTCGGCGTGCAAGGCTTCGAGGTTGCTCAACCCAGCGACGTGCGAGGCCTGTTCGTGTTCGATGTCAACGGTTCGCAGAATCGGCAAGGTAGTCGTCATCTCTCACTCCTTTGATGGCTCGCAGGATTGTAGAGGCTGACGGAGTGTCGGCTGTAGCCCAGGCCCTTGTGGCCTGGGTGATTGACCCGCCTCTGGCCTCGTGCCAGTGGTTCCCGCGGTCTGCGGCTACTTGCTCCGTCCAAGGAAAGTTGGTAGCTGCAGAGCGCGGGAACCACCCTGGCGAGCAGGGTGGCGGACGAATTCCATCAGATCGCGTCGATCCACACGCCGACGATTGACAGTGCGTTGTTGATCTCGGTCGCGGACCCGATCACCGTGTCGTCGATTTGCGGCGTGGCGTTGTTGCCCGCTCCGCCGGTGACGGAATCGTCGCCCGCTTCTCCATCGACGCTGTCCGCACTGAGTCCACCGACCAGCGAGTCCTTGTCGGCTCCGCCCAGCAACGTGTCGTTGCCGTCGCCGCCAACGAGCGCGTCGAGGCCCGCGCCGCCAGACAGTTGATCGTTGCCGAGGTAACCAGAGAGAGCATCGTTGCCGACGCCGCCGTCGAGCGTGTCATCGCCATCTCCACCATTGAGTGTGTCGTTGCCGGCGTCTCCCGTCAGCGAGTCATTGCCCAGACCACCTTTCAGCGTGTCGTTGCCGCCGTCGCCAATCAGTATGTCATTGCCCGCGAGGCCGACCAGCGAGTCGTTGCCGAGCTTCCCGTCGAGCACATCGTTGTTGATCGTGCCGATCAGCGTGTCATTTCCCACGGCACCGGCCAGCGTCACCGGCCCGGTGAACAGCGTCATGTCGAACTTATTTCCGGAGGCTCCGCCGGTCAGTTGGATACCTTCGATCTCGATGTAGGTGTCCGTGCCGAACACGCTGCCGCCGACAAGCTGAGTCCCGGCGACGTTGATCACCGCGGTGATGCTACCGTTGCCCGTCTCGATGATTTGATCGCTGTCCGCGCCGCCGGTGAGCACGTCGTTGCCTTTGCCACCCGCCAGCGTGTCGTTGCCGGTTCCACCGTCGATGGTCGTGGCTCCTGCACCACCCCACAGCGAATCATTGCCGCCTCCGCCCGTCAGGCTGGTCGTGCCTGCGAACAGATGAGCGTCGATCGTGTTGTCGCCGTCACCGCCAGTGAGGATCGCGATCTCGAAGCCAGTGGCCGTGTCCGCTCCGACGCCGCTCAACGCGGACGTTGTGAGCGTGATCAACGAGGCGTTGCTCGATTCGATCAGCATGTCGCCGAGGCCCTTGCCGCCATTGAGCTTGTCATTGCCCAGCCCGCCGGTCAGACGATCGTTGATGCCGGCTCCGCCATCGAGACTGTCGTTGCCGTCGCCGCCGATGAGCGTGTCGGTGCCGTCGCCACCGAGCAGCGTGTCGGCTCCGGTGCCGCCGACGAGCGAGTCGTTCCCCGCGTTGCCGAGCAGCGAACTCGCGGCGTTACCGCCGAGGAGTGTGTCATTGCCAGCGGCTCCGTCGAGCGTCGCGTTGCCGGTGTACGTCGTCGCGTTGAGCGTGTTGTTGCCAGCCCCGCCAGCCAGGGAGGCTTGCTCGAACGAGTTGAGGATGTCGTTGCCAAGCCCCGTCAACGCCGCGTCGGTCAGCGTCCAATTTGTGTCCGCAGTTTCGAGGAGTCGATCGACACCATCACCGCCGTCAAGAAGATCTTCACCCGCTCCGCCAGTCAGGACGTCGTTGTCCCCTTGACCTTGCAGGCTGTCGTTGCCGCTGCCGCCGATCAACGTGTCGTTCCCATCGCCACCGAGCAGCGTCACGTTGCCGGTGAAGAGTTTCGTGTCGAATTTGTTCGCCACCGCACCGCCGGTGAATTGCATCGACTCGATATTGAGATACTTGTCCGTGCCGAGCGGCGTGCCACCTTGCACCTGAGTTGCCGTGACCGTGACGCTGCCATTGGTGAACTCACTGACCACATCGCTGCCGAGTCCGCCATCCAACGAATCGTTGCCCTGGCCGCCAGTGATTGTGTCGTTGCCGTCACCGGATTGGATCGTGTCGCTACCCGCGCCACCGTCGATCGAATCCGCTCCGACCGTGCCGACCAGCGAATCGCTGCCGGCTCCGCCAAACAGTGTGACCACACCTGTGAATGCGCTGGCATTGATCTGCGCCGCACTGGCACCTGCGGCCAAGTTGGCTTGCTCGATGCTGGTCAGGCTGTCGAGTCCCAGGCCGCTGAGCAACGTGTCGTTGAGCGTGACCACACCGCGTAAATTGGAAGCTACGATCCGATCAACTCCACCGTTTCCATTGATCGTGTCGTTGCCGGCGTCCATCAGGATCGAGTCGTCGCTGGAGTTGCCGGTGATGGAGTCGTTGCCATCGCCGCCTCGCATGTCAAACGCGCGGTTGGCGGTTGAAGTGTCAATCGTGTCGTTCCCAACCTCACCTTGAAGGAAGAAGACCGCATCCGCCGGAAAGCTCGCATCGAGTCCCGTCGCCGTCAGCGTGTCGTCACCGCCGCCGCCGAGAATCACCAGCGATCCGGTCGAGACCACTGCGTTGTTCGAGTCCAACTGACTGGTGGCGTTCGTGAACAGGAACTCTTTCGTGCCGTAGGTCAGTTTCGACCGGCCGTTCTCGGCAATGCCATCATCCGACAGAGTGACGGCATCGTCGGTGCCATTGAATTGAAATCCGCGATGCGCGGCAGTGAGTTCATCCGTCACATTTTCGAGGCCAGTGTACCCGATTGATTGAGCACCCTCGACCGAGATCAAGCCGTCCGCAGCGCTCGTCACCGAATGAAACACCGACGTGACCGTGCCCCCCGTCACGACCAGCTTGTCGCGCAGGCCGTCGGGTTGCGTGCCCCCCTGGAAGTTCACTCGGCCGGGGGGAATCGGAATTCCGTTGGCATAGCTGATCGCCAGTGTGTCGGTCCCGATACCGCCGATGACTGTCAGCGAACCAACGACCGAACCATTCGCCGATCGAATTGGTGCGACGAAGCTGAGGCTCAGGTCCGTGCCGAACTCCATTTTGAGTCTGCCGTTCCCGGCCGCGGTATCGACGGAGAGGACTGCGCTTTGCCCGTCGGGCGAGTATTGCACGGTGCGGTTCATCCCGCTGTTGGTGGCTGCAGTCAACGAGTCATTGATCGCTTCCAATCCCGTGAACGTGATGTAGTTGATGCCGACCGAGCCGAACGTGCCAGCTTGAGCGCCGGTCAGCGCGTACTCGAACGAGGTGGCGAAGCCGTTCTTCAAGATCATCTGATCCTGACCGCCGATCGCCTGAGAGCCGCCGTTGAATTCCAACCCGCCGGCCGGAATCGGATTTCCGTTCACGAAATCGACGGTCAGTGTGTCGGTGTCGTCCGAGCCGTTGATGATCAACGTGTCCACGCTGCTGAGCGCGGCGTATTGAGCGACATGTCCGTTGATCGAAACCTCGATGCCAGAAATCGGGGTCTGAGCCGTCCCCAAATTCACCAGCCGCACGACGAATGCGTCCGCTTGACCGTCGTTGGCAGAGTCATGCGCCGGATCGTTGCTGGCCGTGAGCGTCAGATCGGTGGCGGCGCTGACGACCTCTATCGGAGCGATTTGATAGTCGACCGTCGTCGCAGCCTCTTCAGCGGAGACGATGAAATCGCCATCAGTGTCCCCGCCTTTGCGGAACGCGGTCGCGACTGTGATGAGCTCGGTGCCGACAAAATTGGTGGCCGGAGTCACCGTCACCACGCCAGTGTTGAAATTCGCGCTGTAGGTCAGCTTGTTTGAGTTAGCGGTATAAGGCACGTCAATCGTGTTGCTGGCGAGACTCGATTGGTCCAGAAACACAATTGCCGACGGATTCGGGTCGGGATCGTTCGCCGTCAGCGGAAAGTTGATCGCCGTGTTTCGGAGCGTGCGAATCGCGGGCACGTCCGACAAAAATGGATCGCTATTGACCGTGTCTGTAGTCACCGTGACATCAAATTCCTGCTCGGAATAGTTCCCGTTGGGGTCCGACACGCGAATCTTCACATGCGCGGAACCAGTCGTCCCCGCAGCAGCCTTGAGCATCAGCACGGCGTTCTCGTTGTCCACGACGACATCCACCGACTGCATCGTGACGGCGAAAATTGGCAGGCCGTTGGAATAGGTCGCCGTGTTGCTGATCGCGTCCCGAACGGAATCGCCTTCGACGACCAGGCCGAAGATCGAATGCTGGAAGTCGAGACTCCGCTGCGGTCCTTCGGTGATGAAGAACTGCGAGTCGTTTGTGTCGTCGGTGGACTTGGCCATCGAGATCAAGCCGGTTCGATTGTGCTGCAAATCGAAATTGAATTGATCGTTGAAATCGCCCAGCGTCGAACCGCCGGTGCCATTGCCGTTCGGATCGCCTCCCTGAATCATGAAGCTGTTGATGATTCGATGAAACGTGAGGTCGTCGTAAAAGCCGTCGCTGGCGAGCTGCTTGATTTGCTCTGTCGCACGCGGGGCCAGATCGTCGAACGTGTCGATCAGCATGTCGCCGTAGCCGGCGACGGAGATCTTCAACGCTCCGTTGCGCGGCTGCTGCGTCACCGTCAGCCCGGCCGTGTTGGCAGACAGCGTCACCGTGTAGGTCAGGTTGTCGTTGTTCGGATCGAAGCCATCCAACGGCAACATTAACGGCGAACCGCTCAGCACCGTTTGGTTCGCGAGGGGAGCCATTCCTGGAGTGAATCCCTTCGGAATCGCGATCCCCGCCTGCCACGCCAAGTCCGCGAGCGATTGCAGACCGGCCAATCGTGATTGGTTCGCGTCCGAGAAGATCCAAGTTGGTGAGGTCGTTGAAATGTTCAGACTGGTGGCGGTCAAGTTGAATGTGTGATCGGAGTTCGTCACATCCACGAAATTCAGAAATTGCGATCCGTCGCCGAAGAGTTGCCTCTGCGCTGTGGTGGTCGCGTCCCACGCCGCACCGTACAGCGTCACTCCGCCACTCTTCAAAGCCTTGGCAAACGCGGCGGCGTCATCGACCGGCGTGCTCGCATCGAGCACCAAGCGCGGCTCCAACGGCTCCGCCGACAGACTGACTGTGGCGAGACCGAACTGAGCGACCGAATTCCCGCGGCCAGCAGTACGACGTGTGTTCTTCAACCAACCCGAGCGTCGAGTCCAACTCGACAACCACGATGAGAATTTCATCCGAATGCGTCCTTCCTTGGCGGCCCATGCTGCGCACCGCAAATCCCTGTGGTGCGGGCAGGCTTTTAGTCGCTTCGGAAAGGAACGAGGAACGGCACTTCTTACCGTTTCCGACAGTTACCGAGACTCTTCGCGGAGGTCCGCCCGGCGATCGGAAAATTCTGCCGGTCGACCGTGGGGCAGGTTTTCAACCTGCCCGTGAACTGGAATTTGTTGCCGGGAAATGTGCGTCAACCGCCGGGCAGGTTGAAAACCTGCCCCACGACGTCACGCATCCGCCCGCCGAGTGAACTCGTGGAATAATTCCAACAGCCGGCGCGTGATCGGGCCGGGCTGGCCGTCTCCGATCTTACGGCCATCGAGGCTCACGACAGGCACGACCTCAGCAGCGGTGCCGGTCAGAAACATTTCGTCGGCGACGTACAAATCGTGACGGATCAACGTCGTCTCCTGAGTCGGGAGGCCCGCCTCACGAGCGAGGTGCAGCACCGCGTTCCGCGTGATCCCTTCCAGGATGCCCGCGTCCGGCGACGGAGTTTTCAGCACGCCGTTCTTGAGAATGAAAATGTTGTCGCCGGTGCATTCCGCGACCTCCCCTTTGTGGTTGAGCATCAGCGCTTCAACGGTGCCGGCATCGGTGCCCTCGATCTTGGCCAGGATGTTGTTGAGGTAATTCAACGACTTGATTCGCGCCGGACACGCGGCTGGATGATTACGGATCGTGCTGGCCGTGATCAGGTTCATGCCGTTCTCGTAAATCTCGGCCGGATAGAGCGTGATCGTGTCGGCGATGATGATGATTTGCGGATTGCTCGTGCGGCGAATGTCCAATCCGAGCGATCCAGCGCCGCGAGTCACGACCAGCCGGACGTACCCGTCGCCGATGCCGTTGGCCACGACGGTGTCTTTGGTCGCTTGGATCATGGCCGCGGGCGAGATCGGAATTTCCAGCCGGATCGCCTTCGCGCTCTCGTACAGCCGGTCGATGTGCTCTTTCAGCAGGAACACCTTCCCGCCGTAGACCCGAATCCCCTCGAAGACACCGTCGCCGTACAACAGACCGTGATCGAACACGCTGACCACCGCTTGCTCTTTGCCGACAAGCTGGCCATTCAAATAAATCTTCATCGTCCTGCACCTGTCCAAGTTGGGTTTTCGCCACGAGCTTGTGGGTGGGCGAAGTTAGAAACCGGCAGAAAGAAATGAAAGCCCGCGCAGCGTCGCGACCAGCGAACAGCCCGTCGCATCCGCTTGATGCTGACCGCTGCACGGCACTACGCTTGCCCACGTTTTACCACGACATGCGCATGCCAAGTTCAATCTCTGGAGTGACTCCGATGCCCGACGTGCTCATCAATCTTTACAGCGACACGGTGACGAAGCCCACGGCCGCAATGCGAGAGGCGATCGCTCGCGCGGAAGTCGGCGACGACATGTCGGGCGAGGATCCCACCGTGAATCGGCTCGAAGCGTTGATGGCCAAGACCCTGGGCAAAGAGGCCGCCGTCTTCGCCTGTTCGGGAACGCAGTCCAATCAGATGGGTGTGAAGACACACTGCTTGCCCGGTGACGAATTGCTGATCGAAACGACCGGTCACATCGCCTGTTTCGAAGCGGGCGGCCCCGCCGTGCTCAGCGGAGTCACATGCCGAACGATCCCCGGCCGGGTGGGCATGTTGGACGTCGCGGACCTTGAAGGCAAAGTGCGAGCGGACAACCAGCATCTCTGCGTCACGCGGTTGCTGTGTTTGGAGAACACGACCAACGTCGGTGGTGGCCGAGCCTGGCCGCTCGATCAACTCGCGCGCGTCTGCGGTTGGGCGCACGACAACGGCTTGAAGACACATCTCGACGGAGCGCGGCTCTTCAATGCTTGTGTCGCGAACGGCTACTCAGCGGCCGATGTCGGGCAGCACTTCGACACGATCTCGATCTGTTTCTCGAAGGGGCTTGGCTGTCCGATGGGTTCGGTCCTCGTCGGCAGTACCGACGACATTCGCAAGGCACGTCGCGCCCGCAAACTGTTCGGCGGCGCGTTGCGTCAAGCGGGCATCGTTGCGGCAGCGGCAGTCTACGCGATGGAGAACAACGTCAAGCGGCTCGCGATTGACCACGACAACGCGAAGACGCTCGCTCGCGAGATCACCAAGATCGACGGCCTGTCGATCCAAGTGGACGACGTCGAAACGAACCTCGTGTTTTTCGAGGTCGATCCGAAACTCGGCAACGCTGCGCAGTTCGCGGCCGCTTTGTTGGAGCGAGGCGTGAAGGTCGGAGCCTCCGGTGCGCAGCGACTTCGCGGCTGCACGCACCTCGATGTCAGCCGCGACGACGTGTTGAAAGCGGCCGATGTCATGCGACAGACCGTCCAAGCGGGATTCCGTCAGTTCAAAGGCTCAGCCACTGGCCCGTACTCGCGAGCGTGACGTTCAGATGCCCACATTTTGAAAAACCGGGCATCTTGGATGCGAGACGCATCCACCACGAGCGAAAACCACAGACCGACTTTCACGGTTGGCGAAACATTGCTTGCGCGGGACAAGCCGCTGGAATTCGACCTGGCTTGAGTGCGGACGACGCTGATTCGGCATCGTCGTCCTTTCCGACACGAGAGAGCAGATCAGAGCGCTCGCTCTTTTCTCCCCAAGCCCCAAAGGTCTTTGCAATCATGCTCCGAATGAGTTGGCGATTTCGTTGTTTGTCCGTGGTGGCCCTGTCCACCGCGACATGGTTCGTCCCGCAGGTTGTTCCTGCTCAAGAGGCTCTCGTGCCACCGGTTCAACCGGCGGAGACTGCCGCTTCCGAAGCGACAGCGCTCGAGAATGTCAAAGACGCTCCCGCGCAAGAGGCTCCGCTGACGGTGGCATTTCGCGAGCATCTGAACGCTCCGCAATCGGGGCCGTGCGGACGTCCTGATTGCCCGATTTGCAATCCGGCTCCCGCTGCAAAGCCGGCTGCACCGGTCTTGCCGTGGAAGCCGCTCTATTTCGACAACGACTTTTCGTACAAAACCAAGCCGAACCCCCCGCACTTTCTCGGCGAAGAGTTGAAGAACATGCCGCTCTTCGGCGACGACTGCGAGCCGAGCGGACTCACGCTCTCCTACGGCGGCGAGATTCGGCATCGCTACATGGACGAAAACAATCGTCTGCGTCCGGGTGGGCCGGGGCGAAGCACCTACGACTTGCTTCGCTGGCGTCAGTACGTCGATCTGAAGTGGGGCAACGACTTCCGAGTCTACGTCGAGGGCATCGACGCTTCGATCTTCAACAACGAACTCGCCGTCACCGGCATCGACAAGAACCGCTGGGACATTCAGAACGCGTTCTTCGATCTGAAAATCGCGGAACGAGACGACAAGCCAGTCTATTTTCGAGCCGGTCGCCAAGAGTTGCTCTACGGAACGCCGAGCGGTGTCAGCCCTGGTCAGCAATTGATCTCACCGCTCGATTGGGCGAACACTCGCCGAAATTTTGAGGGCTTCAAGCTGTTCAGCAAAGGCGACACCTGGGACATCGACCTGTTCGCCGTCCGCCCGGTCAACACCGCTAACCCCACGGGACCAATCGGCGGGCGTCCAGCAGCCACGACGGGAATCAGCCCGGCTGCTGTCAACTTCTTTGGCACGCATCACGACACGGCCGATTACTCCCGTTGGTACAGCGGCGTCTACTCGGTCTACAAAGGGATCAAGGACAACACGATCGAGCCGTATTACGTCTGGCTGCAAACGGATTCCGCTCAACATGTCCTCGGCTGGGCGGACGGTGATCGACACACGCTTGGCCTGCGATGGACGATGACGAAGCCGATCAAAGATGAGTGTGATCAACCCTGGATCGTCTTCGCCTCGGACACGGAAGGGGCGTACCAGTTCGGCAAGGACAATGGCCTGAATGTGCAGGCGGGTTTCTTCACGACGAAACTGGGCACGACGTTTTCGCAGGTGACGTGGACCCCGCAATTGTCGTTCATCTACTACTGGGGTTCGGGCGACTCCAATCCCGGCGACGGCAAGAACACGACCTACGACGTCTTGGTCCCCTTGAATCACGCCTACTGGGGCATCATCGACAATCTCTCGGGGCAAAACCTCAATGACGTTGCACTGCAAGGCACGATCAAACCGCACGCGAAGCTGACCGGACTGGCGGCAATGCATTGGTTCACGCTCGCGAGCAATTCCGACAGGGTCTACAACGTCGCCGGTGCGCCGGTTGGCGCGGCGGGAACAGGCACAGACGTCGGGCAAGAACTTGATTTGATCGCGACGTACGCCCACAACCCGAACTTCGACGTGCAGTTCGGCTACAGTTGGTTCTGGTATGGCTCGCACTTCAGCGGTCCGGTCAACGGCCCACTCGGAGCAAACGACGCCACGCAACTCTACATTCAAACGTCGCTGCGGTACTAACCGGCCTCGGATCGTCAATCTCTTTGCAAACGCTCCGGTCGCCTCGGCCGGAGCGATTGCGTTTGAAGAGTCCGGCACGGAGTGGTCGATTCGATCCCCGTAGAACCAACGGTCGTCTCCAACCTGAAGAAAACCTGAATTTCACAGATTTCTTGTTTCACAAATTGAGCATCGCGACGCTACTCTCCCCACCGATGTCGCACGTCCAGACCTACTCACTGCGCCGCGCCAGCCGATTCGCACTTGTTGCGATCGTGCTCGGTTTTTGGTTTGGTGGCGAACAGACGTGCCAAGCGAGCTGTGGCGACTACTTGCAGCATCACGGGGATCTGGCCCACTCGCTGCTGCCGACTGATGGTTCCGGCACCCAGCACCAAATGCCGACGACCCCGTGCCGCGGAGCCAACTGCTCCCGCCGTTCCGAGACTCCGCCCCTCCCGACTCGGCCGACGGTCGAGACGACTTCTTCCGTGGAGTGGCTCTGCGTGATCGAACAGATTCGTGGCCAGGACGATGGTTGCAATCGCCGGTCGCTGGAGTCTGCACCGCGCATGGCTCGGCACACGAGCCAACTGCTGGATCGCCCTCCGCGAGGGTAAATCCGGTTCGTCCGGAGTCCCGCACCGACGTTGGGCATGTCCCTGCGCGTCCTCGTCCAAGCGACGAGAGCGTATTGCGTCGTGATCGCTGTGGCTCGCGTTTCAGACGGATCAATGTGGCGCGTCCGCTCTGCGCACGCGCGAAATGCTTTGTTGGATTGAGTCGTGAACTTCTCGCCGCTGAAAAGCCGCGAGTTCGACAGTCATTCAAGCTCCGTGCGGAAATTTCGCTGGAGTTTTGGCTCTGTGATTTTTTCTCTGAACTTCATTTTCGGGAGTGGTGTGATGTCTCGAACTCTGCATTCCTCATCGGTTCGTCGTGGTTTTACGCTGATCGAACTCTTGGTCGTCATCGCCATCATCGCGGTTTTGATCGCGCTGCTTTTGCCCGCCGTGCAGGCGGCTCGAGAAGCGGCTCGGCGATCGCAGTGCAAGAACAACCTCAAGCAAATCGGCTTGGCCTTGCACAACTACCTCGATACAGCCAGGTGCTTCCCGTTCGCGCTTGGCGGAACCGGGAATAAATATTCGGCGCTCAGCCAGCTCTTGCCGCACCTCGATCAGGCTCCCTTGTTCAAGAAGATTGATTTCAAAAAGCTGATCACGGACCCCGCGAATGTGGCGGCTGGCCTGGCGATATTGCCGCAGTTTCTTTGTCCGTCTGATTTGCTGAATCCACTTCCGGCGTCAGGAGGCGCGACGAACTACAACCCCAATAAGGGAACCAGCGTCTTGTGGAATGACCCGGCCGGGGACGGAGTGATCTATTACTCTAGCTCCACCAAGATCGCGGATCTCAAGGATGGCTCCAGTCAGACGGCCGTGTTTAGCGAGCGAAATCTGACAGACGGTTCCAACGGGATTTCCACTCCCGATGCGGACACCTACTTGAGTGCCGCGAATCCACTGACTCCGAATGACGCCGTGCAGATGTGCGCCGCAGTCAACGTCACCAACTTGGCGAATCAATTCCCGCAGTTCATGGGCGCGCCGTGGATGGACGGCAAGCACGCCTATCAGCACATCGGCCCTCCGAATTCTCGCTCCTGTGGTTTTCAACCCGCCCAAAAGGCAGCGATGACCGCGAGTAGTCGGCACGCCGGTGGGGTGCATGTGTTGATGGGTGATGGAGCCGTGCGATTCGCAAACAGCAGCATCAACATCGCCACTTGGCGAGCCATCGGAACTCGTCGGGGTGGGGAAGTCGTGGGCGAATTCTAATCTTCAAGGAAAGTCGATTCTCGTGGGGCAGGTTTTCAACCTGCCCGACTAATGCACTCTGACGGGCAGATTGAAAACCTGCCCCACTTACGAAGGTCAATTATGTTCTCCGCATTTTTCCGGAACTCGTTCGACACGCCTGTTCGACAAGGCGTAGCCGTGCTGAAGTGTGTCGTCGTGTGTCTCTCGCTGTCGGGATGCGGTGGTCCACGCAATCAGCCGGTGAAAGTGGATTTGGCGAAAGCCACGTTGAACCAAGTGCTCGAACATTGGAAGAGCGGCGGGAACATGGAGGACTTGCGCAAGCGATCGCCTGAAATCGTCGTGCAGGAAGCTCAATGGACCAACGGTGTGAAGCTGCAAGAGTTTCAGGTCATCGGAGACGGCCGAGCCGAAGATGCCAATTGGTACTGCGAAGTGGAACTCACACTGATCCCTGCTGATGGCGGTGAGCCAAAAAAGAAGAACGTCACCTACGTTGTCGGGACCGCCCCGGTCCTGACAGTGTTTCATGCCATTCTTTAATTGGTCATTGGATGGAAGTTTTGCCCCGCGATCTCAATCGCCTCGATTTGAAAGATTGGAGACTGTCATGCGTTTTGCCTCACTGCTTGTGCTCGTGATGGCATTCGTCGCATGGCCGGCGGACATCCAAGCTCAGAGGATGCAAGAACGAGAGGAAGAGTTTCTCAAATCCAAACCTCTGGTTGACGACCCGTTGCCGGATGTGACCGTCTACTCGTCCGATGGAATGGCGTTCAAAACCGCCGACTTGCGAGGGCATTACACGGTGCTCACCTTCGGCTGTCTGACCTGACCGCCATTCCTGTGGAACGTCTCCGGTCTGGAGGCGGTGCATCGGGACTACGGTCCCAAAGGGGTGAAGTTCTTTTTCATCTACAAGACGCTGGCTCATCCCGAACTCGCCGGCAACTACGTGCAACCATTTACGCTCGCCGAACGATTGGCCCACGCTCGGCAAGCCGACAAGCAACTCGGAGCCACGATCCCCTGGGTCGTGGACGCGATGGATAACCGGCTCAAGCACGCACTCGGTGATCGGCCCAACTCGGAGTTCCTTGTGAACCCAGACGGAATCATCGTTCGCAAGCGCGCGTGGAGTCATCCGGATCAGGTTCGCAAAGACCTGGAAGAACTGGTTGGCCCCGTCGAACAGATCACGCGAGAAGAGGACGTGCATCTCAAACTCGAATTGCCGATCAAAGCGCCGGCCGCTCGCGGAGTCGTGCCGCGCATCAGCCGCCCGCAGATGCAACCCATCGTCATGGAACCGCACATCGAACCGAAGGGACTGCCGTTCTTCGCCAAGCTGCGGGCTGAGGCCGATGCCGACTTGATTCGGAACGGAGCCGGCCGGCTCTACTTCGGCTTTCATCTCGATCCATTCCACAATGGCCACTGGAACAACCTGACGAAACCGCTGTCGTTCAAGCTGGAGATTTGCGAAGGAGTCAAGGTTGACAAGCTGACGGATGTCGCGCCGAAGGTCGAGGCCGTCAGTGATACGGACCCGCGTGAGTTCCTGTTGAACGTCGAGGCTTGGCCCGACGGCGAACCTCTTCGCCTGATTGTGACCTATTCCGCGTGCGTCGGCGAAGAGAGTTGTCACACGGTCAAGCAAGAGTACGTTCTGCATCGCAAGCGTGACAACGACGGCGGCGGCGCGCGAGGCGAAGGCGCAGGCTACTGGGATCCGAAGGAGTTCACTCGTCAAATGCTGTCTGGCGATAAAGACGGCGACGGCAAGCTCAGCAAGAGCGAGGCGCGGGGGCTGATCCTGCCGCAGTTCGATTCGCTCGACATCGACAAGGATGGCCTGCTGGATCGAAAGGAATTGAATGCGATCTCGGATTGGCTGAACCATCACCACCAACCCGGCTCCGCGCCAGCAAACTCAAAGAAGCGTCAATGAGGGACGGAAATGCGTCGTATGTTTGCTGGGTCAGCGATACCAACATCAACCGTGCATCGCACCAGGAGTGATTCCCATGAAAACAAACCCGTGGCTTCGAGTCTTCGCCTGTGGCGCGACTGTCGGTGTCGGCAGCCTGCTGGGAGTCCCATTGCGGGGGGCGAGTGACGATCCTCCGGTGACAAACGGCAACGCCTTGTCGGTCAACGACGATTCGAAGCCGGCCTTGAAAACGAAGCGGAAGGGCAAGGCAAAGAAGTCCGACCAAACGCCGAAGGCCGAGTCCTCGGAACCAGCAAGCCCGGAACCTCAAAGCTCAAGTCCCAAGTCCGACACTTCTCCGACCGAGTTTGCTCTGACCAAAGAGCTGCTTGGCAACCTCAGCCCCGAACACATGAAGTCGCTCGGCCAGATGCTGGAGCAAGACTGGAAGGACCGGCCTGAGTGGGGCGAGATGGCGGTCGCGATCCTGAAAAACGACTTCATGCGGCCCGGTGCCGGTTGGTGGAAGCCAAGTGCGAAACGCTACGACTGGAATTGGCTGAGCGAACGTTTGGATGCGAACAAAGACGGCAAGGTCGAGCGGGACGAGCTTCCCGGCGAAGTGGCCAAGGCCGATCAACTGTTCGAGCGGCTGGATCGTGACGGCGACGGCAAAGTCATGCCTGCGGATTTCGACTTCACCGACCCGAACCCGGCGACGATGTTCATGAACGTGCCGGCGATGAAGAACATGATGTCCAATCAGCTCTTCGGCCGACTCGACAAGGACTCGAACGGTCGCGTCACGATGGAAGAACTGGCCGAGTTCTTCCGCTACGGCGACAAGGAGGAACTCGAATTCCTCACCCCGGAAGACCTGCGGTTCGCGATGGACCCTCCGCCAGCCAAGAAACCTGCCAGCGAACCGGACAACAGTCCCCCTTCCATTGATCCGTCCACTCCAGCCGCCGCTCTCAAAATGTTTCTGCGCGGCGATATGGGTTGGTTGACTTCTGGTCCTCAAGTGGGCGATGTCGCCCCGGATTTCACGCTGCCGAAACACGATGGCACCGCCAACGTCACGCTGTCCGACTCGTTCGGAAAGCGGCCGGTGGTGCTCGTGTTCGGCAGTTTCACCTGAGGCCCCTATCGATCCCAGTCTGGGGTCATCGACAAGCTGTTCGCTCGGTTCAAAGACCGAGCCGACTTCTATTCCGTTTACATTCGCGAAGCACATCCCTCGGACGGCTGGAGCATGGCATCCAACAAACGAGTTGGGATCAACATCACGCAACCGAAGACCGCCGCCGAACGGACCAGCGTGGCGATCCAGTGCAACGATTCGCTCAAAATGTCTCTGCCCATGCTGGTCGATGGCATCGACGACGCGGTCGGCCGTGAATACAGCGGCTTCCCGGAGCGGCTGTACTTGATCGACCGCGAAGGCCGCGTGGCCTACAAAGGAGGCCGAGGCCCGTATGGCTACAAGCCGCGCGAGCTGGAACAAGCATTGATCATGCTGCTGCTGGACGAAGCACAGTCGAAAATGCCCACGACCAGCGAACCGAGCACGAAGCAACCAACGGACAAGACCATTGAAACCCCAAACCAGGAGTGACGAACATGGCCGACGAAGTCATCAGCAATCAGCAATCGATCCTGAGCAATCAAGCGCAGATCCTCGCCAACCAAGCCAAGATCGAAGAGAACCAGTCGAAGCTCGACAAAGTGGTCGGCAACCAGACGGCAATCTTGGCGAATCAGAAAAAGATTCAGGCCAACCAGGCCAAGCTCGACAAAGTCCTCAGCAACCAAGGCGCGATCCTCAAGAATCAGAAACGCATTGAGGCCAACCAGACCAAGATTCTGGCCAACCAGAAAAAGATTCTGAGCAAGTAGGGAGGCGAAGCCGCACCAAAGTAGGTTGGGACTCCGTCCCGACCATTCGATTCGGGTCGGGACAGAGTCCCAACCTACATCTTGCGTGCAAACAACGCCTATTCCGGACAAAGACTCCATGTCTCTACAGCGCAGAGTTCTGCTGGCGGCGATCGGCTGGTTGGGCACGGTGACTTTGTTGCACCTGTGGCTCAACACGTCGGCGTTCGAGAAGAGAACCGTTTCCACGGGACAGACCGGCAAGCAATTTCGGGTCGGTTTCCTGCCAGTCACCTGACACCTGACGTGTCCCGTGACCCATTTCATCAACAAGAGCATGACTGGTTCCGGGACTTTTGAACCCGTGCGGTTCAACGGCTGGCCGGAATTGAAAGAGGCGTTCCTGTCGCAGCATCTGCAAGCGAGTTTCATTCTGGCCCCGATGGCGATGGCTCTGCGCGAGCAAGGTGTGCCGATCAAGATCGTCTACCTGGGGCATCGCGACGGCACGACGATGATGGTTCACAAGGACTCGGACATTCATCGCATCGAGGATCTGCGCGGGAAAAAAGTTGCGGTGCCCAATCGCTTCTCCAATCAACGGCTCATCATTTTCCGAGCGTTCAAGGAGCGTGGTCTGAACATAGACGATGTGACGCTCTTGGAGATGCCCCCTCCGGACATGCCGGCCGCGCTGCATGTTCGTGCGGTCGATGCCATCATCTCCGGCGAACCATTCATGGCTCAGTCCGAAATGGATGGCTACGGCCGCGTGCTCTTTCTGACGAAGGACGTCTGGCCGGAATTCATCTCGTGCGTGCTGGCGGTCCACGAAGACGTCATCCGCGACCATCGCGCCGAGGTGCAGCAACTGGTCGATGGCATCGCACGCAGTGGCAAGTGGCTCGACACGACGATGGATCACCGCATGCAAGCGGCGAAGTTCACCGGGCAGAACTACTACAACCAGGATCCCAAGCTGTTGGAGTTTGTGCTCAGCAAACCGCCGGATCGCGTGAAGTACACCAACCTCGCGGTGCGGCGCAAGGATTTCGAAGAGATCGAACTAGTCGGCCGCGAGTCAGGCACGCTGCAAGGCACGGCTCACTTCGAGGACTACGCCGATCCCTCGTTTGTCACGGATGAGTCTGCGATCCAACCTTATCTCTGGGAAGACACGCCATGACATCCGCAGCACAACCCACCGAAGTGATCGGGCAAGAGCCGCCGTTCGTTTCCGCCAGGGCGATCATCTTGCCGTCGATCGTCGCCGTGATGTTTCTGCTCTTCTGGGACGGGGCGGTGCGGTTGTCGGGCAGCCAGTTGTTTCCCAAACCGCTCGACGTGCTGTGGGGGCTGGTGGAACTCGCCCAAAAAGGATTGCTCATCAAGTACGTCGTGGCTTCGCTGTTTCGAGTGACGTGGGGCTTCACTCTGGCGGTGATCGTGGGCATCCCGTTTGGACTCTTGATGGGCTCCAACAAGCTGGTGCAAGAGGCATTTAATCCGTTGATCCAGGGCTTTCGACCCATCTCGCCGATCGCCTGGATTCCGGTCTCCATTCTGTGGTTCGGAGTCTCCGACGCGGCACCGGTGTTCCTGATTTTTCTGGCGAGCGTGTTCCCGATCACCGTCTCCACTGCGGCGGCCGTCAAAAGCGTGCAGTCGGTTTATCTGCGAGCGGCCGACAACTTCGGCCTGACGAAGTTCCAGTTGTTTAGCCGAGTCATCTTCCCGGCGAGCCTGCCGCAGATCGTCACCGGATTGCGGATCGGCCTGGGCATCGCGTGGCTAGTCGTCGTGGCGGCCGAGATGATCGCCGTCAACTCTGGTCTGGGCTATCTCATCATCGACGCGCGGAATGCCGGCAAGCGATATGACCTCGTGGTGGCCGGCATGGTCCTGATTGGTGTGATCGGTTGGTTGCTGGATTTGTTGATGCGACAAGTCGAACGCTTTCAGACGGTGAAGTGGGCGTATGGGACTCTGCATGATTGAGCCACCCGCACAGAACCTGCCGACCGAACGAACTGGGCCTGCGGCGGTTCTCGTTCGCGACGTGTGGATGGACTTTCCGGTCAAACAGGGAAGCCAGGCCGTCCCCGTCCTCGAACGGATCAACGTCGAGATCCAACGCGGCGAGTTCGTCTGCGTTGTCGGCCCATCAGGCTGCGGGAAAACGACACTGCTCAACATCATCGCCGGATTTCTGAATGCGTCGCGCGGCGAAGTGCAGGTGGAAGGGGAGCCAGTCCACGGACCGGACCCGCGCCGAATCGTCATCTTTCAGGAAGGCTCCGTATTTCCCTGGCTCACCGTTTCGGCGAACGTCGGCTTCGCGCTCTCTCGCAAGACAGCGGCCGAGCGCAACCAAATCGTCCAACACTACATCGACATGGTCGGTCTCACCGGTTTTGAGTCCGCCTATCTCCGGCAGTTGTCGGGAGGTATGCGTCAGCGCGTCGAAATTGCGCGAGCACTGGCCGCGAACCCGGAAGTCCTCTACATGGACGAGCCATTCGGAGCGCTCGATTATTTCACGCGCTTCAAAATGCGAGCCGACCTCGTGCGCATCTGGCAACAAGAGAAGAAGACCATCTTGTTTGTCACGCACGACATCGACGAAGCCATCCAATTAGCCGACCGCGTCGTGGTGCTCAGTTCGCGGCCGTCGACGATTCGACTCATCCTGTCCGTGTCGCTGCCCCGGCCGCGCGACTTGAACTCTCGCGATTATCTCGACACGCGCGATCGCATTCTGCATGCCTTGGGCATGAGCCTGCAAAACGGCATTCCTCCTGACGCAGGCGATTGAGGAGAAAACAATGGCACACATCAAACTGCCCGAAGGCGAGCCAGGGATCTCTGGACTGCTCGTCACCTATCGCGACACCGAACAGCACATCAACAGTCTCACACAAGCCGCGATGCGCGGCCCGTCGTCGCTGACCGAGGCGGAGCGCGAAGTCATCGCGGCCTACGTTTCCGCCGGCAACGACTGTGTTTTCTGAATGCAGGCCCACGGAGCCGCGGCGCGGCAACTGCTCGGCGAGCAGTCCAGTTTAGTGGCCGAAGTCTTCGCGGACGTGACCACCGCCCAGATCGACGACAAGCTGCGAGCCTTGTTGGCGATTGCGGAGAAAGTCCGCCGCGACGGCCGGCTCGTCACGGACGACGACGTGCGAATCGCTCGTGAGGCAGGCGCGGACGACAAAGCGATTCACGACACGGTGCTGATCGCCGCGATGTTTTCGATGTTCAATCGGTACGTCGATGGTCTGGCGACGTGGACGCCTCACGACCCAGCCGTCTATGAGGCGATCGGCCAGCGGCTGGCGACAAAAGGTTATGGCACTCGCTTTCGCGAAGCGCCGTGAGGTTCACGACTTGGCGCTGGCTGCATTCGGACAGGCAGTGCAAAGTGCCGAGTGAAAACTGCAAAGTGCAAAATGACGGCAGATGTTTCGTGCCTGTCACTCGACACTTTGCACTCTTCACTCGGCACTTTGCACTGTTTCTGTTGCGAGTCGCGTCGTATCACGCCGCCCAAACCTCGCATACAACGGCGGCAGCAAAAACACGTTGAGCAGCGTCGAAGTCACAAGTCCGCCGAGAATCACAACTGCCAGCGGGTGTTCGATCTCCTGCCCCGGTTTGATGCCGCCGAGAATGATCGGCACCAGCGCGAGACCGGTCGCCAGCGCAGTCATCAGGATCGGCGCGAGGCGTTCTTCGGCTCCGCGCAGAACCAACTCGCGGCTGAACGGCACGCCCTCGACTTCTTCCAGATGCCGGTAATGGCTGACGAGCATGATGCCGTTGCGAGCCGCGATGCCCAGCACCGTCACGAATCCGACCAGCGAGCCGAGGCTCAGCACGCCACCGGTCAGCAGCACGCCGGCCACGCCGCCGATCAGCGCGAACGGCAGCGTCAGCGTCACCAGCGCGGTCAGCCGCCACGATTGGAAATCGACGTACAAAATTAGCACGATGCCGATGAGCGCGAGGGCTGACAGCGACAACAACCGCTCGCTCGATTCTTGCCGAGCGGCATATTCGCCCAAGAATTCCGGGTGATATTCGCGGTCGAACGAAATCCGCTCGACGACCCGCTTTTGAATTTCCTTTGCGACTGAACCGAGGTCACTGCCTTGCACGTTGCAAGTAATGTCCAGCCGGCGTGAGGCACCTTCACGTTTGATTTCGTTCGGGGTCGGGACGACGTTCACCTCAGCGACGTCACCCAATCGCAACTGCGTGCCGGACGGCGTGTCGATCACCAGTTGCTGCAATGCGGTCAGATCGTGCCGAGTTTCTTCGGTGCTCCAGACGACGACGTCGAACTTCTTTTGTCCTTCGAAGACTTCGCCGACCTTCGCGCCTTTCATCAGCGTCGTTGTCGCGCGGCGCACGTAGCCGGAGGTCAGGCCGAATCGCTCAGCCGCACCGGGACGCAGACGGACTTCGATCTGCGGGACGAGCACTTGCGGTTCGACCTTCAGGTTCACGACGCCCGGCACGTCGGCGATCACTTTCTCGATCTCTTTGCCTTTTGCTCGCAACACGGCGAGTTCCGGGCCGTAGACGCGGACGACGACGCTCGCTCCCGCGCCGGTCAGCACTTCTTTGATTCGCTCTTTCAGGTACGTCTGCACGTCGCGGTACAGGCCGGGGTAGCCATCGACGGCGGTCTGAATCTTGAGCAGCGTCGCGTCGTAATCGACGTTCGGGTCGATGCTGATCCACAGTTCGGTGAAGTACGGGCCGTAAACTTCGTCAGCGACTTCCGCCCGGCCGATGTGCGAACCGAAGTTGAGCACTCCGTCGATACTTCGCAACTCGCGGCTGGCTCGCGCGGTGATGCGGTGCATCGCCTCGATCGACGTGCTCGGCCGATTGTAAAAGTGCATCAGGAAATCAGTCTCGCGGAAGTTCGGCAGGAATTCCTGACCCAGTCGCGTGTACGCGGCTCCGGCCAGAGTGAATGCCGTGAACAACACCCCCATCGAAAGCAGCGGCCGATCGATCAGCGGCGGCAACACCCTGCGATACATCGCCCGCAGCACGCGACTCAGCGGAGCTTCGTGTTGGCCGCCCTTGCGGTGCGACAGCAGCATCAGCGACAGCGCGGGAGTCACTGTCAGTGCGGTGAGTAACGACGCGAGAATCGCCAGGATGTACGACATCGCCAGCGGCCGGAAGAACGAGCCGGCCAGCCCGCCGAGAAAGAAGATCGGCAGGAAAACCAACGTCACGATCAAGCTGGCATAGACCACGCTGCTGCGAACTTCGAGCGAAGCATCGAGCACGACTTGATAAGCCGGTAGCGGCGACGGCAAGTCGCGATTGAGCCGCAGCCGACGCACGATGTTTTCGACGTCGATGATCGCGTCATCGACGACCTCGCCCAGCGCGATGACCAGCCCGGCGAGCACCATCGTGTTGATCGACGCGCCCCACCACGTCAGCACCAGCACCGCCGCGACCAGCGACAAGGGAATCGCCGTCAGGCTGATGATCGCCGTCCGCCAATCGAACAGGAACGCGATCAAGATGATCGCCACAAGCCCGCAGCCAATCAGCAGCGAATGCGACAAGTTGTCGAGCGCGCGTTCGATGAACGTCGCCGGGCGAAAGATCTTCGGGTCCATCTCGACATCCTTGAGTCCCGGCCTGAGTGCTTCGAGTGCCGCCTCGACTTGCCGAGTGACTTCCAGCGTGTTGCTTTGCGGTTGCTTCTCGACGATTAGCAGCAGGCCCGGCTGGTCATTGATGACGGCATCTCCAATCGGCGGCGGCGAACCGATTACGACTTCGGCCACGTCCCCCAATCGCACCGGCGCGCCCCCTCGGAAATCAACCACCGTCCGCGCGAGGTCGTCCGGTTCGAGAATCGGCGACAGATGCCGAATGGCCAATCGTTGATTCGGCGTATCGACAAACCCGCCCGTATCGAGCACCGTCGCATCCCCCGCCGCGCGGAGCACCGCGTCCAACGTCACGCCGTTCGCACGCAGCCGTTCGGGATCGACCAGAACTTGAAACTGCCGATCGCGCTGACCCCAGATCGCGACATTCGCGACGCCGGGAATCGCCATCAGCCGCGGCCGAATCGTCCACAACGCCAGCACTGTCAAATCGCGCTGCGACAGCTTTTGGTCCTTTGACCAAACGCCGATTTTCAGCAGCCGGCTCATCGAAGACAGCGGCTGCAAAATCACCGGCGGCCGAGCCACCGTCGGCAACCGAGTCGCCTCGACGGTCAATCGCTCCTGCACCAATTGCCGAGCTTTGATCAGGTCAGTCCCCGCATTGAAAATCAACACGATCGACGAAAGACCGAGCACCGACTTCGATCGGATCGTCTTCACCCCCGCCGTCCCGTTGAGCGCGTTCTCCAACGGCATCGACACGAGCGACTCGACCTCCTGCGTTGAGAGTCCGGGCGCTTCGGTTTGAATCTCGACATAAGGCGGCGCGAACTCCGGGAAGACATCCATCGGCGCGTGCCGCAATGTTCGGAAGCCGACGACGAGCAGCAACACGCTCGCCGCGAGGACGACAACGCGGAGACGCAAGGCTGTCGAGACGAGCCAACTCAGCACGGTGAGGCTCCGGTTGCGAGGGGGCTTTCATCGAGTCGATGTCTCCCAACCGAGAACAGTGCAAAGTGCAGACTGCAGAGTGCAAAGTGAAAACTGGTCGAAATCGCGCCCGTGAAACGGAGGTCTTGCGACTCCGGAAGTTCACTTTGCACTCTGCACTCTGCACTCTGCACTTTGCACTCCCTCACTTGCTGAATCCCACTTCAATCCCGAACAATTCCACTGCACCGGCCGTAACGACTTTCGTTCCGACGTCCGGGCCGCTGGCCAACACTGCAACACCTTCGCGAGCGAATCGCACGACGACGCGCTGACGCCTGAATGTGTGAACGGCGGGCATCTTCTCGTAGATCCACGTGCCTCCGTGGATGTCGTGAATCACCGCCGACCACGGCAGTGTCAAACTCTCGGCCTCGCCGATCAACGGAATGTTGACGCCGACGCGCTGGCCGGGTGCGAGCGTTCCCTCGGCATTCGCGAGTTCGTAGTACAGATCGACGGTGCCAGCCAACAGATTCGCGGACGGGGGAGCCTCAACCGGCCGCGCTCGCTTCGAGGTTGCTCCCGGCCGAGACGTCAGCGGCACGACATCCGCGTCTTCGCTTGCGGCGAGATCGCTTTGATCGCCGACGTAGACCGGCACACGTACCCACACTCGCGACAGGTCCACGATCTCAAACAGCGCCGCACCGGCCGGCACGGCTTGTCCCGGCTGAGCGTTCAACGCTCGCAGCAGTCCGTCGGTCGGAGCTTCAATCGTCAACGGCGCACCGGTGCCTCGCTCGAATTCGCCGAGGGCTTTGATCAACAAGTCGCGTCGCGCCTCGGCCGCTTCGAGTGTCTTCTGAGCGAACTCGTACAGCGCTTCCGTTTCGTCGACGTTGCGCTGGCTGCCGACATCACCGCGCAGAAGTTTCTTCGCGCGTTCAAAGGCGATGCGCGTTCCCTCGACTTGCGTGCGTGCATTTTTGATTTGTCCTTCGGCATCGACTCGCGCCGCCGCCAGCGTCGTCCGCGCTTCGGGAGTCAGCAGCGGAAACAGCGACAAGATCGGCTGCCCTTTGCGAACTCGCGCACCGGGACGCGGCAGCCCTTTGTCGGTGACTTGCAACTCGCCTCCCAGCGGAGCGGCGACGAGCACCGACTGGCCGAACGGCACCATCACTTCGCCGCCGTAGGTCCGCAATTGTCGAATGTTGCGCCGTTCAACGGCGGCCGTTTCGATTCCGAGTCGCTGATCCGCTTCCGGCGTCAGCTTGAGGACGTTGATCTCCTCCTCTTTCAAGACAACTTTCTCGACTTTGGCAGGTGGTTCAGGCTTCTCGGTTTTCGCGGCCGCCGTCTTTGAATTCGCGACCCACCATGCAGCGACGCACACGCCGCCACAAAACAGCGAACCAAGCACTCCTGTCATCACGCCGGATCGGTAACTCATCGCGTCGTTTCCTTCGTCTTGGTCGGAAACGAAAACAGTAGCCGCATCGCTGGGTGCCGCGAAGACCCCTGGACGACACTGAGGAAGAATTCATCGAACCAGTCCCGCGACCTCGGCAGTTCCAGTCGCAGCGCGCAGGAGTATCCGCCGAAACTAGCCCGACGCGCCAGCGAGGGGTCGGATCGCAACACTCCTCGCTGGCGCGTCGGGTTAGTGAGGACAGTCGCGTGCTCCCTCGGTCAATATTTCGCCGCGTGAGGCGAACTTCCTCGGCCATTGCGGTTATCGTTTGGAAAACTCGGAGGCACCATGCAGGCTGTTGAACTCGAAAGTGTGTCAAAAATGTTTGGCACTCACCGCGCGGTGGACGACCTGACGCTGGCTGTGCCGAGCGGAACAATTTACGGCTTCATCGGCCCGAACGGTTCTGGCAAGACGACGACGCTGCGGATGATCATGCGCATTTTGCTGCCGGACAACGGCCGCATCCGCGTGCTCGGAGCGGAATCGTCGCAGGCCGCCAATGATCAGATCGGCTATTTGCCGGAGGAGCGCGGCCTCTACAAAAAGATGACGGTCCGCGAGATGCTCCGTTTCTACGCGGAGATCAAGGGTGTCCACCATCGAGACTGCCGCGTGGAGATCGACGGCTGGCTGGAACGCATGCTGCTCACCGACTGGGCGAACAAGAAGGTCGAAGCCTTGTCCAAAGGCATGGCGCAGAAGGTGCAATTCATCGGCACCGTGATCGCGAAGCCGAAACTGGTCATTCTCGACGAGCCGTTCAGCGGACTCGATCCGGTGAACGCCGAGGTGCTCAAGGACGCGGTGCTCGGACTGAAGCGTGACGGGGCGACCGTCATCTTTTCGACGCACGACATGGACGTCGCCGAAAAGATGTGCGACTTCATTTTCATGATCTTCAAGGGAAAGAAGGTGCTCGACGGGACGCTCGAAGAGATTCAGGGCCAATACGGCACCGACATCCTGCGCGTGCGGTTGGAGTCGAATGGAGACGGAACGGAGTCGATGCTCGATCTGTCGGACATTGCCGGCGTCGAGCGTGTGAACAACTTCGGACGTTTTCAAGAACTGCGTGTGCGGCGTGGCACGGACTCGCAGGCCGTGCTGGCGGCACTCACCGCGCGTGGCCGAGTGCGACACTTTGAAGTGTCCAGCCCCTCGTTGCAGGACATTTTTATTCGCATCGCCGGGGCCGATGCTGTGGAGGCGACTCATGCGTAAAGTGCTCACGATCGCCGCTCGCGATTATCGCGCGGCGGTGTTTTCCAAAGCGTTTTTGATTTCGCTGGTGGCTCTGCCGGTTTTGTGGGGCGGCAGCGCGATCGCTCAGATTTTTCTCAAGGACAAAGTGGACACGGCTGACCGGCGTGTCGCGATCGTCGATCGCACGGGCAAGCTCTCGTCGCTAATCGTTGCCGCGGCCGAGCAGCGCAACTCGAACGAAATCTTCAAAGCGGGCGTCACCCCGCGACAGCAAGTCAAGCCGCGATTCGTCATTGAAGTTGTCGATCCGGCCGAGATCGGTGCGCCGCCGCAATCGACGCTCAAACTGTCGGATCGCGTTCGTAAGGAAGAGTTGCTGGCGTTCGTGGATATCACTGCCGATCTGCTCGAAGCGGATGCCGGGCCAGCTTCGGCTGTGGCAACTCCAGTGATGCCGTCGGCGAAGGTTGCGTATTACTCGAACAGCCCGACCTATGGCGACTTCTCCAACTGGCTCAAAGGAGTGTTGAACAATCAGATTCAGGAAATCCGACTTGGCCAAGCGGGACTGGACCTCAAACTCGTCCGCCGAGCAAACCGGCCGGAAGCGATCGACAGCCTCGGCCTGGTCTCGCTGGACAAAGACGGCAACATCACCGACGCGGACAAGGTCAACATGGCCGCCAGCTTTCTCGTGCCGATCGGCCTGATGATGCTGATGTTTATCGGCGTGATGGTCGGCTCAACGCCGCTGCTGCAAAGTGTGCTCGAAGAGAAAATGGGACGCATCGCCGAAGTTTTGCTCGGCTCGGCAACGCCAGTTCAATTGATGCTGGGCAAGCTGGTCGGAACGGTCGGCGTGTCGATCACGATCATGGGCATCTACATGGCAGCCGGGTATGTGGCGTTGTGGCACGCGGGATATGCCGACCTGTTCCCGACGCATCTGTTGTTGTGGTTCATCCTTTTTCTGACGCTGTCTGTCGTGATGAATGGGGCGCTGTTCGCGGCGATCGGTGCGGCGGTGACGGACGCCCAAGAAGCTCAGAGTTTGCTCATGCCCGCGATGGTCGTCACGATGGCTCCGATGTTCGTGTTCATGAACGTGATCAAAGAACCGAACTCAACGTTCTCAATGGTCGCCTCGCTGTTTCCTCCGGCCACTCCGATGCTGATGATTCTGCGGCAGAGCGTGCCGCCGGGAGTCCCGCTGTGGCAGCCGATTGTCGGCATCGTGCTGGTGCTCGCCACGACCGTCGCCAGCGTGTGGGCGGCGGGCCGAGTGTTCCGCGTGGGAATCCTCGCACAAGGCAAAGGGGCGAGCTTCCAACAAATCTGCCGCTGGATCATTCAGGGCTGATCGGAGCACATCACACCAGCACGACGCGCCAGCGAGTGGTTGCCAGGTGGATGGCCACTCGCTGGCGCGTCGTGCTAGTTGGGGGCAACTGGTAGTTCGATCGGGCGAGCTGAATTTGCGGCCGGAGCTTCCAGATGCCGGCCAACACTGCGTTCCAATTCGGCCCACGCGCGACGGAGTTCGGCGTGCAGTTGCTCTTGACGCAATTCTGTGTCGATCAACTGCCGCGACGTTTGCAAGACGACGATGTATCCGACGTCACCATCGCGATACGCCGAAGTCGCACGCTGGATTGCGCCGGTGACTTCCGGGCGAGTCTGACCATCGAGCACTTCCAATTCGGCTTTCGCTTGCACATAGCGCAGGTGAGCCTGCCGCACATCGAGCACGATTTGATTGTGAATCGTCTGTCGCTGGCGGCAGAGCTTTTCCCACTCGGCTTCGGCTCGTGCGATCGCCCCCTCATTGTGATTGAAGATCGGCAATGTCATGCGGAAGCCGCCGCCGAACTCGTGTCCCGTGCGAAATCCATTGGTTGCGTCGGCGATGCCGAGGAATTGGAACCAGCCGATCTGAGCCAACCGCAACCGCTCGGCCGCCGCGTCGGCCGCTTGAGCCACTGCCAGCAAATCCGGTCGCGAGGCGACTGCTTCGGCCGACAGCACGTCCGCATCGAAATCGCCGCGCACGGTCGGTGCGGGATCGGTCGGATTCAACGGCGTGCGGTCATCGGATAGGCCCAACACGTTTCGTAATCGCTCTTCCGCCAACGCGACGTCCTGCCGGATGCGCACGACATCCTGCTTGGCTTGCAGTGCGTCGATCTTCGCGGTCGCGACTTCTTGCGGACTCGCGTCGCCGCCATCCAGCCGAGCTTCGGCGAACTTGGTGATCCGCTGCCGCAATTCTTCCGCTTGATCCGCAACTCGCAGTCGCCCGCGAGCCAATTGCAGATCGGCATACGCCTGCCGTGTGTCGCGAATCAGATCGAGTCCCGCTTGCGTCAGCCGCTCGCACACGCGATGCGATTCGCGTTCCGCCGCTGCGATCCGAATCGGCCGCAGCCACAACGCTTCGAGCGGAACATTCACCGCGTACCGAAACGGCTTGTCCGGCGCGCTGGCCACGTAAAAGAGTTCTGGGTTCGGCAGCAATCCGGCCTGCACCAAGTCACCGTGAGCGATCTTCCAATCGACAAGTTGCTCTTGAAACGCGGCATTATTCCAGAGCGCGAGCAGCACCGCTTCTTCTTCCGTCAACCCATCGCTCAGCGAGGTTCCATTTGGATAAACGATCTGTCCGCAGCCGGTCTCATTCAGCAAGCCATGACCGGTGCGAGCCGCCAATTTGCTCGACACGCAATCGCGATCACACGCGGCCGGCAGACAATGACATCCCGCCAGGCTGATCAGAGCGGCCAGACCGCACAGTCGCGCGGCCCAGCCAGCGCGGCCAACGGCCTTCCCGGCCTCGCGGTGCGAGTCATTCTCTGCCCCGCCCATCATCTTGCATCCTTGCAATCGTCACCGCCGAGAATTGACCGACGCTCAGCCCCATCCTGCGGCCCGCGTTGAGTCAGCGGTTGACACAATTCGTCTCTAACGATCCCATCGTGCCCTGGTTCGCGCGAGTCGCAGAGAAAAAGGTGAGAATTCGCTCACCTCCTCAGCCGGTGCCGTCAACGTTTAAGAGACCTCTCCAAACTTCCGCGCCGAGCGGCGAAATCCGCCGACGACTGACCGGATTCTCCAAGGAGATTGCGATGCGACGACTTCTCTTCGTTCTGATGTGCTGGCAGGCTCTGCCGAGTTGGACCAGCTCGGCCGAGGCCCAAGAACTCGCACCCGCCACGTATTCCCAATTGCGAGTGAAGATCGACGTCTCTTCGGAGGAACTCTGCTGGCAGAAGGTGGCGTGGCAGCCGTTCTGGGATGGGTTGGTCGCGGCTCAACAACAGGACCGCCCGATTTTTTATTGGATCTATTTCGGCGACCCGCGCGGCGGCTGCTGACAAAACGGCGTGAAGAGCAGACAGTTCGTCTGCAACGATTCTAGGATCATCGACCTGCTCGACCGCTTCATTCCCGTCGTGGACAGCCCCAGCAATTACGAAGGCTACGGCGTGCAAGTCGATCGCAGCCGGCTGCAATACCGATTGGTCGATCAGATTCTCGGCCAGACGGTCTATCGCCAAATCAGCGGCGCGCAAGGCCTCTACATCGTCACGCCCAGCGGCAAGTTGATCGCGGGCACGACCGAGCACTCGAATCCCTCGCGCGTCTTGGCCGAGATGCGCAAAGGGTTGGAGGCGTACTCGCAGATGCCGAAATCCGAACGATTGCTGCCACGAACTCCCGATCCGAAAACCGACAAAATCGAAACGCTCACCGATGATCCGAAACCGCCGCGCGACGGCTTGGTGTTGCGAATGGTCAGCCGAGGACTGCCGACTCCCGGAGTCAGCGAACAGGACACTCGGCACGAGTCGTTCTACAAGCTGGACCGCGTCTGGTTCACGCGCGAACAAGCGCGTTCATTCTTGCCTGCCGAGTTGAAGTCCGGCGCGAAGACTTCGGTGCGTGGTCCCGCGCTGAATCTGCTCGTGCGTTTGAATCTCGGCACGTTCATCCAACCGAATCCCGCCTGGAACGCGGAAGATGTGCGGAGCGCCGTGCTGAATTCAGAAGTCTCATCGGTCAAAGGCAACATCGTCGAAGTGCGATTCAGCGGCGACGCCGAACTGCGATCAGACAACCGCTACAGCCGCCGCTCGTACGCGCCCAAACTGCTGGGCAATGCGAGCTATGACTCGCGAACGAAGGCGTTCACGAAGTTCGAGCTACTCGCCGTCGGCACGCACACCGTTGGCGACGTGGGCGAGGATGCGCGGACCTACGCTCGCGGCCCCGAGGCGATGCCGCTGGGCGTGCTCTTGACGATCAACGGCACGAACGCCAACGACCGCGTCGTCCCGCACTTCCACCGCGCGTACAACGCCATCGCGCGCGAACGTTAGGTTTTTGTCCGGTCACGCGAATGAGCCGCAGGGCGCTAGCCCCGGTTCTCGTCGCACAAACCGGGGCTAGCGCCCTGCGGCTGATTTGCGCGACAGACGCTAGCCGTCCAAACCGTACTCACGTTCGACGCGGCAGACGCGGACTCGGTACGACTCGTACCACTGCGACCGGCCGAGTTCTTGAGCAGCGCGATGTTCGCTGACGGCCTTCCACGCTCGGATCGATTCCAGCGATGACCAGTATGAAACGGTGATGCCGACGCCATCCGTTCCGCGCACGCTCTCGACACCGAGGAATCCCGCTTGCTGCGAGGCCAATTCCTGCATCCGCTCGGCCATCGCCGAGTAGCCGTCGTCACCTGCCGCGCGGCGAGACGTGAAGATCACGGCGAAGTACGGCGGCGCTGGGGTGTTGGCGAGATCGCTGTTCATGGGTGCTATTTCATGGGTTCAGGCAGCGGCACTTGGTGGCGCGTCATCAGATACGCAAACAGATCGCGCACTTGCTCGGCCGACAGCGGCTGCAACAAACCATCTGCCATCAGGGACTGCTTGGATTCTTTTTGAGCCTCGATCCGATCGCGCTCGATGGTCAGCGTGTCGGTTTGCGTGATGAGCGTCACGGTCTTCTCGCTTCGAGCCGTGATGACTCCGGTGAGCACGCGGCCGTCGGTCAGTTCCAGAATCGACACGCGGAAGTCGGCGGTCACGACCGCACTGGGATCGACGATGTTTTCCAGCAAGTAGTCGATGTTCTGCCGCTGCGAGCCGGTCAGGTCCGGCCCGCGCCGGCCGCCTTCGCCGTACAGCGTGTGACAGGCCGCGCAGGTTTTGACAAACACGGCTCGGCCGCGTGACGGATCGGCGCGGCTCAGCGTCTGCGGCGTCAGTTCGCCCTTCAGCTTCGCAATGAGTTCGCGCTTGTCCGCCGGGCTGTCGCGCAGCTCACCCCAGACTTGGCTGAGCCGCTGCTTCAATTTTTCATCGTTGAGACTGCGAATCTGTCGGGCATGAAACGCCGACACATCGTCGCGTGGAAGTTTTCCCTCGGCGACCGCATCGAGCAGCGCGTTCGCCCAAGCCACGCGAGTCACCAGCACCGCTAGAACCTGCGGTCGTTCCAACGCGTGAAACGAGCGATAGGCTTTGACGAGCTTCGCGCCGAACTTCGGATCATTCTCGCTCGCCAATCCGCGCACCGCGATCGTGTTCAAGAACCGCGTGCCGAGCAATTCCTCGCAGAGTTTCCGGACTTCGGGAGCATCCGCATCAATCAATGTTTGCAGCGCGACCTTGCGGGCCGCGAGATCCGCATCCTTGTCGATCGCGACTTGCTTCAGTTCATCAAATGCCCGCCCATCGCCGAACAGCGCACTCAGATCGCGGGCCTTGTCGCGCAGCTTCACATCGTCGCCGGTCGTGACTCGCGCGTGAAATGCTTCCCATGCCGACGGCTGCGGAGCTTTTCGCCAACCGACGAATGCCTCGCTCATGCCGGCCAACACATCTGCCTGAAATTCCGAAGAACGAGCCGCCGCGAATTCGAGCAGCGAATTCAACACCTTGGGTTGCTTCTCGACCTCACCAGCGATTCGCCGCGCGATGAACCGCCGCGTCGTCGACCAGCGGCACATTTTCGCCAGTTGGGCGAGTGCCGGCAGATTGGAATCAGCCAGCGGAGTCAGGCCGTACCACACGAGCAACGGCAGATTGTGATCGTCGGCGTCCTCGAACCTCGCCATCAGTCGCGCCGCCAGATCGACTCGCCGATCGGCCGGCATCCGCCGCAACGTCGATGCCAGCGTCAGTCGCACAAGAGCGGATTCGCCGATGTCTGCCATGTGGTTCATCGCGCCACTCAGCCCGTTCGGCCGAGCTTCAGCGCGAGCCGGTCGCTGGCCGACACTCGTATCGATTGGCCAAGAATCGGTCAGCAATCGAATCGCCCAAACGCGAAGATGCTCGCTGCGATCCCCCAACAGCGACATTAACGTTTCATCATCAGCACCGCCGATCAATCGAAGCGTCCATAACGCTCGCAGCCGCACGACGGAATCCGTTCCTTTCGCAAATTGTTCGCGAAGCAACTGTACGGCGTCCGCCAGCGGCTGACCGGAACGATGCCGCTCGGACAACTCCAATCGTGCGGCTCGCACGAACCACTCATTGTTGTGTCGATGCAGTGCGCCGAGTTCGACATTCGTCATCTTCGTGAGATCGCGTGCTGGTTGCCCTGGCTTTCCAAATGTGATCTTGAAGATGCGGCCGCTGGTGCGATGCACGCCGGTGTTTTCGTGGCATTCGCCGGTGTCGCTCCAGTCGAGGACATACACACCGCCGTCGGGGCCGTAGGTCAAATCCATGCCACGAAACCATGAGTCGCCGAAGTGCGCGAAGTCCGGCTCGTGTTTGCCGATGTAGCCGGACTCGTGCCGCTCCAGTTTTTCGACATTCAACCGCCGGCCGTGAAAGTTGAACGTGAAGAGCTTGCCGCGGTACTCGTCCGGCCAATTGTCGCCGAGGTAAATCATTGCTCCGCAGTGAGCATGCCCGCCGCCGAGTTCATCCGCCGAGCCGTCGCGCGAGGCCGCCCAGCCTTTGCCGGTGTCGAAGTGCCAATGGTCGGCGTGCTGGTCGATCAGCGCGTAGCTGTGTGGGTTCGAGTCGAGCGTGTGTGGCCGCATGAAATGTGCGCCGGGAATCAGATGCCACAAGTGCCCGTTGACGGTGTTGATAAAAAAACCTTCGCCGTGCTCGTCCCAATCGTGGCCCCACGGATTGGTCGTGCCGTGAGTCAGCACCTCGACGACTTTTCGTTGCGGATGAAACCGCCACAGACCGCCGCGCAACGGCACTCGCTGTTCGGCGGGCGTGTCGGGCAGACCCAATTCGCCGGGACACGATCCACCGCAGCGGCCATACAGCCAGCCATCCGGTCCCCACTTCAGCCCGTTCGCAAAATTGTGATAGTTCTCTGGCGCGACGTTGAAGCCATCCAGCACGACTTCCGCTGGACCGTCCGGCACGTCGTCTCGATTCCTGTCGGGGATGAACAGCAACTGCGGCGGACACATCGCCCACACTCCGCCATGCCCGACCGCGACGCTGGACAGCATCTGCACGCCATCGGTGAAGATTTTGCGTGAATCATGTCGCCCGTCGCCGTCGGTGTCGTCGAAGATCACGATGCGATCGCGCAGCCGCAGATCGAAACGCTGAGTCCGCTCAGCGTAGGTGTAATTCTCCGCGACCCACAACCGGCCACGAGCATCCCAGCTCATCGCAATCGGGTTCTGTACGTCCGGTTCGGCCGCGAACAGCGTCGCACGAAAACCGGGAGGCAACTTGATTGCCGCCAACGCCTCCTGAGGCGAGATCGGCGACGGATTGTCCTTCTCGCTGTTGTACGGCGTGGGGAATTCGTCACCCGCAACCAAACTGCTGCTCAACAGCACGCCGATGAAAACTGACCATGTCCGAATCACGATTCCTCATCTCCCACAATTCGCAGATTGACGCAGAGCAGATCGGCCCATGATGCGTGCTGTGCTAGAAGCGGTTGCAGAACCTAGCACGAAGCGCGAGCGAGTGGCCAAAACATCGGAAAAACAACCACTCGCTCGCACGTCGTGCTGGTTTTGAAACTGCCTCTACGAATTCTTGGGCTTGGCCCAGTGGTCGCGATATGGGCGACGAGTCAGGGCATTCGCTTCTTCATCGCCAACGATCTGCTCTTTCAGTGGATCGAACGTCAGCGAGCGGCCGAGGCGAGTGGCGATGTTGCCGAGGTGGCACAACGACGTCGAGAGGTGGCCAGTCAGTGCGTCAGCGTTGAGTTTCGATCCGAGGCGGATCGCGTCGCAGAAATTTTGCACATGAGCGGCGTCGTTCTGAGCTTCCGGCTTCACCGCGACCGGGACCGGTTGATTGCGGTCGGATAAGACTTCGATCTTGCCTCGGCGGCTGAGAAACATCTGGCCTTGAGTGCCGTAGAACTCGGCCCCGCTGTCGGTGTTGTGCGGGTAGTTCGAGGACCACAGCCGCTGCTCGTAGATGAACAGCTTGCGGTTGCCCGGCTTTCCGTCGCCGGGATACTCGAACGTGACTTGCTGCGTATCTGGAAACTCCTGGTCGTCGTCGAACTGAAACTTACCGCCGAGCGCCACGACCTTCGTCGGGTGCGTGTCGACTCCCAAGCCCCAGCGTGTGTAGTCGATGTCATGCACGCCGTCGTTACCCATGTCGCCGGTGCCGAAGTGATACCACCATGTCCAACGGCTGTGGACTCGATTGGTGCGATACGGAATCATCGTGGCCGGCCCGACCCAGGTGTCGTAATCGAAGCCGGCCGGAGGGGCGGTGTCCTGCCCGCGCCCGATCGTGCCGCGTCGCTGGATGTTCCAGCACTTGGCGACCATGACGTTGCCGATGATCCCGTCTCGGAGCAGCTTCACGGCTTCGATCATCATCGAGGTGCTGCGGCTTTGCGTCCCGTGCTGCACCAGCGTCTTGTTGCGAGCGGACGCCTCGACCAGCAACCTCCCTTCGCGAATGTTGTGCGAGATCGGCTTCTCGACGTAGACATGCTTGCCCGCCTCGCACGCCAGGATCGCGGCGATCGAGTGCCAGTGATCCGGCGTCGCGATGACGACCGCGTCGACCGATTTGTCATCCAACATCCGCCGCAGATCGGCAACGGCTCTGTTCGAGGGAATCTCGAAGGACTTCGCGGCGGCGGCTCGTCGGTTGTCGTCGACGTCGCTGACGTAGGCAACTTCGACGTTCGCGGTCTTGCGAAACAAGCCCGCGTCGTGATTGCCTCGACCGCCGCAACCGATCAGTCCGACGACCAGCTTGTCATTCGCGCTTTTGGGAGCGGCTTGCGCGGAGCCGATCGCCGACGCGGCCAACAGGCCAGCCGAGGTCAGTTCCAGAAACTCACGACGATTAGGTTGCACGGTCATGGTTGGACTCCAGTTTGCGGAGGATGGGCACTCTTGCCCGTCCCTTGTGTGGGAAAAGCAGGACGGGCAAGAGTGCCCATCCTCCATTCATGGCTTGCGAACATCGAGGCAAACAATCTCTTTGTCGTCTCGCAGGAACAATCGGCCGTTCGACAATGCGGGGGCTTGGCGAGTCGACTCCAGAACCGTCGCGCGGCCGAGTTCGTCGTAGCGATCCGGCGTTGCTCGCGCGACGACGAGTTTGCCTTTCATCGTGGTGATGAACAGCTTGCCGTCGGCGGCGATCAGGTTGCCTTTGCCGAAGCGAGCTTCTTGCCATTTCCGTTCGCCCGTTGCTGCGTCGATGCAGGTCAGATGCGTGACCGGGCCGGCTCCGCCGACGTTGTCCATGCCGTACAAGTGGCCGTCCAAAAGCATTGAGGTCTGCCACTCGTTTCGCAGGACGCTCTTGGGGCCGAAAGAATCCCAGACTTCGCTGAGAGTGAATTTGTCGGCTTGTGGTTTCAGCGCGAGCAGCACGCTGCCGTGATTCTCACCGGACGAGAGGAAGACCTGCCCTTTGATTTCCAGCGGCGTGGCGATGTTGCAGTCGTAGTTCGTTTTGAACGGATATCGCCACAATACGGTCCCTTTCGCGGGGTCAACTCCGAGAGCCGAGTTGCCGGTGAACGCCACGATCTGCGAGCGGCCTCCCACGTTCAACAACGCTGGCGACGAGTAGCCGGCCGGATCGCTGCCGGCTGTCCAAAGCTGCTTGCCGGACTTCGTGTCGAATGCCACGAGAGTTCCTTTCGGAGCGCCGGCGGTGACGATCACTTGCTCGCCAACAACCAACGGTGAACAGGCCATGCCGTACTCGGCTTCCTTGCCGGAAAGTTCTTTGACGACGTGATGCGACCAGAGTTGTTTGCCGTCGCGAAAGTCATGCGCGGACAAGATGCCTTCGCCGGTGAAAACGAAGACCTGATCGCCGGTGATTGCCGGCGTCGCGCGCGGGCCGTTGCCCATCGGGTTGCGATATTCGGGAGCTAGCGGCGACTGCCAGACAGACTCACCGGACTTCGCATCGAGTGCGATCAGCCATTGTTTCTCGTCTCGCTGCACGAGCGTCAGGACTCGGCCGCGACTGATCGCAAGGCCCGACATGCCGACTCCACCAGGGACACGCCAGATTTCCTTCGGTCCATCAGTAGGCCAGCGATCCAGCAGGCCTGTCTCCGCAGACAGTCCGTTGCGTTGCGGGCCCAGAAGCTGTGGCCACTCCCCTTTGGCATCGACTTGAGCGGCGGCGTGCTCAGCCGTCAACGACATGACCATCGCCACGAAGGCCACCGGGACCAGCATTCGCTGGACGAATCGTCGAACTTTGACAGACATCGTTCCTCCATGTTGGACGCTTGAGAATGGACCTCGTTCGCTCGGCGCACAGGCGAGTGGTACTCTATCGACCAGCGATCGGGTCGTCGCGTCTCGATCGTGCGAACGTAGCTGCCTCGCTCCCGCGAGGCAGAGCAGCAGCCATTGATCGAGATCAATCGTTGTGGAGGTTGTTTCACCATAGCTCCGCCTCGCGGGAGCGAGGCGGCTACGTTGAAGGACTCATTGCCGTATTCATTTTCGGGAGTCAGCCATGCCTGGAATCACCGTTGCCGTGCTCACAAATACCGCAGGGGCGCATCTTGAAGCGTATCTCGCAGGGTTGGCAGTGACCGAAGAAGTCGAGGCGGTCGTTGTCGCCGATCCCAGCGGAGCGAGCGAGGCGTCGGCGAAGAAAACTCTGGGAGCCAAGCTGAAGAGTTTCGAGCGCGATCACGGCAAAGCTCTGGCGGAGCACAAGCCGATGCTGGCGTTGGTGACGATGGAAGCCGTGCAATCTCCGCCCGTGATTCAGATGGCGCTGGAGGCCAACTGCCATGTGCTGGCGGAGAAGCCGTCGTGCGTGCGAGCCGAGGATTTTGAACCGCTCGCGCGGCTGGCGGATATGAAACATCGGCATCTGACTTTGGCGTTGGCGAATCGCTTGCTCGGCACCGTGCAAGCGGCGAGGAAGCTGATCCAGACTGGGCAGATCGGAAAAATCTACGGTTGCGAACTGCACATCGTCGCCGATCAAACACGGCTGAAGAGTCCGACCTATCATCAGTCGTGGTTCGCCGACAAAGCGCGCTCCGGCGGCGGGCATTTGATGTGGCTGGGCATTCATTGGCTCGACTTGGCGATGTACATGACCGGCTCGAAGATCATCGAGGCGGCCGGGTTCACCGGCATCGTTGGTGGGCAGCCGCTCAAGGCGGAGGACTCGGCGGCGATGGCGTTGCGATTCGACAACGGCAGCTTTGGGACGATGACGAGCGGCTATTACCTCGATCGCGGCTATCACTCGCACATCAAAGTTTGGGGCTCGCTCGGCTGGGTGCAGCTCGATCCGCACGGGGGCGAGCCGTTGCACTGGTACAGCACGAAGGACGCGCCGCCGCAGATCAAGAAGTACGAAGGTCCGGCTGATCAAGCCAGCTACACGCCGCTGGTCAAAGAGTGCGTGCGAGCCGCGATGGGACTTGCGCCGCCGCCGCTGACCGGTGCTGACAGCCTGCATGTTCTGAAGACGGTCTTCGCCTGCTACCGCGCGGCCGAGACTGGGCACTCGCAGCGTGTGACGTGACGAGCACGGTCGGGTTTGATTCAATCGCGGGTGGACCCGACGCAAGCTGCGTCGGCCACGTTGGGAGATCCACAATGCGTCGCTTCTTCATTGTCCTGCTGGTCGCCGTCATGTTCGATCAAACACAAACTGTCCAAGCCGAAAGACCTGCTGCGGGTTGGACGCCGGAGTTGATGCTCAAGGTGCGGCGAGTCGCCCACGTTCGGCCGTCGCCGGATGCGATACGTGTCGTGTACTCCGTGGCCGAGGCGGTCATGACCGAGGACCGCAGCGAATTCGTGTCGCAGATTTGGGTCGCGAATGCGGACGGCAGCGAGTCGACTCAACTGACGTTCGCGGCGAAGTCATCGACGAATCCGGTGTGGTCGCCGGACGGCCAGTGGATCGCGTTCACCTCGGAGCGAACGGGCAAATCGAATCTGTTTCGAATGCGTGTCACGGGGGGCGAGGCGGAACAACTGACTGATGTGAAATCGGGAGTCGGGTTGTTCGCCTGGAGTCCCGACGGCCAGCAGCTTGCGTTCGTGATGCCCGATCCACCGACCGATGCCGACGACAAAGCCGCGAAGGCGAAGGACGATTTCCGCTGGATTGATCGCGACTTCAAAATGGACCGGCTGCATCTTGTGTCGGTCGAGAAAGACAAAAACAGCCAGCGAGTGTCTCGAGTACTGACGACCGGTCACTTCTCGATCAGCGTGGCGGCGCGTCCGGGTGGCGGCAGTTTCGATTGGTCGCCAGACGGGAAGTCGATTGTGTTTGCACATCGGAAGTCGCCGAAGGCCGATGACTGGACGTCCTCGGATGTTTCAATGGTCGATGTCGCCTACGGCAAAATCACGCCACTGGCAACGACTGGCCGCTCCGAGTTCGCTCCGCTGTTCTCACCCGACGGAAAATCGGTGGCGCTGATCGCCAGCGATGACCCGCCGCGCTGGGCCGGAGACTATTCGTTGCAAGTCATCTCGGTCGCGGATCGAAAAGTGAAATTGTTGCCGGAGACTCCGGATCATCAGCCGACCCTGATCGGCTGGTCGAGCGACGGAACAAGCCTGTACTTCGTGGAAACTCGCGGCACGTTGAATCGCTTGTCGGAAATCAACGTCGAGACCGGAAAGATTGGCGAACTCATCTCCGGCGGTGAGTTGCTGCGGGCATTTGAAATGAACGCGAAAGGTTCGGCGTTCGGGTTCGTGCGCGAGTCTCCGCAAAAAGCTCCCGAAGCGTGCGTCTCACCGAGTGGCACATTCGCTCCAGTGCAGGTCAGCCATGCGAATTCGCACCTGCCAACATTTCCGCTCGGCAAAGTCGAGCTGTTGCGGTGGAAGAGCACCGACGGTCAAGAGATCGAAGGACTGCTGACCTACCCCGTCGGTTATCAGGCCGGCACACGCGTGCCGCTGTTGCTGCAGGTGCATGGCGGTCCGATGGGCGTATTCGTGCAATCGTTCGCCGGTACCTCTGGTGTTTATCCGAACGCCGCGTTTGCCTCGCGCGGCTTCGCGCTGTTGCAGCCGAACCCGCGCGGGTCGGCGGGATACGGCAAAGAGTTTCGCTACGCAAACTATCAAGATTGGGGCGGTGGCGACTTCCGCGACATCATGGCCGGAGTCGATCGAGTCATCGAAATGGGCGTGGCCGATCCCGAACGCATGGGCGTGATGGGCTGGAGCTACGGCGGCTACATGACCTCGTGGACGATCACGCAGACGAAGCGCTTCAAGGCCGCATCTGTCGGAGCAGCCGTGACGAACCTCGTCAGCTTCACCGGCACGGCAGACATTCCCGGCTTCTTGCCGGACTACTTCGGCGGTCAACCGTGGGACGATGTGAAGCTGTACGCGGCACGTTCTCCAGTGTTCCAAGCGAAAGGAGTCACCACTCCGACGCTGGTCCAACACGGCGAGGCGGATGTGCGTGTCCCGGTCTCGCAGGGCTACGAGTTCTACAACGCGGTCAAGCAACAAGGGACGCCGGCCGAGATGCTCGTCTTGCCACGTCAACCGCACGGACCGACCGAGCCGCGCATGATTCTCAAGATCATGCAGACGAACCTCGATTGGTTCGAGAAGCATTTGAAAACCGGATTTTACTG
>CAMDPK010000047.1 GCA_945904015.1 Candidatus Kuenenia stuttgartensis | reverse complement strand
CCGACCGCTATATCGTTCGCCCTCATAACTTGCGGGAGTAGCTCAGTGGTAGAGCACCACGTTGCCAACGTGGTTGTCGCGGGTTCGATCCCCGTCTCCCGCTCTTCCCGAACTGGGCTGCTGACGGTCCAGTTTTTTTGTTGGCGGGTAGAACCCGCGCTTGGAGCTAGTCGAGCAACCGCTCCGGCTCCTTTGGAGGAATCATCCCGTGAGTACTGTAGCCGAACAAGAACCGACGATCGCTGACGTCCCGGCCACCGAATCGCAGCCTGAAGCCGCTCCGGCTTGGCGCATGACTCTGGGTGTCGAAGTCAAAGACATCGGCCCCTGCAAAAAACACGTCAAAGTCAAGGTGCCGCAAGACGACATCGCGCACATCCGTAACTTCGTGCTCGACGAGATGAAGTCCAAGGCCGCCGTGCCGGGCTTCCGTCCGGGCAAGGCTCCCAAGGACATCATCGCCAAGCGGTTCTCCCGCGAACTCAACGACGAGATCAAGCAGAAGGTGCTCATCGGCAGCCTCGAACAGCTCTCGCAAGACACGAACATCGAGCCGATCAACGAGCCGGATCTCGACGTCGAAAACCTGACGATCCCCGATGTCGGCGACTTCGAATACGAATTCCAAGTCGAAGTGCGTCCCGCATTCGATCTCCCCGCCTACGACCAAATCACGATCAAGCGGCCAGTTCGCGAGACCGGCGAAGCCGACGTCAACGAAGCTCAGCAACGCTTCCTCGAACAATATGCCGAACTCGTTCCCTCGGACGCCGCGGTCGAGCCGGGTGACAGCGTCAACATCTGTGCCTCGTTCGCCTACCAGGGAGGCACGCTGCAAGACCACGCGCACTTCACGGCCCGTGTCCGCTCGACATTGCGATTCGAGGACGGCGAGATCACCGACTTCGACAAACTGCTCACCGGCGCGAAAGCCGGCGACTCGCGTGAAGCGGCCATCACGATCTCGAAAGAGGCCGAGAACGTCGCCATGCGTGGCGAGAAAGTTCAAGCCACCTTCAAGATCGAAGAAGTCCAACGCGTAAAATTGCCCGAACTCAACCGCGCGTTGTTCCAGCGCGTCGGCGTCGAAACCGTCGATGAGCTGCGCATCGAAATCGAACAAGCTCTGCAACGGCAGACGCAGTACGATCAGCGACAAGCCGTCCGCAAGCAAGTGCTCGACAAGATCACCGCGTCGGCCACCTGGGAATTGCCCGAAGACCTCGTGCTCAAGCAAGTCGAGAACGCGATGTACCGCGAAGTCCTCGAAATGCAGCAAGCCGGCTACACCGAACAGGAAATCCGCGTCCGCGAAAACGAACTGCGGCAGCATCAGGTTTCGATGACTCGGCGAGCAATGAAGGAGCACTTCATCCTCGACAAGATTGCCACGCAGGAGAACATCGAGGTCACCCAATACGACATCGAAGCCGAACTGCACTACATGGCGATGTCCCGCGGCGAAAACGTCCGCCGCCTGCGTGCTCGCATGGAGAAATCCGGCGTCATCGAAAACCTCGAAGCCCAAATCCGCGAACGAAAAGCGGTCGATGTGATCCTCGATAAGGCGATCTTCGAAGACGTCCCGATGGAGAATTCCAGCACACTGAACGTCGAAGCCGTCGAACTCGAAATCTGTCACAACCCCGACGAACCCGTCGGTCCGAAAGCCTAGCTCGTGGGGCAGGTTTTCAACCTGCCCGCCCAAGACAGGCAGGTTGAAAACCTGCCCCACGAAAAAGCACGCGACCCCTCGCGTGCTCTTCTCATTTCCACCGCGAGCGACCGCATGGATTTCGCATCCGACGACCATCCGCTGCAACCGCACGACCGCTGGATGCGAGCCGCGATCCAGCTTGCTCGCCAAGCCTTCGACGAAGGTGAAGTCCCGATCGGTGCGGTTATCGTCCACAACGATCGCATCATCGGCGAAGGCTACAACCAGCGTGAATCACTCAAAGACCCGACCGCGCACGCCGAGATGATCGCCATCACGCAGGCTGCCAATTCGCTCGAATCCTGGCGACTGCTGGACTGCACGATCTACGTCACGCTCGAACCCTGTCCGATGTGCGCCGGAGCGATCGTGCTGGCTCGCATCCCGACGGTCATCTACGGCACCGCTGATCCGAAAGCTGGAGCATGCCACTCTCTGTTCCAAATCACCGACGACTCGCGACTGAATCACCGAGCCACAGTGCTTGGCGGTGTCCTGCAGCAGGAATGCAAAGGGCTGCTGCAAGAGTTCTTCGCCCAGCAACGAGCCTTGGGCAAGAAGTGACGTGGGGCACGTTTTCAACGTGCCCGTGACGAGCACGTTGAAAACGTGTTCCACGACGGATCACGCAGAGCGACGTCGCGGAATCAGCCCAACCACCAGGAACAGCCCACACGCCGCCGAACACATCCCGGCGAACCAGTCGCCGGACGCAATGTACCAACTGCGGCGGTTGTCGAGCGGCACAGTGTCGATGACTGCCGCGTTCAGCGACTTTCGCCAACGACCCGTCGCCGGATCGGTCAACGTCGAGCGTACCGGATCAAACATCGACAGCGGCACTCGGCGATCAGAGCGAGCATGCTTGGTTTCCTGGAGTTGTTCGCGTTGTTTGGTCCACGTCGCATCGCCGTCGATGAGGGTCTCCGGCTCTCGGATCACGCCGTCACCGTCGATGACCGCTGAAATACCGGTGTTGACCGCTCGGACTAGCGGAGTGCGACACTCCACCGCGCGAAACGCCGCAGTGATGAGATGCTGATTCAGTTCGCTGCTGCCGTGAAACCAGCCGTCATTCGTCAAATTCAGCAGGCAATCGAGTCGCTTCTCGGTGCTCGTCCCACGCACCACGTCGCGAACGAGGTGCGGCACGGTGTCCTCAAAACAAATGATCGGAGCGACCTGCCACGAGCCACAGCGGAACGCTGCGGGACTCGTACCCGCCGAGATGCCAAAGTCATCGGGCAACGGCGAGAACGCTTTCAGCCACGGGAGCGATTCCTTCAACGGAACATACTCGCCGAAAATCACGCGATGCAGCTTGTCGTAGGTATCCGCGACGCCGCGATCGGGCGTGACAAACGCCGCCGAGTTGAAGTGCTTCAGCCCCTGCTCGTTCACACTGAAACGATCCAAGCCGATGACCAGATTCGCTCCGGTCTTTTGCGACATCTCGTGCAACGCTTTGCGGACGTACGAGTCGCGCCAGTGCTCGACCGGAATCATCGGCGCGAGTCGCCGCAGATCGTTCTCGGACAAGTTGGGATCGGCGTCAGACAGCGGCCAGCGAAACATCGTCTCCGGCCAGATGATGAGGTCCGGCTTGTACGGCACCGCGTAACCGGTCAGCAGTTCATGAGTCCGATACATCTGTCCGAACTCCGCCGGATCGTGCTTCACCGACGACTCGAAGTTCCCCTGAATCAACGCCACGCGCGGCCCGGCCGTGAACTCGGCTTGACCGCGTCGGACATAGCCGTATCCCAGCACCGTCGCCATCACGAGCAGTCCCGCAGCGACGGAAACCAATTGCCGACGGAACAAGCCTCGCGAATCGGCAGGCGATGTTTCGTCCGCGACGGTCGGCGGAGACAGATGACGCAACTCGGACGGAAGCTGAATCGGAGCGATCAGTCGCAGACGGCTCAGCCAAGACTGCGGAACCAAACCGGCGAGCACCGCGTTGCTCAGCGCAACCACGGTGCTCACGCCGTAGGCGCCGAACAAATCGGAAATCTGAATCAGTTCGATCCAGCGATACTGCGAATGCCCCAGTTGATACCACGCAAAGCCGGTCATCAGATGTGCTCGGCAGAATTCCAATCCGGTCCAGACCAGTGGCACGGCCACGGTCATCGGCAGTCCGCAGCGATGCACGGCCGCGCGCGACAGTCCGACGAATGCCCACCAATAGGCCGACAGATAAAACGCCAGCGCGAACCATGCGACGTACATCGACTCATGTCCCAGCCGCAGCCATTGCAGCGTCGGTAACCAGAAGAGCAATCCGCCCGTCCAAGTCGTGAGCCACAGCCGTTTCGGCGCACGTTCAAGTTGGATCAGCACGCACAAAGGAACGATCGCAAGCCACCCCAGTGGTGACCAATCCAGCGGAGTGAAGCTCGCAAACAGCAACACGGCCGAAACACCGCTCAGAATCAACCCGCCCAACGCCGGAGCCGGCTGTGATCGCGCGGCCGCGATGATGTCCTTCACCGACGGCTCTGTGCGCCGTGCGGTGCGGGGATTCGAGGCTGGTCCGCTTGCGTCCGACACGATCTTCGTTTCCGTCGCCAATTCGGGAGCACTTGTGTGAGTCGCCATCAGCATCCTCCTTGAGCTGTTCGACGACAGTGGACTCGAAAACCAGCCGTTAGGTCAACGGGATGTCGAGTTGCGCCGACCGACATTGACTCGATTTCGAGTCCACGAGTACAAGCCCGCCCCTCTTCGCGGCCGAGTCTTTTTCGACGAGTCGGCTGCTCCCTTCCGGTGCGTCACTTCTCCGGCGATCCCTCGCCGAATTCCAGTCCTTCAGCCTCACATCCCACTCAGCGGATGTTCCAGGAGCGGACAACATGCGCAACCCATTTTGGTTTCTGCGAGGGCCGTCGCGGCTCGTGATCGTTTTCTCTTTGGGGCTGTGTAGCCTGTCATTGATCGGCTGCGGCGGATCATCGAAGACTCCGCCCGCCGACAAGCCGTCTGCCGCGACTGCATCCAGCGACCTCAAGTCGCTGCTCGAAAAAGCCACTGTGGCATTGCAGCAGAAGCAGTGGAAATCAGCCCTGGGGACACTGACGGAAGCAATCAAGCTCGATCCAAAATGTTCCGAGGCGTACTTCCAGCGAGCGAGCCTGTTGGCGGACGCCGGCCAGGCTCAAGCGGCGCTGATCGATTTCACGAGGGCGATCGAACTCTCGCCAAAGGACGCGAAGATCCGGCACACCCGCGGCTTCTTTCTGATGACTCAGCAGCAGATCGACCTCGCCATCGCGGATTTCTCCGCCGCCATCGAGATCAATCCGAAGCACACGCAGGCACTCAACAATCGCGGGTTGGCTTGGTTGTCAAAATCTGAACTCGCGAAAGCTCGCGCGGACTTCGATCAGGCCTTGCAGATCGAACCGAAGTACGTCGAGTCGCTGATCAATCGCGGCTTCGTGGCGTATCAGTCACAGAAACACAAACAAGCGATCGCCGACTACGACCAGGCACTCAAGCTCCAGCCGGAGAACGTCAACGCTCTGAACAATCGCGGCTTGGCTCACTTTGAGCTGAAGGACTACGAACAAGCCCTGGCCGACTTCTCGAAAGCAATCTCGCGCGAGCGGTACAACGCGAAGTTCTATCTCCAACGCCGAGCCTGCAACCTGCAGCTTGGCCGCGACGACGACGCCCAAGCCGATGCCGACAAGGTCGCGTGGCTGGGCAAACTCAATGATCTCAACCGTCACGTCGCGCAAGAACCGAAGGACGCCGGCAGCTACGTGCAACTCGCGCAGCACCTGATTGCCGGAGGCGAATCGAAGGTCGGACTGGCCAGCTACGAGACTGCGATGCAGGTCCAGCCGAAGTACGGCCGGTCGTATTCCAGTCGTGCCGCCTTCTGGTTGTCGAACGGCGAGTTCGACAAAGCCATTGCCGACTGCAACCGTGCCATCCAAATCGATCCACACTTCGAGGCCTACTCGATTCGTGGCGATGCTCACTTGCAGCAGCGCGAGTTCGACCTCGCGATCGCAGACTATCGCAAAGCCAAACGAGTCGATGCTCAGGTCGCCAAGGCGTACTTGTTCCGTGCGAAGAAGTTGGCCGCCGAAGGGAAGACCGAAGAAGCCAAACGCGACCGCGAACGAGCCGCCGATATCGAACGCGAAACGCAACCCGCCCTCCTCATGGTCACTCCTCGCGGCGTGATCCAAGAAGAGGAGGAGGAACTGCTGGGCATCCCGAAGTAAATTCAGTGCGTCATCGCGTAGGTCACGATGTTGACGCCCATGGGGTAGGACCACTTCTCAGCGAACTGTTTGAAGTATTCAACGCTTTCGCCTTCGCGTTCCCAGCCATCACCCAGGTCGGTGTTGTGGCAAATGATGGCCATCATGCGGCCCTTGTCATCGAAGAGTCCACGATAATGCACGTCTCGAGCCGAGGGATCCCCGGGGCGATCCGTGGTGTAGCCGCTTTGCCAATTGGAATGGATGCTGGGGACTTGCGGCTTGATCTTTAAGTCAAAGACGCAATGAAAGATCTCGTGTTCGAGCGGCAGTTCCAGTGGCTCGCGATCCGGGAAGACGCGCTTGATGTTGTCGTAAAAGTTCTGCCACTCGTAGTCCCCCCAGAAGTCATCCACCATCAGGAAGCCGCCGTTGAGTAGATACTTTCGCAGTCCCGCGACCTCGGCATCCGACAGGCTCATGTGCCCCGGCTCGATCAAGTACATCCACGGATAGTCGAAAATCGCTTCGTCGGTCAGTTCCAGGATCTTCCCATTCGGGTCGGTTTCCATCGCAGTCAGTTCTTGCAACCGGTACGAAAAGTTGAGATCGCTGTCGGGATAGTCGGTGTGCCAGTTTCCGCCACCGCGTCCGCCGTACCCGCCGCCCGATGAATACCGCACACGGACAAACGTGAAGACATCCGACTTGAAGCGTTCGTCGTTCTTCCATTCGGGGACACCGCCCCGATCGACCATCTCCGGCCGAAATTCACGCCGCATGAAGGGAGATCGCTGAGCGAGGGCGGTTGCGGCAATGACAAGCAGCAGAACAATGAGGCACTGCAAAGTGCAGAGTGAAGAGTGCAAAGTGCAAAGTGAGCGGCGTGGGAACGGAATCTGTCTCCCATTTTTCACTTTGCACTCGTCACTCTGCACTTTGCACTGCGCAATTCTTGACCAGATTCGTTTCATAGCGTTTCCAGTTCATTGGGATGCCGCCGCCGGCTTCTTCGGTTTTGCAGCCTTGGTCGGCTTGTCCGCCGACTGAGTTGCCGGCTCGCTCGCCTTGATGATCTCCAACAATCGCTGATGCGCCTCCCTGAATCGCGGAGCTTCTTCGAGAGCCAATAGCACCTGACGTTTGGCTGCCAACAAGTCGCCGGTTCGCTGCAACGCGGTCGCCAACTTCAAGTGCAGATCGGCGACATCAATTGGATTCAGCAACAGCAGCGCGCGGTAGCTGCCGATGGCCAAACGGTCGTCGTGCAGCTTCTCGGCGGCCTCGGCCGCGATGCGATGCGGGGCCGGTTGCAGCGGGCTGACGGCGAGCCAACGTTGAGCGAACTGGCGTGTCGCTTCCCATTCGTCGGCTTTTGAAGTCATCTCTGCCAGCCGAGCGAACAGGTCAACGCCGTCGTCGGTCAGCTTCGCAAGGCTTTCCAGGACGGCTCGTTCTTGCGGTGTCTCGTTCAACTCGCGATGCACGCGAGCGAGCAGCACGAGATGTCCGTCGCCGCTGGCGTCGTTCGGGTACAGCCGGCGCATGGTTTCGAGCGGCTGTTTCGCTTCGGCGAACTTTTTCTCCGCGAGCAACTGCTTGGCCTGACGCTGCAGCGCGGCGTAGTTGTGTGGGTGCTCTTTGAGGTACGCGGCGAGCAACTCGACACTCGCACGTTTCGGAAGTTCCGGTTCCGTCCAATCGGCGTCACGAGCCATCTCGATGGCCCGCTGCCGAGCGAATGCCGCGAACGCCAAATCCAGTTCGTCGAGCGATCCCGTGTGCCGAGCGAGTGTGTCGTTGATCGTCAGACCGTTGCCAAGATCGACCAGAATCTTTTGCAGTGTGTCGAGGCCGTGCTTTTCGACCAGGTATTCGACGACCAGCGACGACTCGAAATACGCGAACTGAAGATGCTGCCCGCTGCGTGGATGCAGGAACGCACCGCTGAGTTCACTGACCGGCGTCAGTTCGTCGCCGAGCAGCATCTTGCGGTACAGCGGATTGATCGTCTGCCCCCATGTCGGGTCGGCCTGCCGTTCTTCAAAGACGGAAATCCCTTCGCTCAGCCAGCGCGGCATTTTGTTGTTCGTCTTGTTGAGCGTCACAACGTGACAGAACTCATGCCACAACGTCGCCTCCCAGCATGTCGGATGCGATGCCTGCGAGGCCGGGCTGTTGGCCGTGATGACCGTGCCAAAACAGACGCCCAGGAAACCCGCTCCGCCCGGCAAGCCGAACGTGCGGATCGCGAAGTCTTCTTGATTGGGAAACATCTCGACGATGATCGGCGCGGGGAGCGTGACGTCGTACTTCGCACACAAGTCTCGCTTGGCTCGCTTCAACAAGTCGAGCACTCGGTGGCCGTAGATGTCCGCCTCGCGGGCGTCCATGCGCAGGGCGATGCCGTCCGCTTCGAGTGTGCGAAACTTCGTGACGCTCTCCTGCAACGTGACCAAGTTGTGCGCGAAGATGTTGTAGCCGTCCGCCTCGTAAACCTCGTTGGCGAGCTTCCAGCCTTCCTCTTCCTGACCCAGCCGCAACAAGTCCGACGCGAGCTGCATCTTGGCCGGCAGATATTTGGCGTCGAACCCCAACGCCTGTCGTTGATGAGCCTCTCCCTCCGCGAAGCGATACTTCTGCGACAGCTTCTTGCCGATCAGGTGATCGACTTCCGGGTTCGCCGCCCAATGCTTGAACGCCGTTCCCCGATACTGCTTCTCGCTGTCTGGCTGATTCCGCAGATGAGCTAGCACCGCGCGATACGCCGCCGCTTTGGGATGCAGCGGGTTGATCGTCTCGACCTGAGTCAGCACGGTCTCCGCATCGTCGTAGCGTTCCGCATCGATGTGCTCGTCCGCCACGAAAAGCAGGCAGCCGACGTGATTCGGATTCCGTTCCATCGTCGCTTTGATCGCCGTATTGGTCTTGTCCGAATCACTGGGAGCGAATGCTTGAGCCAACCCGAACTGCGCGTTGGCATCCGCCGGATCGAGCTTCGCCGCTTGCTCGAAGTTCTGAGCGGCCAGCGCGAAATCGTTCTTCTCCAGAGCCAACTCGCCGCACGCGATGTAGACCGGCGCATAAGTCGGAGCAAACTTCTTGACGACGTTGTACGCCCCCTCGAGCACCTTCTTCGGATCACCTTCCTGGCTGAGCACAAACTTCCCCACAACAATTCGGTTGGCCGAATCGCTGTACTGCCACGGAGTCCGCTGGACGAGCTTCGCGATCTCGTCGTCCAACTGCGTGATTCGTTCCGGCTGGTTGTTGAAGCGACAAACATCGCGGCCCCACCACCGCAGTTCGATGCTGCTGCTGAATTTCTTGAGCCCCGCCTCCAACGTCTCGGCCGCATCACCGTATCGGCCAAGTTCCATCTCGGATCGCAACTTCAGCAGGCGGTAGTTCTCATTGAACTCACTTTCGGCGATCGCCTTCGCGGTTGCCTCGACGCATTCGGAATACTGTCCAGTGCGGAACAAAGTGAGCAATTGGGCGGAGTCAGCGGCGTTGGCGGTCGAGTTTCCCGCGATGAAGCCCACCAGCAGCGAAAGCCAAACCAGCCCGACGCGCCAGCGAGGGGTTAGGCCGACGATCGAAGACCACCCCTCGCTGGCGCGTCGGGCTAGATTTTTGCGACGCGGCGAACGTCTCGCGAACTGCGAGGCAGCAAATAAATCGGAGCAGCGATGCCCAGTCATTGGCCGAGGCTCCTCGTGCGTGCCAGCCAAGTCACTCAACGGGGCGGCATCGTACTGGCAAAACCGAGCGTCGGCTATCGCGTTCGCCGCGTTGGAGGTTGGGCACTCTTGCCCGACCATTATGAACGAGGGACGGGCAAGAATGCCCATCCTCCGACTCACCCGCGAGCGAGGTATTCCTGATCGCGAGGCATGACGATCGCTTCGAGAAAGTTGACGTCCGGGGGCATGCTCAGCATCGCGAGCGCCGCGTTGGCGATGGTTTCGACACTCATCATCGGTTCGTCGTCGCTCTTCAGTCCGCTCTCGGCGCGACGCTCGACGAACACGTTTCCGGGATGCAGGCAACAGCAGGTGATGCCGAATTCGCGGCCGTCGAGGGCCGTCGCTTGGGTTAATCCCCATGTCCCGAATTTCGCGGCGGCATACGGCACACCTCCCGCACGCGGGCGCTGGGCCGAGATCGAGCCGATGTTCAAGATCCGGCCGCTGCGTCGAGGCTTCATTCGTTTGAACGCCTCGCGGCTGCACAGGAATGATCCGGTGAGGCAGGCTCCGACGACATTGTTCCACGCCTCCATCGTCAACTCGTCAAGCGGCCCTCCATCGAATGCACCGGCGTTGTTGACCAGCACATCGACTTGACCGAACTGCTTGTCGATCGCCGCGAAGAATGCGATGACGTCTTCCTCTTTCGACACATCTGTCGGCAGAGCGAGGACGTCCGCTCCCTCGCCGCGCAGTTCGTCGGCCGTCGCCGTCAGTTTCGCCGCGTTGCGAGCACAGATCGCCAGCCGACATCCGGCCTTCGCCAGAGCCCGCGCGATCCCTTTGCCGATCCCTTGATTCGCTCCCGTCACGACGGCCACTTGGCCGGTCAACATCGACATGAAATTCCCCTCGTGGGGCAGGTTTTCAACCTGCCCGTCCAGAATTGAGAAAGCAGCAGGTTGAAAACCTGCTCCACGGTTCGGCGAGACGCCCCGCCTCGGTACTCGATTCCATTTCAGCGGCTGCTCGATTTCAATGCCACCTCGCGAGTCACCGTTCAATCTCTTCCGAACTCATCTTCGAGGTGAATCATGCGAAGTCGCCCTGCGTTCGTGGCGTTGCTGACATCGGCCGTGCTGGCCGGAGTGCTGTTGTTCGCGAGGTTGCCGAACGACGCCGTGCGGTCCGGAGTCGATCAAGCGTTGGCTCAGGATCAGCCCGCCAAAAAGAAAGGAATGGGCAAGAAGAAAGCGGATGCGAAGAAGGATGATCATCCCGTCGCTCCGGTCATCGGCGACGACCCGCGCGAATCGGCCGGAGTCAAGAACGCGCCGCCGGTCACCGAGTTCTTGCAGGACTTGATTCGTCAGGCTCGCGCGGGCGGAGCACAGGTGCTCTCGAACGGAGATTCGTACGACGACTTCGCGTCGATCACGCAGACTTCGGACGGTTCGGTTTTCGCGGCGTACACGGCGTACTTCGACGGGCACGATCAGATTCGCATGCATCGCCGCTTGGCGGACGGTTGGTGGAGCACTCGCAGCTATGTGCCGACGGCAGCCGCGCGCTCAGACGTGTGGATGCCGCAGCTCGCGGTCGATGCGAAGGATCGCGTGTGGGTCATCTGGTCCGAGCAAACCGGTTCCGAACGCGGCAAGAGCGGCAATTGGGACATCTTCGCGAGACCGTTGCTCGGCGATTCGTGGGGCAAGCTCGAACGGCTGACGAATGATGCGAAGCCGGACATCAACCCGCATGTGCATGTCGATGCCAAGAAGAACATCCATGTCGTCTGGCAGGCTCATCCAGAGAACAACGGCGACGTGCAGTACGCGAAGTTCGATGGCGAGTCGTGGTCGAAGCCACTGTCGGTCACATCGGACGACGAGAGCGACTGGTATCCGCACGTCGCGGTCGATGCGAGCGGCACCGCGTGGATCGCGTTCGACAGTTATCGACGCGGCGACTACGACGTTTATCTGACGAGCGTTTCGCCGAAGGGCGAACTCGGCAAGGTCATGCCGATTGCGATGTCGTCGTTTTATGAAGCTCACGCGACCGTCGCGTGCGGTTCGGACGGAGACGTGTGGGTCGGCTGGGAACAAGGCGGGCACAACTGGGGCAAGGATCAGGGCTATTGGATCAAGGACAACAATCAAGGCACGACGCTCGGCAGCACGCGCAAAGTCAAAGTCGCCTGCGTTCGCAAAGGCGAACTGCTCGCCGCACCGGAGATTCCCGAAGGGGAACCGACAGGCCCGCAGCAGCGGTCGCTTTCGGCATCGCCGGAGTTGGCCGTCACGAACGACGGGCGGCTGTGGCTGCGGTATCGGCAGATGATCTTCGGAGTTCAACGAGCCAACAATCGGGGTCGCGGCAAAGGCTGGACGGAGAACGTGACGACGCTCTCGGCCGACGGCTGGACCGCGCCGGTGATGCTGGCCGCGAGTCCCGGCCGCATCAGCGTCTTCAGCCGGATCGCTCCGGCGAATGATGGCTCGCTGCTGGCGGCGTATTCGTCGGACGCTCGCGCGGTCGAGAACTATCACCGGCCGATTCAAGACACGGCGCTCGTCACGCAACTTGCGAAGCCGAAGAAGGACGACGTCGAGATCAAGCCGGGAGTGCCGCCGCTCGCCGCGTACACGCCTCCTCCGCCGCCGGCCGGTATTCCCGCTTGGAACGCCGAACGCGAGGCGAAGCAAGTCGCGGCGATTCGTGCTCATCGAACCAAGATCGGCGATCAAGCGTGCCAAATCGTGCGCGGTGACATGCACCGTCACACTGAGATGTCTTGGGACGTCGGCCCCGGCAACGATGGCTCGTACTTGGACTTCTACCGCTACATGATCGACGTGGCCGCGTTCGACTTCGGCGGTTTGACCGATCATCAGGGAGGCGGCCAATACCCGTACTGGTGGTGGCTGACCGAGAAGTCGTGCGACATGTACTACCTCGCTCCGCGGTTCGTGCCGCTGTACGGCTACGAGCGAAGCGTCCGCTTCCCGCACGGGCATCGCAACATCTTTCATGCGTATCGCGGAGTGCCGATCTTCCCGTTCCAAATGAAGCTGGCTCAGCAAGGTGTGTTCGCAGGGATCGGTGCCGGCGACGTCGTCGAGAACGACACAAAGCTGCTCTACGAATACCTGCACGGCACCGGCGGCTTGTGCATGTCACACACCTCCGGAACCAGCAGCATGGGGACCGACTGGCGCGACAACGACCCGTGGGCCGAACCGGTCGTCGAGATTTATCAGGGTGCTCGCAACAGCTACGAAGCGCTGACCATGCCGCGCGTGCATCAGACTCCCGACGAACCGGACAAAGCTCCCGGCGGCTTCACCGAGAAGGGGATGCTGTGGAACGCTTACAAGCTAGGCTATCGCCTGGGGACGACGTCGAGTAGCGATCACGGCTCGACGCACATCAGCTACTCGATGATCTTCACGCCGTCGAATGATCGGCAGGCGATCCTCGATTCGCTGCGCCGCCGGCAAACCTACGGCGGTACCGACAACCTGATCGTCGAATTCTGGGCCAACGGGAAATTTCAAGGGTCCGAGTTCGAGGCCAAAGACAAAGTCGAACTCAAACTGAAAGCGACCGGCACGTCGCGGATCAAGCAAATCCAATTCATCCGCAACAACGCCCCGCTCCGCACCGAGACCCCTGGCAAGGAACAAGTCGAACTCACCTTCACTGATACTCTGCCCCAACCCGGCCTGAATTGGTACTACGCCCGCATCACGCAAGAGGACGGCGAGATTGCATGGTCGAGTCCTGTGTGGGTGATCTCGGACGGAAAATAGCTCGACGGCGGAGTGATCGTCTTGAACAGAACTAATTCGTCAAATTCCTCAGCTAGTCGGGCACGCCGAATCAGACGACGCTGTCTGTTTTCCGCGATTCTTGCCTTGGGTGTCGGGCTGACCTGTGAATTGATTTCGCTGATTGCGCTCAGCGTTTGGGAAGCCGGTTGGAGCCAAGTCGCCGCTGACCGAGAGGCTGTGGCGAATCCACAAAACACGGCCGGACGCTTTGAACCGGCGGAGGGCATCGTGCATCCCTATTTGGGATTCGTGCGACGTCCTCGTTCCGCCAGCGAGGCGGGATTACCTTTTGGAGTGTCTGAATATGGCTTTCCAGACAACGAAACTCCGTTGGTTGTCCGCCAACCCAACGAAATAATCATCGCTGTGCTGGGCGGTTCCCTGGCTGAAGAATTCGCTCGACATGGGTGGGACGACTTGCGTGAACACCTTCAGGACTCGGAGTCATTTCGAGGGAAGCGTCCTCGGATCGTGCGTCTGGGATTGTCGGGATACAAGCAACCGCAGCAGTTGCTACTCGTCAATTACCTCTTGGCGTTGGGAGCCGAATTCGATGTCGTCGTGAATTTGGACGGTTTCAACGAAGTTGCATTACCCGATGTTGAGAACATCCCGAACCATGTCTTTTCCGCGTTTCCGCGCGGATGGCATGTTCGCGTGATGGACACAGACGACATTCAAGTGTTGCGAAAATTGGGAAACCTTGTCGCGATTCAAGATGCAGACAAGGCACGAACCAAGTCATTCAGTCATGCCCCTTGGCGCTGGTCGCCCACAGCAAGCGTCGTTTGGCTGGTGCTTCATCGGCGATCTCAAGATCAGGAGCTCCATGCACATCACGAACTACAAACTCTCGGCGATCGAGGCGAAGTTCACGCGGCACTCGGCCCAGCACAGTCTTTTGATTCGAAAGAGTCGCTGTATCGGCACTGCGTCACACTCTGGAAAAACAGCTCGCGGTTATTGCATGCGACTTGCCAGCAAAGGTCGATTCGGTATCTGCACTTCCTGCAACCCAACCAGTACCTGCCGGGTTCAAAGCCTCTGATGAGCCGTGGGGAAAAGGCAAAGGCGTTTCAAGATGAGTATCCCGGTCGAAACGCCGTCGAGCATGGCTATCCTCTGCTACAACAAGCCGGCAAAGACCTGATCACTGAGGGAATTGAGTTTCACGATCTCACGCAACTGTTTCAGGAAACCGTGGAGGCGACTTATCGAGACGAGTGTTGCCATCTCAACGAAACAGGAAATGCGATGCTCGCCAAGCGGATTGCTGAAACGTTGATTCGCCGTCCTTGAGAACTGGGGAATCGCAAGACGCGCGGAAACAGCATGCCCCGCCGCTCGCTGGATCACTTCGCCTTCGGCAGCGCAAGGTCTTGGTCCGTGACGGAAACATCCAGTCCGGCTGCGGGGATGTCTCGCTTCAGAGTCCACAACGTCGCTTGAGCGATGAAACGTCGATAGGACTCGTGCTTCCAGTTGTTGTGGAAGTGCAGGCCGGTGAAGCCGAACGAGCGGCCTTGGTCGGGACGCTCCCAGCACCACGCGACCGTGCCGGACACGTCCTCAGCCGGGATGCGGAGCAGCGGACTGATCGCGGACTCGGAATCGGCCAACGTGACGCCGCCGGTCTTCGAGGCTTGCTTGAGCGCGAAATAAAATTCTTCTTTGACAGGCGCAGCGAACGGCTTCAGACCGCGCAGAATCGGATGCTCGGTGTTGGTCCATTGCGGCAGCACTTGGTCGAAGTCTTTGAACTTGCGATCGGGGCCGCCGTGACAGGCTCCGAAGAGTTGCACGAACGGCGCGATCGGCTCGGCGGTCTTGGTGCCGGTCCCCCAGTGCAACACGCCGAGACCGCCGCCACGTTTGGCGAGTTCGCGGAAGGCGGCGAGTCGCGCCGCATCGGCGGAGAGCCACTTGGCTCCCTCAGAGACGAAAAGAACCGCGGCATCGGCGCGTTCGAGCAGTTGCGGGCCGTCGCGCCAATCGCCATCGGCGCTGACGGCGACGAGTTCTAGTTTCGGCTGACCGCGCAGAAGCCGACCGACCAGATTGACTCCTGCGAAGTACTCGTGCGTCGTCGGCTTGTGCGAACCGTCCGGGCCTTGGCCAATCAGCAGCAGTCGCTGAGGACGAGCCTTGTTCGCCGGATCATCGGCCAGTGACGCACGGACGAGACAGGCTGCAAACATGGCGACCACAGCCAGTAGGATCGCAATTTTGGAACGAATTTTCGTCGGCATGAGTGTTGTCCTGGTCGGTTGCGAAGATTGGGCAGAACCGGAACGAGTCACCATTTAAGGCATCGCGGCAGATTCTTGTACGAAAGTTGCGCGAGATTGCCACTATTCAGGGTGAGATTGGTTCGTGGAGCAGGTTTTCAACCTGCTTCTGGACGGGCGGGTTGAAAACCTGCCCCACGAGAAAGGGCGACGATTATGCGACTGACTTTGCGCACATTGATTGCGTACCTGGACGACGAATTGCAGGCGGATCAGGCCAAGGAAATCGGCCAGAAGCTGACCGAAAGCGGGTACGCAACAGCGCTGGTCGAACGCATCAAAGAAGTCATGCGTCGCCGCCGGCTGTCGGCTCCGGAGCTGTTCGGCAAGGGGGCGGGACTCGATCCGAATCTGGTCGCGGAATATCTCGACAGCGAACTGACACCGGCCGAAGTCGTCGATGTCGAGAAGATCTGTTTGGACTCGGACATGCACTTGGCGGAAGTCGCTGCGTGTCATCAGATCCTGACTTTGGTGCTGGGCGATCCGGTCGAGGTGCGCTCCGAGACTCGGTCGCGGATGTACGGCCTGGGACCGGTCGCAACGAGCGATGCCGTCCGCGCCAATGATTTCGCGGGGGTCTCGCGCGATCACGAGTCGCGACAGATTCCGATGATCGCGTCCGCTTTGAATCCGTCTCACAACGGCTCCGCCGATCGCGACCTGCCGGACTATCTGAAACCGCAAACGTCGTGGCGGCGAACGGGAATGTTGGTGCTCGTGGTGCTCATCGGCGTCGGTTGGTTCAGTTCGTTGCTGAGTGATCGGACGTTGCGAAGTGGATCGCGTGCCGGCAGTCAACCCGACGGAGACGTGTCCCGTTCTGCGAAACCAAACTCCGTGACGGTCGCTTCGACGGACGAAAGCACCGCCAAGGAACCCGAAAAATCCACCGATCGGACTGGCAATCAGACGGTTGCTCAGGTCGATCCCTTTGCCTCGCGCAAGCCACTGAATGTTCGAGTGGACTCGTCCACGGAACTCTCGGAGAGCGAGCCTGTGCCAGTTGCCCCGCCGCCAGTCACCAAGCCGAGTCGCACGCAACCTGCCGAGCCTGTGAACCCGCCCGAACCAGACGTTGTGCCAGCGAAGTTGATGCCATCGCAAAAGCTGTCGCGCGTCTCCAAGGAAGGCATCGTGCTCCGCTTTGAACCCGAAGCGGGAGACTTCCTGGTGTTGCCGCGCGTCGTGCAGTTGAGGGTGGGCGATCATCTCGCGTGCCCGGAGCCGTTCCGCGCGGACTTCCTGATCGGCGACGACCTTTGTTCGTTCGCGCTGATCGGCGGCACGTCCGTGAGATACCTCGGTCCGGATGAGCAGTCGTCCGTTGGCTTCGACATCCAGCAAGGAGCGTTAATGTTCGAGGCTCATGGCCTGCGTCCCGCCGCCGACGATGCTGATGAGGCGAAACCTCAAAAGCCGTCGCTGCCGATCACGCTGATGTTCTATGGCCGGCAAGCTCGGTTGGAACTGGCGAGCGACAATGCCGTCTGCGGCATCGAAGTGCATCGTGCCGAATCAACCCGCTACGAAGTCGAACCCGCCGCCCCTGGCTTCACGGCTTCGCTGCATGTCGCTCAAGGCACGGTGCGCTTCTCGACTGCGGACGGCAAGACGGCGACCGTTGAAGGACCAGGCTTTCTGTCGATCACCGGCGGAGTGTCCGCGAACGAAAAGAAAAGTGAGATCGGTCGCGCCAGTCAGCTCGTTCTGCCCGACTGGCTCGAGCCGGACCCGAAGCGTGCCGCCACGAAACTCAAGCGACCGTACAACGCCGCGTTTGAAAAAGAATTCGACGGCGAACAACTGTTGCAATTGAGCCTGCCGGCGGTGGTCAACAACCCTCGACCGGCACTTTCGGAATTGGCTGTGAAGTGTCTGGCACTCACGGACAGTTACAGCCCGCTGGTGAAGGCCTTGTCGCAAGCCGATCATCGCGAAGCTCGATTGGCGGCGATCGCAGGATTGCGACAGTGGCTGCCGCTCGACCCACGCCATCGGGGATTGCTGAAAGCGGAACTCGCGAAGTACTTCCTGCCCAGCGATGCCGAGGCCGTCTATCGCCTGCTTTGGGGCTTCGATCACGAAGACGCGAAGACTCCGGCGACCTCACGCTCGCTGGTCGGCTGGCTCGACAGCGAACAATTGGCGATTCGCGAACTCGCCTTCTTTCACGTCCAACGACTGACCGGCCTGAAACACGAATACTCCCCGATCAACCCCCCCGGCCAACGCCGAGCCGCCGTCGATCGCTGGTACAGCCACATCGAGAAGAAGGGCGGGGCACTGGTGACGGAGTAAGGCGAGAAGAAATCCCAAGGCCCAAAACCCAATGTCCAAAGAAATCCCAAGCACCAAATCCCAAAGGTCACTCACAGAGTCATTCTTGAAACTGTCGTGGCTGGTGGTCCTTGGGATTTGAGTTTTGGACATTCCTTGGACATTGGGTTTTGGTTCTTGGGATTTCACCTTTCAATTACCTCCTCCACGCCGGTCGATAACACTGCTGTCCGCTTTTCAGAACGTCTCGGTCGCGGGGAGCTTGCCCATGCTCGACATCGTCGGTCGTCCGGTTCGCTTGTGTGACGGCATCAGCCGCCGCGGATTCCTGCGTGTCGGCTCGCTGGGTGCTGGGCTGACGTTGTCCAGCGTGTTGCAGTCGCGGCAAGCTCAAGCGGCGACGGTGGATCGCAACGACACGGCGATCATTCTGCTCTTTCAAGCTGGCGGCGCGTCGCACATTGACATGTACGACATGAAGCCGCTGATGTCCGCCGAGGTGCGTGGTCCGTTCAATCCGATTTCCACCAATCAGCCGGGCCTCGATGTTTGCGAGTTAATGCCGGGCCACGCACGCATCGCCGACAAGTTGGCCATCATTCGGTCGATCAAACACAACCTCGCGGTTCACGACGATGGGACACACTGGCTGCAAACCGGTTGGCCGCTGCTGAATGCTCGGCAAGCCGGGCAGCAGAATCCGTCGCAAGGTTCAGTGATCTCCGCGTTGGCCGGAGCGCGAAAGAGCGGGATGCCGGCCTACGTCGCGATCCCTGAAGACTACCGCCGTCACATGGGCTTCTACGAAGGCCCGTCCTTCTTGAGTTCTCGACACGCCGCGCTCGACGCCGGCGGCGATCCGAGCCTCGGCAACTATCGGCCTCCCGAATTCAAACTGCCGGCCGATGTCGTGATGTCACGGCTCGACGAACGACGCGGTCTGATGCGCGAGTTCGATTCGTTGTCGCGACAACTCAACCACGAGCCGGCGTTCCGCAATCTCGATGACGTGCAACGGCAAGCGCTCGAACTCGTCAGCGGTTCAACCGTGCGGCAAGCGTTCGATCTCTCGCAAGAGTCCACCGAACTGCGCGACAAATACGGCCGACACGCCTACGGCCAATCGGCGTTGCTCGCGCGGCGGCTGGTCGAAGCGGGCGTGACGTTCGTCGTCATCAACCTCTACGAAAAAGATGTTGATTGGTGGGACGACCACTACGTCATCGAAAAGAACTTGCGCAAGCGGCTCCCCGTCTACGATCAAGCGATCACAACGCTGATCGAGGATCTGACAGAGCGCGGCCAGATCGACCGAGTCCTCGTCGCCGCGTTCGGTGAGTTCGGCCGCGCCCCGCGCATCGACCAACACGCCGGCCGAGGCCACTGGCCCGGAGCCGCGTCCGCGGTGCTCGCCGGCGGCGGCATTCGCGGCGGCCAAGTCATCGGCTCGACCGTCTCCAACGGAGCCGAACCCAAAGACCGCCCGCTCGGCCCCGGCGATCTGCTCGCCAGCCTCTACCGCGTCGTCGGCCTCGACCACCACGCCACCGTCCGCGACCGCCAACAACGCCCAGTCCCAATCATCGAATCGGGCGAGCCGATCGCGGAACTGTTTTGAGCCTTATCGTTCTGCTCCCATCGTTCTGCCAACTGCATTTTGGCAGAACGATGGGGGCAGAACGATTTGAAGACAGGATCAGTCTTCAATCGCCAGCTTGATCTCGTCCGAGTTGGCCTTCAGTTCCGGCGCGTACATCGCGGATGCTTTTGTTGGCAGTGCAGAGAATCGCCCCGGGATCTCGGCTCGCACGCGATACGACAAACTGTGCTGACCGCGAGCCAATGCTCGGACAAAGAACGCGACGCGCTCGTCGCGGAATTCAACGTAGGCACCCATCTCGTTGCCGTTGTAGCCGCTGCGGACTTGAACCGGCTCGAAGCCGGATGCCTTCGGGTCTTCAAACAGCAGGTACTCGTAGTCGTTCTTGCTGTCGATCTCCAATTCGACTTCGACCAGGTCGCCGCTCTTGAGCTTGTCGAGGTTCGCCAGTTCGGTGCGCTCGTACTTCTCGACCTTCTGGCTGACGACTTGGCCGCGCGAGCCGGCAACGTTCACCTTCTTCTCGACCGGCGTGAGTTTGTAGTACTTGCGTTGCACCTTCACTTCGAGACCCGCCTTCGTGATGAAGTCTTCGAGCGTGAAGTTGGTGAGATAGGCGTTGAAGTAAAGCGGATTTGAAATTTGAAATTTGAAATTTGAAATTTCAGATTTGGCCAGCGACTTCTTCCGCAGTTCGACAACATGCTCGCCAGTCGTCAGCCTCTCGCCTTCGATCACGAATTTGTTGTTGAAGCCGAATAGCGTCTCCGGCGTAATCTCGACGGTTTGTTTGAGTTCGCCGTCGATCAGGACTTCGACCAGCAGGTTCGGTTTGTCTTCGCCGCTGGCCTTGAGGTATTCGGCCATCGCTTCGATGCAGATCGAGCTGTCGCGTGTGCTGTTCCAGTAGGTCGCGTGCTTGCGGTTGTTGAGCAGATATTTCACCAGCCGCGATGCTCGTTCGTCTTTCGCATCCACTCGCGCGAGCAGTTTCAGGTAGTAGGCGTTGGCTTCGATGTCACTGCCGTACCAGGACCACCAGTAATTGTTCTCCGGCAGCTTGAGATACGCGGTTTGGTTCTCGTCGTCTTGGACGAGGAACTGTTCGATGTTCTTGAGGATCATCGCCAGCTTGTCGGCTTGCTTCTGCTTGTGCAGAGCGAGACCGAACAGTGCCTTGGCATAGACCGGCAGATGCGTGCGGTCGCGGTAGAGAAACTCCAGCATGTCGGCGTTCGCGTGGTCGGCATCGACGAGCACCATGTAGACGAAGGCGTCGAGCGCATCGGCGTGTTCCTTCCAAGGACTTGTCTTGGTCGGGAAGTTCTTCAGCCGCTGAACCTCACTCGCCTGATACCGCTTGAGCCATTCGACTCCGCGTTCCATGACGCCGGGCACGATCGCGACATCGTTCTCGCGAGCGATCTGCAAGCCGTGGACGACCACGGCGGTCGTGTGCGGGTACGAGTGCTCGCCCCAGCCGGAGAACCAGCCCCAGCCGCCGTCGCTGACCTGCATCTCGGTCAGGCGTTCGAGGCCGCTCTTCACCATCGTGGTGACTTCGGCTTCGTCGAAGACCGGGTTGCGGTCGAAGCGCTTCCAACCTTTCGCGCGTTCCACGTCGTCGCCGATTTCCTGAGCGTTCAAGTTCGTTCGCTTCTGCTGAATCGCTTTCAGGTCGAGGCCCATGTTCCGCAGGATGCGTTGCGTGACAACCGTCGGCAGGAAGCGGTTGAGCGTTTGCTCGGTGCAGCCATACGGGTAATCGACAAGATACGGCAGCGCATCGACCATCGCTCCGGCCAGCGTCGGCGAGTACCGCACTTCCAGCCGCGACTGATTCGCTCGGCGTTCTTTCGGCACGTTGATCGTGACCTTGCCAGTCGTTTTGTCTGGCCGGATGACTCCCGACCAACTCTCGGTCTTGAGCATCCCGTGGACGTAGACCGGGAACTTCATCTCCATCGCGTCGGACTCTTCGTCGGTGAGTGCGGACATGCGGACGACGGCTTCGCCTTCGTCGATGACGGCAACTCGCCAATCGACACGCTCTTCGCCACCGGCTTTGACTTTGATGCGCTTCGTGTGACGGTTGGGTATCGTATTCGGTCTACGGGGGGCAAACTCGTCATCGTCGTTATCCACGACTCGCATCAACCGACTATCAATCTCCAGCACGGCTTCAACGTCTTTGTCAATCTTCAAGTAGTTGTGGACGTTCGCCGACAGCACGACTTCGTCTTTCTGCACGAAGAATCGCGGAGCTTGCAGTCGCACGAGCAGGTTCTTCTTGGTCGTGATCTCGGCCTCGCCCTGTCCGACTCTCGTGCCGAGTCCCATCGCCCAGCACTTCACTTTCCAACCGGTCAGTTGTTCGGGCATCGTCAGCGCGATTTCGGCGAGGCCCTCTTTGTTAGTCGTGACCGAGGCCGCCCAAAACGCAGTGTCGGCGAAGTTGCTGCGGACGGTCGGCTGCACGGCGTTGGCGAGACCGCCATCGAAAGCGCCGTCTGCATCTGCCTTCCGATCGGACTCCGCTTCAGATTTGTCGGCGCTTTTGGCCATTGCACCGGCCGGGGCGGCCACCATCGCCTCGGACATCGGGCCACCGCCACCAAAGCCGCCGGCTCGCGTGGCGGTCGCCGTACTGCGGCCGAGCATGTTGAAGCGGCGATTGGCTCCGCGTCCCCCCGCTTGCAGCATCGTCATTTCTTCGACGACCGCGCCGCCGAAGACGCCGAGGTCGCTCATGCCGAGCTCATTGGGCTTCAAGAGTTGGTAGGTGTGCCGGTCGAGACTCGATTCGGTGCGCGGCTGATGATGACGTCGCCACTTCCAGAAGAACTCTTTGATCTCCGGCACGTTCGAGCCGCCAGAAATGTACTCGACGGACTTGTCGTAGATGCTCAGCACCGTCGAGCCGACGAACGGCTTGCCGGTTGAGTCCGTCAGCTTCACTTGCACCTTGGCTGGGGAGCCGGGCTTGTACTCGTCCTGGCTCGGCGTGACGGCGACGTTGAGCACTCGCTTCTCCGGCGGGACAACGATCTCACGCATTTCCTGATGCACTTTCGCGTCGGCGACCGTGACCGCTTCGACGAAGAAGTTCGGCATGTCGCGCTGCACGACGGCGATCTCCTCCACATGGCTCTTGCCGTCGAGCCGAATCAGCTTCGGCGGCAGATACACTCCGTTGGTCGGTCGGATAAACAGCAGCACCGCGCCGCCGGCTTTGTTCGTGTTGACCATCAGCCGGACTTTTTCGCCGGCCGCGTACTCGCGCTTTTCGGTGACGAGTTCCAGATCGTTGAACCGGAACCCTTGCCCGTTGAAGTTGCCGCCACGCACAACGAACAGGTAGCCGCCTTCTTGTTCCTGTGGCGCACGCGGCTCGCGTGCGTCGGCGTCATCACTCGCACGCGGGCCGCGTGCGCCACGGAGCTTGTAGCTCAACCGATACTGACCAGCCTTCGCGGCCTTCATCTGTTGGCGAGCGTAGCCTTCTGCGTTCGTGTCGAGTTTCCACGTCTGCACGGCCTTCTCGACCGGCTCGCGTTTTTCGTTGTAGGTGATCGAGTACAGCGTCAGTTCGCCGACACCTTGGACCGGCTTTTGATCGACGGTCTGAGCACGGAACTCGGCGAGGATGTCATCGCCAGCTCGGTAATGGCCGCGATTGACCCAGGCGAAGACTCGGAACGGTTCGCGAGCGACCAGCACGTTGCCGCTGCCGACGATCGTGCGTCGCGACTGATCGACGACCTCGGCCGTGATCGAGTACGAGTGATCGGTGTCGCCATGCACGGCCTTCGCGAGCGACGTGTCGATCTCGACGGAGACGGTGCCGTCCTCGCCGATTTCGGTTTCGCGTTCGACGACGACTTCGGGTGGCTCGGCACTGCGGCCCCACCAGATCGGATACGGCCGAGCACAGCCCCAGCGACGCCAACCGGGATACCAGTCGTAATCGCTGGCAAACCACCAATAACCTCGACCGTAGAACCAATCCCACGACGCCGACGGATACCAAGTGCTGCTGTGATTGGTCCGCAGGACTTTGCATTTGACCTTCGCCTTCGTGACCGCTCCACCGAAGTAGTAGTTGGCTTTGATCGTCGCGGTGATCTTGTCGCCGAGCGCGACCGGTTCCTTCGGAGCCTCGACCTTCACCTCGAACTCCGGTTTTTTGTATTCCTCAACGCGGAACGATCCGCCGCCGTAACTGGTCGCGCTCAGGTGCCACACGCCCAGCGGCGCGTCCTTCGGCAATTCGTAGTCTCCGGTCAGTCCACCAAACGCATCAGCGTCTAACGATCGAGTGAAAACCACTTCGCCTTTGGGGTTTCGCAACTCGACGGCGAAACCTTTCGCGTTGGCGAACGTGTTACTGTCAGGCTGATCGTACTTAGCGTCGCCGATCCACATCTTGAATTGGACCTTTTGAGCAGGTCGATAGACCGGCCGGTCGGTGATCGTGAAGGCCTTGCGAGCGTGGTACTCCGGGTCGTGCCGGTTCTGAAACCAAACGTGCGAGAAGCCGTGATACGCCAGCCGGCCTTTGTCCGTCCGAGCAATCGCGAGCCACTGAAAATCCTGCGGCATCTGATTCGCGCCGAGCAGCAATTGGCCGTCAGCGTTCGTGAACTCAGCAAAGTTGCGAGTGATGATCTTCCACTGCGGCTTGTCCGGTTTGACTTGCTCCTGCTTCCAGCCGAACAGTTCGACGTTGGCCTTCGCGATCGGCTGTCCCGACACGGCGTCGGCGACGAAATGGAATGACTGTCCTTCGAGTTGCTTCTTCACGATGACCGTGTCAGCGACCCACAGAATGATGCGGCTGGCGTTGCCGTCCGGCATCTTCGACTCGACGAGATACGCTCCCGGCTTTTGCAGCGGCGTCGTGACGGTGACGCGGTCATCGACGTGATTGGCTCGCGGAGTCAACTTGAGCGTCCACTCGGCCGCCTTCGCGGCGACGTACTGCGGCTGACCGTCGGTCACGATCCGGTGGCCGATGTCGTGCAGATTCATCTCCTGCCAATTGAGCTGCGGCGGGCTGTTCTTGAGATATTTTTTGACGTCGTCGAGCAGCTTCGCGACGTTCAACTCGTGAGCCGTGAACGTCACCGAGTCGCCGTTGCGGAATCGAAAATCGACGGTCGCACCCTTTCCGGACGGCTGCGTCGGCGACGGCTCGAAGCGTCCCCAGTTCTTGACGATCTGGTTGAGTGCGACTTCCCGATGCGGTCCGTGATCTGTCGGATTGCCGGGACCGTATTCAGCAATTGCCGCTTTCCACGCCTCAACCGCTTTCGGGTATTGCCGACGGTTCTCGTAGAAATGAGCGACAAACTCACGAGCCTGCTGGCCTTCGTTGCTCTTGCCGCTGGCGATGATGATTTGCCAGATGCGGAACGGATTGAATTCGTCCGGCAGCTTGAAGCGTTTCACGCCGGTCGCGAGGTTCGCGATCGTCTCTTCCTCGCTCAGCGTATGAACCGCGAACGATCCGGTCTTCGCGTCGCCCGCTTTGGCCTCGTCCGTGAACCGCGACCACCAGCCGAAGTGAGCCATCGTCTCGACACCGAACTGACTTTGCAGAAACGCCGCGAGCGTCAGCAACACTTCATTCTTCCGAGCGGCGTTCAGTTCGACCGTTTGCGAAAGCATCCAGCGCCAGCGCTCGCCGTCGGACTTCGCGTCGGCGTAGCTCTGCGGCACCGAGTAGTAGATCGGATTGCCGTCCGCATCGACCGGAGCACCGCGCGCAGACTGATGCTGTCCGCGCCACCACCACTGCCAATAGCCGTCCTCGTAATCGGGCAACGTCGCGAGGTCCGTCAGCACTTGCAGCTTCCACGGCTCCGAGTGCCCCATGCCGTTCAGCAACACCTGCGCGAAGATGGAATGAAACTCCGCAGCCTCGATCTTGTTGCCGTCCTTCAGAGCCAGCGGCAACGCTTGCGTGAGCAATTGCAACGCTCGCACGCGATCTCGTTCGGAAGCGTGAACGTGTCGGCCGTCGCTGCCGCGATGCGGGCCGCGCTGAAACTTTCCGGCGATGATCACGCCGTTGTGCTCGATGGCCAGATAGGACTGCGCCGCCGCTTGCAGCAGCCGCCAGTTGTCCTTGTGGACTTCGACGATCTTCTCGCGGAAGTCGTCAATCTCATTGACGCGGTCGAGGTTGAGCAGACATTGATTCGCCTGATTGAGCGTCTCCGGCATCTCACGCGACGGGGACTTCGGGTCGAGGCCCAGCTTGCGGAACTCCTCGAACGCCTCTTTGAAGTTGCCGGCCGCCATTTTCTTTTGAGCTTCGCTGAAACTCGGCGGCTTGGCTTCCTCACCCACGGCCCACAGCCCAGCAATCGTCAATGCCAAACAGCCACACAGCATCCAAACAGACCGTTGCATGATGAATCCTCAGACGTGGGGCACGTTTTCAACGTGCCCATGAATCAATCCGCCAAGGGCGGACGAGCACGTTGGAAACGTGCTCCACGAAATGCAGGGCCGTTCGACAGAACACGCCGCGGGAAAGTTCCGGCTCAATCGGCCTTCGCCTTCAGGCCGGAAAGCTCCTGGAACTCCGGCTGGTCGTGCAGCGAAGTGAGGTCTGGGTCTTTCTTCATCCAGTCCTGGTCGTTGAAGCCGAGCTTCTTCGATTCGCGCAGGTCATCCAGAGCCTTGCGGCGGAATGATTCGAGCTTCTTGTCCCGTTCGGGGAGCTTGTCGTCCTTTAGCAGTTTCTCGACCGATCGGCCGTAGACGCAGGCGACGTTGTAGAGGAACAAACCGTTGGTCGGGAATTTGACGCGGGCCTCTTCGACCAGCTTGACCCCTTCGTCGAATCTCCCTTCGACGGCCAAGCAGATGCCGACTCCGGTGACTCCTTCGCCGCTCGCGGTTTCCTGAGCCATGACTTTTTCGAAATCGAGTCGGGCCTCGGCGTATTTGTTCTGCCGTACCTTGACGTTCGCGCGGCCGTTGTAGGCCAGGATGTGAGCGTCATCCAATTCGATGGCCTTGTCGTAGTCCTTGAGCGCCTCGACATATTTCTCTTGCCGGTTCAAGACCGCCCCGCGGCCAATGTATGCTTCTGGGAGATCCGGGTCGGTCTTGATCGCTTGATCGAACAGTTCGATCGCCGCCTTGAAGTCGTTCATCGCAAAAAAAGAATTTCCCTGCTGGCAATATGTGAATGCCGGCGATCGCTGGTAAATGTTCTGCAGCGCCTGTCGAGCCTGTGTCTGGCGAGTTTGATCGGGAGAGGATCGAGCCTTGCGGATCGCGACTCTTGCCTCGGCCGTGGCGACTTGGCCGAGTGCGTTGGACGTGTAAATGATCGTGTTGGGCTGAGTCGTTTTCTCGAACGCCTGGATGAGCAGTTTGACGGCGGCGGGCGAGCCATCGTTCTGCAACCACTGGCAAACGGTGCTGACGACGCTGGCGTCCTGCGAATCCAAAGCGGGTTCCGCCAGTTTCAAAAATGCCGGTGACTTGAGCTGGCCAAGTACTCCCAGAACCGCCGTTTGTTCGTTGGGCCGCAGAGTGGAGTATTGCTCGACCAGGGTGTTGGCCACAGTCTGATCGCCAATCTGCGCGAGCGTGTTGATCAGACTGGTGCGGTCACCGGCGTTGTTTTTCAAATGCTTCAACAGCAACGGCACCGAGGCTTGGTCCTTTGTTTTGGTGAGAAATGCCAACATCGCCGGAGTCGGCGGCGCGGACTCCATGTGCTTCAGCGTGAATTGCAATGCAATTTGCTCACTGGCCGCGTCGGGTTGATTGGTGAGTTCGTTGTACGCCGTGTCGCGAATCGCAACGTCTCGCGACTGGAGCGAGTCCTTGAGCACCTCGATCAACTTCGGATGCCCAACTCGGACCAGGGCCTGCAAGCCGTCGATCCCCAAGCCTCCTTGCGGATCGCGAACGTACTTGTAAATCGTCTCCGACCAAATCGGCCGCGGGTTCTGAGCCAGCACTTTGACGATTGTTTTGCGGGATTCGACCCCTTCGCGTTCGAGCAGTCCCAACAGCGAATCATGCGCGGCGGCGTAGCGCGATCCTGCCAGGCTTTCGACCGCCATCGACGCCAGCGGCTCCGTGTTCTTGCGAGCGTATCCGAGCAGTTTTTCGATCGCTTCCGGCTCGCCGAAATGTCGCAGCGCCAGCAAAGCAGCCTTTTGCAACGCGGGGTCTTCGTCATCGGCCAGTTGCAGGATCAACGGCAGATGTTCCGAAGCGAGCCGCCCGCCACCAGCGGCCACTGCCGCTGCTCGCGTCAACGGATCGGCTGAGCGAATGTCTTCGAGCAATTCGGTGCGCGGCACGACTTCGTACGCGGTTCGCAGCGCGGCGGCGACGGCGTCAGAGGTTGTCTTGTGGACGACTGACGCATTGGCCATCGCGGCTGGATTGAGTCCCGGACCGTAGTTGTTGACTCCGTAGTTGCTTTGAGCCTGATTCGCCGTCGGCAACTCGGCCAAGCGAAACTCGGTGAACGATTGCGGCATTGACGGAAGCTGCTGGTTCTGTGCCTCGGCGCGGCCGAGGCTCTGTGCCATGCCGATGAACTGGTAACTCAGATTGACGTCGATCGCCGGGGCTCCCTCAGCCCAACGGACGACGACGCGCGAGACCTTCTGCGTTGCGAGCCGCTCCAACTCTTCGACGAGCGCTCCGTAGCTGATGAAGTTCAATTCGCCACCGATCGTCAGCAGCGCCAGACAACCGCGCGGTCCGAGCCGCTTCGAGGAGATGTCCAGTTTCGACATCGCCCAGGCGTTGAAGTCGATCTCAATCGGCTTGTCACCGGACGCGATGCGGAGCTTCATCTTCGGCAGTCCAGGTCCGCGCGGCAGTCCGCTGAAAATGATCCACGTCGTGGCGGTTTGACCGGGGTTGATTTTGAGCGACGCGGTCGGCTTGATCTGGCTCAGCGAATATCCCTGCTGGGCGATATTGATGCCGAAGTTTTGCACCTGCGCGTCGACCACTCCGTTCTTCAGCGAGTTGCCGTCGGCGTCGAGCGTGATCTGCGTCGCCTCGACGGTCTTCGATTCGGCGGTCAAATTGATGAGCATCAATTTGGCCACGAAGAGCCGATGCTCAACCGGTTGCCCGTTGCGGATGCCGATCGAGAAGTTCTGAATGACCGGCGTTTCGAGCATCGCGACGAGCTTGCGATCCTCGGGGTTTTCCGGGATCGCCTTGGGCGCGTTTTTCAGCACTGACTTCAAATCGCGATCGAGCTGATCGACTTTCTCCAACAATCGCCGCAACAGTTCGGCGTTCGGCGTGTCAGGAGCTTTCTCTTGAGCCGCAGCTGGACCCGGCAGCGCGATAAGGACGACCAGCGAACAAGCCAGAAGAGATCGGAGCATGATGCCTCCCTGTAGTTCGGACGCCTACGTCCGAACAGCCCGGACGTAGGCGTCCGGGCTACGAAACTGTGGGCACACCAAAATCAGCACAACAGCGTGCCGGCTGTGATCTCAAACCACAAGTGAGCCTGTTGGCCGGGAGGCAAAACTTGCAGACCGGCGTCCACGCGGCGAGCGTGCAGGTTGATCGCGTCGGTGACGCAGGTGTACGGCTCCAGGCAGACACAGGGCCGAATTGGCGGCGTAAAAACCACGTACTCCCGGAACTCGGAACCACAGCGCTGAACAATTTGCAGTCCGGCCGCTTCGTCGTAGATCGCGCACGCGACCGCGTCGTGCTCGACGTCCAGATCGGTCAGCACGTCGTCGAGTTTGAGCACGTCGAGGTACTCCCCCTCACGCAGATCCTTCTCGCGGGGTACCTCGCGGAGGTTGCCGGTCGGAAGGCAATCCTTCAGCACCCATTCTTGATTGGCGGGGACTTCGATCAAGCAGTTTGCCAATCGACTGCTCGCGTCCAACGGCACACGAAAGTACGGATGAGTGCCGAACCCCCACGGCAACGGGACGGAATCCGGATTCTCGATGCGGATGTCACAACGCAGCGCAGTGCCACGCAGTTCGTAGCGAACTTCGATTAAAAAGTCGGCCGGCCAGAGATGTCGCCGTTCCGGAGCATCGACTGACAACTGAAACTGTCCGACGGCGAATCGATCCCCGTGCGAGGTGACTCGCCACGGCCGATCGAGACAGAAGCCATGAATCGCGTGACCGTTTTTGTCGTGCAGTCCGACGTCGGCCGGGATGACGTACTCGCGTCCGTCCCACACAAACCGGCTGTCGCGAATCCGATTCGGAAACGGAAACAAGATCGGAATCCCGTGTCCGCTGGGCCTCAACGTCCCGCCCGCGAAGGCTGGGTCAGCTTCGAGCACTCGGATCGTCCAGTCCCGCGCGCGAGCGGTGAACTCGAAGCAATTGAAGCCCAGTTCCGGGAAAATTCGCGCTGTTGAGCCAGTTGTCGGGTCGGTCAGCGTGATGTGAGGCATGATGGCTCCTGAAACCGATGGCAGACACGGGAAGAAGGATGGGCACTCTTGCCCGTCCGGCTTTCTCGTTTTCCTTCAAAGACAGGACGGGCAGGAGTGCCCATCCTACACAACTCGAATTCGCGCACCGGACGCGACGCGGTATCGTTGAAACCGTACCGCTGGCTCAACGAGCCGTGAAGCGGTCAGAATGATTTCTCCGCGAGGTTCTCATGTCTCACTGTTGTTTCGCCGGCATTGCACTGGCCGTGCCGGCGATTTTTGTCGCGGCATTGTTCGCGGAAGAGGAATCTCCCAAGACCTCTGACGAGCAACCCCCCGTCGCCACCGCACCGAATCTTCCGACGAAAACTCTGGGCGGGCGAGAATTTTGGGGCGACGTCGTTCACTTTCATGGCTGGAGAATTCAGCACAACGTCCTCACGAAGCATTACCGGCTGATCGACGGCGACGACGTGCGGCACGCTTGGGGCACGCGCGAGCAATGCCAAGCCAAACTCGACGACATCAAGCGCGAGCGAAAACTCCCGAAGATGTCCGGCGAGGGAGTCCTGCTCGTCCACGGAATCACTCGCTCGTCGAAGTCGATGGCCGCGTACCGGCCGCCGCTGGAGAAAGCCGGCTTTCAAGTTTTTCCCTTCGACTATCCCAGCACCCGCGTCGATCTCGAAACTGCCGCCGATTATCTGCATCAAGTGATCGAGTCGCTCGACGGCATCGAACGGCTGCACGTCGTCGCTCACAGCATGGGCGGAGTCGTCACGCGAACGTATCGATCCAAGCATCACGACGAACGACTGACGCGGCTGGTCCTGGTTGGCTCGCCGCAAAAGGGGGCGGAACTCGCAGACCTGATGCGCGACAAAGCCAATCTGATCTTCAAGCCGATCTTCGGCCCGGCGGGTCAGCAGCTCATCACGGATCAGGGTGGATTCCTCAAAAAGCTGCCGACACCCGACGTGGACTTCGCCGTGATTGCCGGTGGACATGCTCCAAATGGGTTCAACCCACTGATTCCCGGTGACGACGACGGCATCGTCAGCCTCGCCAGCACGCGACTGGCAGGAGCTGCCGATTTCTTGTACGTCGAGTCGCTGCATCTGTCCTTGAACCGCAACGAAACCGCGACAACGGCGGCCGTCCGATTTCTGCAATCCGGCCGGTTGCGCGCGGAAGGGGAACCAGAGCCGATTCCGCGCGAGTGATCTTCTGCCAGAATCGGGGTTTGCTTAGAGTTCCGCCTCGTAGCGACGGGCGGCTCGCCTGTGGCAGCATTCAGGGAACGATTGAAAACGGCACAGGCAAGCTGCCCGTGTCCACGGTTCAGCCAAAGGATTGGCAATGTACAAGCTGTTGCTTTGCATGCGTTATCTGCGAACGCGGTTTATCGCGTTGGCCAGCATCATCAGTGTGATGCTCGGCGTCGCCACAATGATTGTGGTCAACAGCGTGATGTCAGGCTTCGGCACCGAGATGCGGAGCCGGATTCACGGCATCCTCTCCGACGTCGTCGTCGAAACCAACAGCCTGGACGGCGTGCATGACGCCGATCGCTGGATGAAGATTATCCGCGAGGTCGGCGGTGACGACATTGATGCGATGGCCGCGATGGTCGAGATCTACGGCATGATGACGTACGACTACCGTGGGCAACCGGTGATGAAAACCGTGCAGCTCATCGGCATTGACCCGCTGACGAAGTCCAACGTCAGCCCCGTACCCGGCCTGTTTCTGGACAGCCTCGACAGTTACCAGCAGATCAAGGAACAAGGCCACGTCATCCGTGAACCGCTCCGATCGGCGGACGAGCCAGCCGGCTGGGAACTCACTGCCGATGCTGCCGAGTCTCGTCGGCACCGCATCGAACTCGAACAGAGATTCCTCGAACAGCGGGAGTGGGAACGGAAACGTTCACAGCCCGAATCGGAAGCTCTCGACCACAACCCCGGTGCGCTGTTTGAACCCATCAACGCAAAGACCACGAAAGACACCGACAAGGCTTCGCCCCCGGACTTCTCGCACGGCGAGGAACCGGCTGTCGCCGTTGATCCCGCCGCTCCGCAGCGAGCACGATTGTACGTCGGCGCGGGACTGGTCGAGTACGTTTACACCGACGAAGAAACCGGCAAAGCCAAAGTCATGCGCATCGTCCGCCCCGGCGACGACGTGATGATCAGCACCATCTCATCCGGACGCCCCGAACCGGTTCGCTTCCACGCGACCGTCGTGGACGTCTTCAAGAGCGGCATGAGCGAGTACGACAGCAACCTCGTCTTCTGCAATCTCGAAGAGCTGCAAAAAGTTCGCGGCATGATCGACCCGCAGTCGAAGGACGGTGCGGTCACGTCCATCCAAATCAAGCTGAAGAACTACGATCGAGCCGGCGAAATCGTCAAGCGACTCAGCACGGCGTTGCCGCCGGGCTTGTTCTCAGTCCGCACATGGGAACAAAAACAAGGCCCACTGCTGGCCGCCATCGAGATCGAAAAAGCGATCCTCAACGTGCTGCTGTTCTTGATCATCACCGTCGCCGGCTTCGGCATCCTGGCGATCTTCTACATGATCGTGGTCGAAAAGACGCGCGACATCGGCATCCTCAAAGCTCTCGGAGCCACGTCGCGCGGCGTGATGACGATCTTCCTGTCGTATGGCTTGGCGCTGGGCATCGTCGGCAGCGGAGTCGGTGTCGCGATCGGCCTGCTCTTCGTGACGTACATCGACAACATCGAAAAAGGTCTGTCGGCGTTGACCGGCCGAAAAATCTTCGACGAGACGATCTATTACTTCCCAAAAATCCCCACGGATGTCAGCGCCACGATGGTCATCTGCGTGGCCCTGTCCGCCGTGATGATTGCTGTATTGGCCAGCGTCCTCCCTGCTCGCCGAGCGGCTCGACTGCACCCGGTTGAGGCACTGAGGTACGAATAGAAAATGACTAATTTCCAAATCCCAATGTCCAATCAATGACCAAGTCCCAATGTCCAAACCGCTCCTCCGCAGCCTTTGGGATTTAGAGCTTGGACATTCCTTGGACATTGGAGCTTGAGCCTTGGGATTTCAAAGGATGTCTCTGATGCCCGATCTTCTTTCTCTCGAACCCACTCGTCGACTCATGCAACCCACACCGATCGCTCCGGTTCATCTCGCGAGCATCGCGCTCGAAAAATCGTATCGCAAAGGGGACCATCAAATCCCGGTGTTGCGCGGCGTCGAGATCAACATCCGGCGCGGAGAGTTCCTCTCGATCGTCGGTCAATCCGGCTCTGGCAAGAGCACGCTGCTGCACGTCATGGGCTTGCTCGACTCGCCGAGCGTCGGCGAAGTGCTGCTCGACGGCGACCGCATCGACGACTTGCCGCCGAAGACCCGCGACGAATTGCGAAACCGCGTCTTCGGATTCGTCTTCCAGTTCTATCACCTGCTGCCGGAACTGAATGTTTTGGAAAACGTCCTCGCGCCGCTGATGATCCGGCACTCGATGCTCAGTTATTGGAAACGTCGTCACGAGTTCCGCCTCGCAGCCGAAGAGATCCTCGAAAAAGTCGGCCTCACGCATCGCCTCAAGCACAAGCCGAACGAACTCTCCGGCGGCGAGATGCAGCGTGCCGCGATCGCGCGTGCGTTGGTCGCAAAACCCGAAATCCTGCTGGCGGACGAGCCGACTGGAAACCTCGACGCCGGCACCGGCCAGGAGATTATCGGCCTGCTGCGAAACCTCAACGAACAAGAGGGACTGACGATCGTGATGGTCACGCACGACGAGAGCCTCGCCCGCTCCGCACACCGCCTCGTCCGCCTGACCGAAGGCCGCCTGGAACTCCTCAGCGACGCCGCGTAGAGTCAGCCGCATGACTCACATCGACGAATCCGCCGCGATCAAACTGGTCATTGACCTCATCCCCATTCCGGGCAAGAGCACGCAAGAAGGCCGCGTTGTCCAGTTCTTGCGCGACATGCTGAAACGCGCCGGAGTCCCCGACTCGCAAGTCACGATCGACGACACAAACAAGCGCAGTTCGGCTGGCGGCGAGGTCGGCAATCTGATCGTCAAACTTCCCGGCATGAAGCGCGGGCTTCGACGGCTGCTGATGGCTCACGTCGACACGGTGCCGCTCGCGGTCGGAGCCAAACCGGTGCGAGATGGCGACCTCATCAAGTCGGCTGATCCGAACACGGCCCTTGGCGGAGACGATCGATCCGGCGCGGCGGTGATTCTCAACACGCTGCTGACGATCCTGAAACACAAACTGCCGCATCCGCCGCTGACCTTCTTCTGGCCCGTGCAGGAAGAGATCGGCTTGCTCGGAGCACGTCACGTTCAGCCGCGAGCGCTGGGCAATCCGAAGTTGTGCTTCAATTGGGACGGCGGAGCCGCTCACGCCGCCGCGATCGGAGCGACCGGGGCCTACGACATCCACATCGACGTCTTCGGCACGCCCGCTCACGCCGGTGCGCATCCCGAACAAGGCGCCAGTGCGATCGCGATGGCAAGTCTCGCGATTGCCGATCTCACGACGAACGGCTGGCATGGGCTGATCGTCAAGGGCAAGCACCGAGGCACGAGCAACATCGGCATCATCAACGGCGGCGATGCGACCAACGTCGTGACATCGCATGTTCGACTGCGAGCCGAAGCCCGCAGCCACGATCCGAAGTTCCGCACCAAGATCGTCAACGCCTTCCGAGATGCCTTCACGAAAGCCGCCAAGCAAGTCCGCACCGACGCCGGCCAGTCGGGCCGCATCGACTTCAAGGCCGAGCACAAGTACGAATCCTTTCGGCTCGCACTCACCGAACCGTCGGTCGTCGTCGCCTGCGACGCGATCCGCTCGATCGGACTCGAACCGGAAACGCGAGTCAGCAACGGCGGCCTCGACGCCAATTGGCTGACCGCTCACGGCCTAGCAACTGTGACCCTCGGCTGTGGTCAGTCGGCTATCCACACCACCGACGAAGTGCTGCACATCCCCAGCTATCTTCAAGCCTGCGAGATCGCACTCCGGCTGGCGACTGCGTGACGATTTCATGCGCGTCGGTGTCGCGGCTACATTCTGTCGCACGATTCACAGAGTCTTTCCCACTTGAGAGCAGATCGCATGTCCGAGTTCTCGTTGCCTCTCGGTTTTCAAGCATCTGGTGTCGCCTGCGGAATTCGTGGCGATGTCGGAAGGCTCGACTTGGCGTTGTTCGTTTCCGATCGTCCAGCCGCGACCGCGGGAGTCTTCACGACGAATCTCGTCTGCGGAGCACCGGTCAAAGTTTGCCGCGAGCGTGTGCCTCGGACAACCGGCCGAGCAGTCGTAATTAACGCCGGAAACGCGAACGCGGCGACGGGCGATCGAGGAATCGCAGACGCTCGCCGAATGACGGATGCGGTTGCGAAATCGCTGAACTGCAACGCGGACGATGTGCTGGTCTGCTCGACGGGAGTCATCGGTCGGTTCCTGCCGATGGAGAAACTCGAAGCGGGTATCCCGCAAGCGGCGACAGCGCTCGCGAGCACACCGTCCGCGTTTGATTTGGCCGCGCGAGCAATCATGACGACCGACACCGTCCCGAAGCAGGCCACTCGTTCGGCCGAACTGCGCGGTGCAAACGGAACGAAAACCGTGCGAATCAGCGGAGCCTGCAAAGGGGCGGCGATGATCGCTCCGAACATGGCGACGATGCTCTGCACGATCATGACCGATGCCGAATTGACCCCAACTGAAGCCGACGCTGCGCTGCGCGTGTCGGTCAATCAGAGCTTCAACTGCATCAGCGTCGAAGGTCACACCAGCACGAGCGACACCGTGCTCCTGCTCGCCAACGGAGCTTCCGGAACCGGATTGCTCGACGCCGACAGCCGTGTGAATTTTCAAAAGCTGCTCGACGAAGTCTGCACGGACCTCTCCACCGCGATCATTCGCGATGCGGAAGGGGCCACGCATTTCATCACGATCGACGTGATCGGCGCGCGGACGCGCGACGAGGCGTTTCGCATCGCCAAGACGATCGCCGACAGTCCGCTCAACAAGACGGCAATCCACGGAGCCGATCCGAATTGGGGCCGCATCGTTTCCTCCGCCGGATACGCGGGAGTGCCGTTGCGAGAAGAAGACATCTCGCTGAGCATCAACGGTCTCGACGTCTATCGCGACGGAGCGCCGCTGCCGTTCGATCCGAAGACGGTCTCTGACAGCATCCGCAACAATCGCGACACGCACATCGAGATGACTCTGACGCTCGGCAACGCTCGTATTCGCTATTGGACCAGCGACCTCACGGCCGAATATGTGCGGCTGAATGCGGACTACACGACGTGATGGGTTCGAACGCAGGCGCTACTGTCACAACTTTCAATGGATCATGAGCGGCGTGTGTCCGGTCGGTGGCCATTGGATATTGGTCGTTGGCGATTTGTGATCAAGCGGGGCGAATGAGAAATCATCAATCGCCCGCTCTTCAGCTAGCTTCGAGCACCATCCGTACCAGTTGGGCCAGCGAATCGGCTTCCATTTTTTCCAGGATGCTGCTGCGTTGATTGCGAACCGTGTTGGGACTGGTTCCAGAATTCAGAGCGATCTGTTTGACGTTCATCCCGGAGATCAACTGCTGGAAAATCTCCCGTTCGCGAAGCGACAGCCGGTTGATCTTGGCCTGCACTTCGTCAGAACTTGTCTGCTGCTCACAGTCTTGTTCGGATTGTGCGATCGCGTCACGCACCGCAGCGAGCAACTGGTCGTGGCTGCACGGCTTCTCCAACAGATTGACCGCACCTGCTTTCATCGCCGAGACAACAGCAGGAACTTCGGCAAACGCAGTCAGCACAATCGTCGGCAGACTTGGCTTCTGACACATGACCGCTCGCAGGACTTCCAGCCCGTGTATTCCCGGCATCTTCAGGTCGAGAATCAAACACCCATGTTGTCTTGTGTCGGGCGACTGCAAGAACTCATTCGGCGAACCAAACGTGTGGACCTGATAGTGCTCTGACTCCAGCAATTCACGGAGCGAATCGCGCACGGCCGGTTCGTCATCCAGCACGAAGACCGTCGAGTTCTGGGTTTCTGTCACAATCATCCCGCCACCTCCGGACGAATCGGCAACGTGAATTGAAACGTCAAACCACGAGTCGCATTGGGGCGAGCCGTAAGCCGCCCGCCGTGTGATTCGATGATCGAACGGCTGATCGACAGACCCATTCCCAACCCCTGATCCTTGGTCGTGAAGAACGGCTCGAACAGACGATCCAAGTGCCTCGATTCGCACCCCTCGCCTTCGTGGCGGACGCTCACGGCAACGCGGTCGTGATCGATCAGCCGCGACTCGACCGTCAGACAGCGGTCTTCCGATGCTGTGCCGTGCATCGCCTCGAAGCCGTTCTGGACCAGATTCAGCATGACCTGTTGCAACTGGATGCGATCCGCACGAACGCGAGGCATTTCCTCTGGCAGTTCGAGCCGCAAATGGACTTCGCGTCCCTCGGCCTCGGTGCGGACCATCTCCACGACATCACGGATCGTGTCGTTCAGATCGGTTTCGGTTTGCTCCGGCGGACGCTTGCTGACCAACCGCCGCAGTCGTTTGATGATCTCGCCCGCCAGGAGAGCCTGTTGCGAAGTCTTCTCCAAGCACTTCGTCAGTTCTTCGCGCGACCACTCGCCGGATCGTACACGCCGCAACGACGCCTGAGCGTAGTTCGCGATCGCCATTAACGGCTGATTCAGTTCGTGCGCGATGCCGGTCGCCAACTCACCCAGCATCGTCAACCGCGATAGGTAAACCAATTGCTCTTGCTGCTGCCGAGCCTGATCCTCGGCCACTTTGCGATCGGTGATGTCGTCGGCCACACCCAACACCTGTTGCACAGCTCCGTCAGACGTGCGCCGGAAAATCACCATGCGGCTATGCAACCAGAGCCAACTTCCGTCCACATCTCGAAGGCGGGCCTCCACCTCCTGAGCTTCGTCATCTCGAATGCTGACCGTGTCCGTCAGCGCTTGCCGCACTCGCGCGAGATCGTCCGGATGAACCGTATTCGTCAGAAACTCTTCGCTCCAGTCCCGCACCTCGTCGAGCTCATAGCCCAGCACCACTCGGAGTTTGTCGTTCGCGTAGACCAATCGCCGTGACTCAACATCCAGGATGTAAACGATGCTGGGGGTCGCGTCATTCATCCGCTCAACAAACCGCCGGCTGTCTTCGATCAGCAAGATGTCGCGCGAAGAAGAAAGCATGATGCCGCCACGAACGCTCGTCATTGCCCGCGTGGTGTCCGTCCCACACGACGAGCTTGTCCTGCACTCAACGGGGGCTGGTTGACCCGACTCAACCCGCCTCGATGAACCCGACCAGAGCAACCGCTCTCCTGGCGGCAAATCCGGTTCGGCCATGATGTTCGAGCCTCTTGGCGAACGTAAGCAGCCGTTTCACCTTTGCACGCTTTCTCGACCGACACCATCTGCTGCCGACAAACGACCGACAGACTCGGCACAACCGGACAATCGTAGCAGGCACACTCCGTGTGCCGTCGGATTGATTCCGTTCGACGTTCAACGGACGGCACACGGAGTGTGCCTGCTACGATTCGCTTCACGCGCGGCGCGGATCGGTGGCGGAAATGATCTCGCTGATCCCGCTCTGGTTGAAGCCTTTGTAGCCATCGTCCCGCTGCAAGATCTCCAAGTGCGAGCCGATCACGCCGTTGCTCAAAAACTGCTGAGCTTGTTCTGGCGAGATTTGATTCAACGCCAACAATCTCTCGACTCGCTGCGGATTCACCGGCCAGATTTCGCCCTTCGTGAATGCCTGACGGAGATACGGCAAGTCCGTAAACGGCGGCATCGTCAGGATGCCGGCTTCATCCAGTTGATCTCGCGTCGCATTGAAATCGAACTGGCATTCGAGGTGATGCAAACCCGCCTGCAAGAATGCCTCGCCATGCAACTCGCACCACAAGCCGACAGTGCCGAGTTCCTCACGCGGCGGCAACGGTTCGTGCGAGAAGTCCTGTGAAACTTCTTCGGGTGACAGATCCACGTCCGCAAAGATTGTCACGCCGGTCACTGGATGCTCGATGACTTGCGCCCCCCAACCCGCCTCGCGCCCGGCGTAAAAACGCTCGCGAAGTTGAAATCCTAACTTTTCGAGGAACGCGATCAGCCGTGTGAACTGCGCGCGGCTCGACCGATATGTGTGATGATCGTGATTCGCCCAACCAAGACCGAGTGCTTCCTGCCGCGCTCGCTGTTTGCGACCCGCACGATTGCGACGTTGCCAGTAATCTCGCTCCGCCGCGAAGAACAACTCGCAAGTGCGGTCCCGGCCGAGTTCAGCAATCGCCGCTTCGGCCAATCGACTCGCCAGCGCGAAGCCGTCCGCAGAATTGTCGAAGTCTCGCTGCCGCAGTCGTATCGCTTCCGAGTGCTTCGCAATCGCGTCGAGCGGAACCACTTTGTCGAGGGCTGGCTCGAAGGCCAGCGATCCGTGCCGCTCCAACACCCAAACTTCGATGCCGTTTTCGTGAGCGACTCGCGCTCGGCGAACGGCCGCAAGTGAAACGCCTTGAATGGCCACGTCGCTCAGGTTGTGCGCCGCGAGGAAATCGACGACCACTTCCACTTTCAGAAAAACCTGCCGAGCCTTGCCCACATGAACGCGAACTCGCGGAAACAGACCGAGCGAATGCGTCCAGGCTCGGACTTTCGGAACGGTCGTGTCTGGCTCGTAGCCAACCTGGGTCAACTGTGCCAAGGCCACGTCATCCACAGGGAACGCGAAGTGGTCGATCCAATCGAGCAGCCGTGTTCCGGTCTCGTCGAACATCCGGCGGCGCAGCGCCGCAAGAAACGGGCTGCGCTGGACGGCGTCATCCAGCACAGCTTGCACCCACTTCGCCGGCGCAGGTTGTGGACTCCAATTGTGAGCGGTGAGCGCGGAGATCCGTTCGTCAGTCGTTTGTGATGCGGCAACCATGAGCAACTCCCTTCAGCTTGAGGCGAGGGAAGTTTAGCGGTCAGGTCACGTCTGGGAATCGGACGGCATTGTCCGGCCGAAGACAGAAATCGGCGCAACAAAAAAACTCGGCCGTTGCCGGCCGAGTTCATTCGCTTTCGCGCTGATCAGGCTATCGTCTGGGAACCAACTGCCGCGGAGCCTTCCTTGGCGCCAATAACAAGCTCCGGCGGTGGGTACCTCCGACATCTGCGAAGTTACACGAGTTGCTTCTTGCGACCCACGAGAGTCCGAACTCGCTCCGCCAACAGAGCCACATCGAATGGCTTGCGGAACGTTTCGTTGAAGATCGTGCGGTCAAAACCGCTGGCGTTGTCTTCATCGCTGAGCAGGCCAATTAAGACCGTCTCGGCGTACTCTGGGTTCTTCCGCAGGTTGCCAGCGATCATCAAGGCGTCGCTGCGGCCCATTGCGAAGTCAATGACGACGCAATCAGGATGCAGGCTTTCCGCCTGGATGCCGGCCTCGAATCCGCTCTGAGCCGTCTCGAGTTTGAACTCATCTGAGCCCATCATCTCGTTGAGGCTACCACGAATCACAGGGTCGGTGCCGACAATCAAGACCTTGCCCATCGCTTCATCTTCCAGCTCTCCCAAAGGCATACCATGCTCTTTGAGGAAGCGAATCAGATGTTCGCGAGGAATGCGGCGGTCCTGGGAGCCGGGAATTCGGTAGCCGCGAAGGCGTCCCGAATCAAACCACTTGCTCACCGTGCGGGGTGCTACTTTGCAGATCTTTGCTACCTGACCAGTAGTGAAGATCGTCTTCATCGCGGGCTCCAATCACGTACTCTGTACCGTGCGGAATTTGATCTCTTCCACTCCGGCACCCCCCGATGCGATGGTGGCTCACGTAGCCTTCGGGTCCTATTTGAGAACCATCGCCAGTTTGGGTTGGGGCTGTCTCAGGGTTTTGTTCCAGTGGAGATGGCTCCGCCACCGCCAGTACGACTGAACGCAGAATCTGATTCTGACTCCGTTCCGATCCTGCTGAAAACTCCCTTACGACATCCAGGAGGAAAGCAGCTCGCGCTACCAGCCCGTAATCGCCTACGGCTGGTCGCGGCGGGACTATGAGGCTCGCGTTTTCACGCGGGCACAAAGTCCCAAGCAACTAGCCCCCCTAGTGTCGGCGTTTGTTTCAGGAACCACGTGACAATCGCTTCACGCGGCTCGGTGAATCGTTCCGTCGCCAACTGTCTGGACATCATTTTCGGCATACCAAGGCGATGTCCTTTAAGTCCTTTGACTTCTTCGATCAGCGAATCGCTGCGAGCGGTGTGTTCGCTGGACGCCATGCCATGCGACCGAGTCGATCCACCCGCAAATGTGGCAAGCTGCGTAGAACGATCAGCATCGTGACATGCAATACAACCAGAACCCTGGCAAGCCCGGATGGACGGCAAGACTGCGACGACTGTACGGCTCGTGCGAATGAAGCCTGAAATTTGGTCGCCGGAAACATGTCAGACAAACAGGACGGATGCGACTCATAGGACGTATTTGCCCCATCCGTCCTGTTTGTCCTATGCCGGACTGGTAGTTGACCGCCCGACCGCACGCTGCCAGCCTACTGCCAACCTTTGGCCGTCATCCTCGAAAGCCGCCTTGTGAACGCCGTCGCTTCCCAAATCCAACCCGCCAGCGAGCCTCGCGAGCAACCGATCTCTCGCTACGAGCTTTGGGCCGTCGTCGCCATCACGCTTCTCGGAGCCGCCGTCCGCTTCGCGTTCCCCTCGGCAATGGCCATCGAGCACTTCGACGAAGGCGTTTATGCCTCTAACCTTTTGTTCCCAGATCGAGGCGACCAATACCCCGACCGCCACCTTTACGCCCCCTCGCTGGTCCCCTGGCTGATCGAATGGTCGATCATTTTCTTCGGCGACAAAGGCATCGCCCCGATGCTGCCGTCACTGCTCTTCGGCACACTGACAATCCCGCTCATCTGGTGGGTCGGCCGCCAATGGTTCGGACCGCTCTCCGGAATCGGCGCCGCGACACTGCTCAGCCTCAGCGACTTCCACATCGCCTTCAGCCGCAGCGCGCTGACCGACGTGCCGCTCTGCTTTTGGCTGCTGCTCGCCGTGTACTTGTTCGAACGATCCTTCCGCGACCTCTCCTGGCTCACCGCCATCGCCGCCGGAGTCACCACTGGCCTCGCCTGGTGGACCAAGTACAACGGCTGGCTCCCGCTCGCAATCAGCCTCAGCGGCTTGTTGGCTTGGTTGCTATTCCCATGTCAAATCGAACGGCACTTCTGGCGGCGCATTGCGATCTGGGGACTTAGCGCAGTGACAGCAGTTTTGGTGTGGAGTTGCTTTTGGTTCTCGCTGCCTAACGGCTATGGAGAAGTCGCTGCCAACCATCGCAATTATGTCGGTGGTTTCGAAGGTTGGACCGACAGGGCGATTCAGCAGCTTAAGGCACTCGATGCGTTCGACAGTCGATTCCTAGCTTTGGTACTCATTTTTTTGTGGCTTTCTTTCCTCTCAACTCCCAGGTCGCATATGGCTTGGTGGGTCAGGAAGCGGATCGAATCCGGGGCAGGACTTGATTGTGCGGAGTTGCCGGCGCTCGGCCAAGAATACGTTGCGTATTTTTCCGCAGACGTTTCGACCGGGTTATTCCTCGTGGCCATGCTCGCGTTTCCATTTGGGATCAACGTGATTTTGGTGACGATTGCTGCTCTTCAGATACTCGTCGGTGGATACCGAACCGTTCGATATCACCGATCGCTGACAGATTCCCGTTCGGAGTTTGCAGCCGAATTGGCAAGTCGTTTGCGTAGCCGCTTCTTCCCGCCTTTCTCTCAAGCCGACTGGCTGGTCACAGCTTGGACGCTTGGATTGACGCTCAGCATTCCGATGTACCGCGCTTATCCGAGACTCACGTTGCCCTGGTTGCTCGCAATTATTCTCTTGGCGACTCGGCCTGGTGAGTTTGTCAGGGCGTCTCGCTTAAAGACTCAAACTGGGTGGTTGTTTCCACGGATCATTGTGTTTGTCATTGGCGTTGTGTGCGTCGGGTCAATTTTGCCGAACGTCGCGATTCACACTCCGGCATTGCAACCTCGAACCGCACTCCGCGAGCTGTCTGCTCGTCTTCGAGACGACGTTTTTGTCAGGTCGAATCTGCCCCAGCGTGCCGCTGGCACCGACATTCGAGCAGTGCTCTACGTCTACGCCGAGCCGGGCCTCTTCTTCCACCTGCCGGCCGACCGCGTGGCCGTGCAGCCGGCCGGGAATCTCAACTTCGTAGACATCGAGGCGACTCGGAGGCTGCCGACGTTTTTGGTGACCGGGCCGCACGCTCAGCGGAGTCCAGCGTTCGCGGACGAGTTCGCCAAACGGGCCGATCAGTTCGAGCTGATTGCCAGCTACCCGTATGACGCCAGCGACTTCGTCCGACTGGATGACGTCAGCGCAACGCAGTTGCGTGCCCATCGCGAACCGTTGGAAGTTCGGCTCTATCGCGTCCGCGTTCCGGAGTGAGCGGTCATCGTTCCACGTGGAACACGTCTTGCCTCGTTTGCCCGAAGCCGGGTAACAATCCCGCTCCGATCGCCGTGATCAAGCGGTAGGGTGGGACAACCTCGCTTCGAGCGCCGGCCCACCATCGGCATGTTCCCGCGATACGCGGTGGGCCGGCGCTCGAAGCGAGCTTGTCCCACCCTACGAATCGCGCGAGCCAAAATCGAATTCATCATCAAGACGAGGGACCAGCCATGGATGGCATGGATGAACGAGTGCAGATTCGGCGGCGGTTGGGACGTGGATTGAATGCGTTGCTCGGCGACGATGTCGCGGCGACGGATATGCCCGTCTCAACGGGCAGCGGCGAGCCAGCGGCTCCGCAGGGCGAACTGCGGCAGATGCCGGTCAACGCCATCGAGCGAAACCCGTATCAACCGCGCACCGAGTTCGAAGCGTCCTCCCTCCGCGAACTCAGCGACAGCATCCAGCAGCACGGCGTGCTTCAACCGCTGCTGGTCCGAGCATTGCCCAACGGCGGCTGGCAACTCATTGCCGGCGAGCGGCGGTTGATGGCCGCCAAACAAGCGGGCTTGGCGACCGTGCCGTGCCGTGTCCTCGAACTCGAAGAGCAGCAAGTCTGCGAAGTCGCGCTGGAAGAGAACCTCAAGCGAAAAGACTTGAACGTCCTGGAAAAAGCTCAGGCGTTCGCCAACTACCTCCAGCAATTCGGCCGCACGATCGAAGAGTTGTCGAAGCAACTCAGCCTCGACCGTTCGACCGTTTCAAACCTGCTCCGCTTGCTCGACCTCGCCGAGCCGGTCAAGCAATCGCTCCGCTCCGACAAGATCAGCGGCGGCCACGCGCGATCGCTGCTGTCATTGCGCGCCGAGCAGCAGATCGCTCTCTGCCAACGAATCGAATCGGAATCCCTCTCCGTTCGCGCGACAGAGGCGGCCGTTCGCGAATTGCTCGCCGAACCGAAATCCAGCTCCGAGACCGTTGCCTTCGACCCGCGACACAAGGCGAAGCCCACCGCTACTCAGCACGTCTTGTCGCTGCAAAAACAATTGCGCGATCTGTTGGGCGTTCCCGTCGAGATCAAGCTGCGTGGCAAAGAATCCGGTCAGATCCTGATCACGTTCGGCTCGAACGATGACTTCGAGCGTGTGCTGCGTGTGCTTCGTCGAGCCGCCTGACGAGAATCGTTCCACGTGAAACCGCTCGTTGACGGTCTCGCGCGACCCACCTAGACTCCGCCCCCTTGATCACGGGATGTAGCTCAGCTTGGCTAGAGCGCCTGGTTTGGGACCAGGAAGTCGCAGGTTCAAATCCTGTCATCCCGACTTGATGAGACGAGAAGCCCTTCGACGAGCACGTCGAAGGGCTTTCTCATTGTGGGAACGAGAGTTGTGTCGTCGAGTCGGCAGTTCAAAAAGACGATTTCGAGGATTCGACGTTTTGTGGCGTAGTCGGCGGTAAGCCATTTCTGGCGAAGCGATTGCGAAAGTTCAAAAACTTTCACCGCCAAGTCGCACATTTCGTCGTGCGAGCGGTCCACAACATCCAATTGGAGTTTCAGACCGGCGATTCTGTCGCGCAGATCCGTCTGCTTTGCCGCGAATAGATCGGCGTCAATCTCCTGGCTGATTCGCATGTCTACAAGTCGGTTCTGCTGGCTGACCGTCAGTGTCAACTGGCGATTGAGTTCGGCTCGTTGGGCGAGCGAGTCTGCTTGAGTGTCCTTGGTCTGTGAGCGCAAGACGGCAAGAACCCACTCGCGGATGTCTTCGCTCTCGATTCGCATCTTGTCGAAAATGGCGAGTACCTGCCGGTCGATGTCGGCTTCGGTGACACGAGTGCGCGGATGCTGGGGGACGTTGTAGTAGGTGCAGCGGTAGTAGAC